>JAIKZF010000038.1 GCA_024682455.1 Ruminiclostridium sp. | reverse complement strand
GGTAACGATACTTAACGAATGAATCAACGCTCTGTATATCGCGATATACAGAGCGTTAAATATTCTGCCGACATTGACTACATTTTGTCGGAGTATTTCTGACGCTTGAATACAAAACGTTGAGAGTCGGTTACAACACTCGACATAGGCTCAAATTTCCACGCCATTAAACGAACTTCATTAATATATAACTTTTTTGACAGATAAATGTCAGCAATCCGTGGAACGGTAATTTGTTCCGCGGCTTTGATGCTACATATAAGTTATAGAAATTATCTCAGATCATTTCTTTCCGTTTTTAGAAGAATTGATTTTTGACACTCATCAGAGGGATATTTATATAAACCCTTCTTACTGCTAAAAAAACGTGAGAAAAAGTGCAGTTTTCTCGCAGTAAAGCACCAAAGTGTGCGAACTTTGTGCGAACTGACGTAAAATCACAGTTAGATAATATAACAAAGCCGTCTGTGGTATTGCCCACAAACGGCTCTGTTATCAGTTATTCACTGGTGCGGAGAATGAGACTTGAACTCACACGAGCTAACGCCCACTACCCCCTCAAAGTAGCGTGTCTGCCATTCCACCACCTCCGCAGGTGGTCATCTCGCTGATGACTGTATCAGTATACCATAATCCGAGCATTTTGTCAAGCTTTTTTTTGAAAAATTTTAAAAAAACTGAAAATTTTCATATTTTCTGCTTATAACACCGCGCGGAGCTCCGAATAAACAGTTGACAATCCCGCTTTCCGGGTGATATACTTGAGAAAAGAGCTGACGACAGAAGGAGACCGATATGCGTACGATAATGAAGATAAATGTGACGATCCACGGCAAGTATGAAACGGCAGGCAAGACCTGCCGGGTCGTGATGATACCGTTCGCTGCGACGGCTGAGGGCGTGTTCTTCCGCGGCAGGACATTGTTTGACGGTACTGACACACAGCATATAGGGCAGGACGGCAGCTTTTCGCTGTCGGCGAGGTATATGCTCGAGGGAACGGATATGACGGGAAGAAGCTGCCGTGTCTGCATAGAGAACAACGGCAGCTCCCTTGAAAGCTGTGTCCCGAGCATAGTGACAGATTCCCCGGAGCTGGTTTTTCTGGAGGAGGCCGAGCTCCGTTCCTCCGTGCAGCCCACAGATACCGGCGTTATCGTAACGATATACGAGGTGTGAACCGGAAGATCAGTTCCAGCTCTTCACGCGCTCCAGCATCTCGTCGATGCCCAGTACTCCGCAGGCAAAGCCCTTCCTGACCAGCTCCGGCGGTACGAATTCGTCATATTTCTCAAATTCCGGCACCTCGTCGGGATAGACGAGCTCCAGCGGGTCGAGAGGCTTTTTCGCCTCGTCCGCGAGCACGTCGTAGAACTCTTTGGCTCCGGCCTTCATCGTTATCTGCATGAAGTACGGACGCGACGGATCGAGGCTTTTCAGCCCGAGCCTGTCCGCGCATCGTATCTTGATGAACCTCTCCAGCGCAAGGAACGCGTACGTCCCGAGCCATGGGAACAGCGCCCACATATCTCCGCCCAGATCAATCAGCGGCAGATCACTCACGTATGAATTGCGCGCCGCCATTCGTGCCTGAGCCAATCGCTGAACGGCGTTCTTCATAAGGTACGGATAGCTCTTGTCTTCCTGCAGTACCTCGCGCATACGCAGCAGTATCTTTGTGTTGATATCTCCCGGACAGTCCCCGAAATAAGCGGGGACTTTTCCTTTTACGGGTTGGCAGTAGACCATATGAGCTTTGCGGTCGAGTTCGGTGACCAGCCATACGTGACCTGCTAACGCGATCTTCTCGCCGACAGGCGGAGGCATGACCAGAGTGCCGAGCTCCTGAGACTCGCAGCGCACGGTAAATTCCTCATTTTCGCGGAATACCGCGTAGAATTTGTACGAGTTGGTCACTCTTTCTCCCGACAGCCCAACTATGAGCCCGCCCTCGTCGGTGCGCTGAATGTGGTCGTTGTCGATAAGATAGCGAAGCATGATCTTATAGTCGTCCTGCGATATCCTGTGGAAGTATTTTAGCGTAAGCACACGCTGCGCCAGCTCCGCCGCAGTCAGCTCCCCGCAGGAGGCAAGAGTGCTCATTGTCTGGTGGTATAGCAGACTGTACGGCAGCCTGTCGAGCTTCGGAGGCTCGACCCAGCGCTCCTCCAGGTAGCATTGTATCAGAGCTATCCCCTGGAGCAGTTTCCACGGTATGGCCTCGGGCATCATAGTGCGCGGCTCGGGCATATCCTCGCGGATAACGAACCACATCTCCGGCGGGAGCTCCCGCCGGCCGGTACGTCCCAAGCGCTGCAGAAATGACGAAACCGTGAACGGCGCGTCTATCTGGAACGCCCTTTCCAGCCTCCCTATATCTATGCCCAGCTCCAGAGTCGCGGTGGTAACGGTGGTCATGTACACGTCCTCGTCCTTCATCGCGGTCTCGGCAGTCTCGCGGTAGGAAACTGAGAGATTGCCGTGGTGTATGAGGAACCTGTCACGCTCGTGGTTAGCCTCGCAGTATGAGCGCAGGGTAGTGGTGACAGCCTCGCATTCCTCGCGTGAGTTTACGAAGACAAGGCATTTTTTCCCCTTGGTGTGTTCAAATATATAACCCATTCCCGGGTCTGCGTGCTCCGGAGCCTTGTCGGTGGGCTCCTCGGGCAGCGGCATGGCGTCCGGGGTCTTCTTGCCCTCGGAAGCCTGAACGTCCGCAACGTAGAAATGCTCCATTGAGAGCCGCCATTTGCTTCCTTTTTCCTTTATGCGGGGAATGAATGTCTTTCTGGCGGAGCCGTAGGACAGGAACTCGCCCGCTGCCTCAAGGTTGCCTATCGTCGCGGACAGACCTATGCGGCGCGGATTGACCCCCGCGAGCTTTGACAGCCGCTCGATCAGGCAGATAGTCTGTCCTCCGCGGTCACCGCGCATAAGGGAATGGATCTCGTCGATAACGATGAAGCGCAGATCTCCGAAAAGCTTAGGGATAGCAGAGTGCTTGCGGATAAGCATGGCTTCGAGAGACTCGGGCGTTATCTGGAGTATACCCGAGGGATTCCTCATCATTTTCGCCTTGTGGGACTGCGAGACATCGCCGTGCCAGTGCCACACGGGGATATCCGCTTCCGCGCACAGGTCGTTCAGTCTTGCGAACTGGTCGTTTATCAGAGCCTTAAGCGGTCCTATATATATTGCGCCGACGGACTTCGGCATATCCTCGGAGAACAGGGTGAGAATAGGGAAGAACGCTGCTTCTGTCTTGCCCGAGGCGGTCGACGCGGACAGGAGCACATTGTCGTCGGTATTGAAAATACCGTCGCCGGCGGCGGTCTGTATTGCGCGCAGGGACTCCCAGTTATTTCTGTATATGAAATCCTGCACGAAGGGCGCGTATCTCTCAAAAATACTCATAACTTATTCCAATCTTTTTGAATAACGCAGATAACTCTCTGATTTAAAAGCGAAGCGGTTGAAAGTTTTTTGAAGGGGGTCCGGGGGAAACTTTTTTTCAAAAAAGTTTCCCCCGGGCTCGAGCGTAAGCGGCCACTCGAGCGTAAGCGGCTTCTTAAACCTCAAATTCCGCGAACTCGCCGCTGTCGTCATCGTCGCCGCCGTCGGGAGCGGTGAACTTCATACCGCCGGAGCCGATGAACTCCGTGATATTGATATCCGGGTTCTGGTAAATGATATCCAGCAGCTCGATGAAGTCGCGTATGACCTCGCGAGGCGTGATATGCGTATCCGCGCCTATCCTGCCGAATTCAGTCTTAATGAACGCGATCATATCATCCTGGGTCATGCGCTGCTCATAGTCGAAGAGCTGGGCATGGATATCGGCCAGCTTTTCGGTCAGCACCAGCATCTCCTCATAGGTGAGAGGCACCAGATGTATCACGGGAGCAAGCATATCCTTTATGCCTTCGCGCCCGAAGCGTCCCTCGGAGAGCCGCGAGCGCAGAGCCTCATAGCTGTATACGCCGCGCAGCGTGTCCTCGATGCACTGCGGAGTCCCGCCCATGATGATGCCGAGGTGCTTTGCCTTGCCCTGCAGGGTGTCGTTGTACATCGTCAGTATCTTTTCGTAGTTGTACTGGCGGGTTATCGAGTTCGGTACCTTGTAGATGTTCACAAGCTCGTCTATCAGCACCAGCAGCCCGTTGTAGCCCGCCATTTTAAGAAACGCCGCGAAAAGCTTGATATACTCGTACCAATCGTCGTCGGTTACTATGATGTTGACGCCGAGCTCAGCCTTGGCGTCGGTCTTGTTCGCGTACTCGCCGCGGAACCACTTCGCGACCTTAGCCTTGTCCTCGTCGTTCCCGTCGGTGCAGGCGCGGCAGTAAATGGTCAGCAGCCTTGCGAAATCGAAGCCGTGCACCATTTCGTTCAGCGAGCTTATCACGGTGTATATCTTCTTTTCCACCAGCTTCGCGAACTCAGGCGAATCCGCAGCGAGCCCGCTGTCTGCGGCGGTCTCCGCCTGCACGCCGCTTATCCAGCGGTCGAGTATCAGGGTAAGGGCTCCGCCGTCCGGGCAGGTCTTGGTGGACATATTGCGGATAAGCTCCTTGTAGGTCGCGAGCCCCTGTCCCTTTGTGCCCTGGAGCCTCCTCTCGGGTGAGAGGTCGGCGTCGACCACTACGAATCCCCTGTCCATAACGTGGCTGCGTATAGTCTGGAGCAGGAAGCTCTTGCCGCTTCCGTACTTGCCGACGATGAAGCGGAACGCCGCTCCTCCGTCCGCGATGATGTCGACATCGTGCAGCAGGGCGTTTATCTCTGCCTCTCTGCCCACAGTGATGTAGGGCAGTCCGATACGCGGAACAACGCCTCCCTTGAGAGAATTTATCACAGCCGAGGCTATGCGCTTCGGTATCTTCATGTCGTTATCAGTCCTTTCAGTTCGTCCGTATAATCCTCTATAACGCTCGGTTCGCCGCCGGACAGCTCTATCACCGTGTCCCCGAACATATCGAACAGCTTATCGTTTATCGCGTCGGCAAGCAGCGAGGGCATACTGCCCGCGGACTTTGCGGCGGCGTTCGCGTCTCCGCCGTAAAGCAGGCAGCGCAGATAACCCAGCTCGCCGTCGTTCAGCGGCAGAACGCTGTCCTCCGGCGCGGGCTGCCCGGGCTCCGGCACGGGATCCGCGGGAGTCCCGTCCTCCTCGTCATCGACTATAAGCTTCTCACGGATAATGTCCGCCGAATGTCTTATATTTCCGAGCTTGCTCACGTCTATTTCAACTTTTTTGATACTGTTCTGTTTTTTGTGCTCGTCGAGCCTGTCCATAGCAGCGTTTATGAGCTTCTCGTCCTCACTGCTCACCCTGCAGCTCCCGAGCTTATATCTGAACCCGTATCTTTTCCGCATCATATAGTCAACGGCGCGCAGCAGCATGCCGATAACGTGATTCCTGTGAGGCGGGACATATACCATATCGCAGCTGTATACACCGTTCTCGCACTCGTAATGCTCGCAGATATTCAGCTCGTAGACATAGCTCCTGTCTCTCATCATATCCACAAAAACAGCTCCGAGGAACAGCCTGTGATAGTGATGTGATCTGGCATGCGTGGTGTACAGCTTTTTCATGAGCTGCTCGCTGCCGTCTCCTCCGAAGTATTCCGCCAGCGCGCGGAAAAGCCCGCAGGTCACCTCGGCGACCTCGGCGGGGTATTCCTTATAATACGTGCTTGTTTCGATCAGGTAGTCGGACAGCTCCTTTACCGCGCCGAAAAGCTCCCCGTCGTCATACCCGCCGGGGTGGGTCAGCACGTAAACGGCAGGCTCGGCGCCGACAGAGGGCAGGGAAGCGAGCTCCGGCGCAAGTCTGTGGTATATGGCCAGATCCTTTATCCAGCGCTCCGTGTCACGTTTCAGGAAACGGTCTTCGCCGTATCTGTCGCGTATCCGGGCAAGCTTTGCGCAGCTGTCCTCGGGGCTTTCGGCTCCGATACCGTTTATCAGCTCAAAGCAGTAGATATAGATGAAGGCTTTCGGCGCGTCGGGGAAGCCGCCTTTGCGTACTGCGGCGCGCCAGGTGAAATACCCGCGCAGCTGCTCGATCGTAAGATCGGAATAGGTAGGGAACGAGAGTTCTAACTGCCCGGTATATTCAAGATCGTCCTCATAGCTCTCCATGAAGCGAGCCTGTTCGATAAAAATGCGCTCCTTGGGCTGCCAGAACATATGGTCCGCAAAGGCGAGGTCGCGCATATCCCTGATCTTCGCGGGAACCGCGGCTTTGGCGGCGGGACGCGGTATCTGCGCGGCGGTGCGCAGTATGGGCTCGTCGCTGTACACGCCGTCCTGCGAGGCGTTCTTTTTCAGATTGTCGTCCTGACCGAGCTGCTCTATGATCCTGTATATCTCTTCGAGCTGTTTTTTCGGATCCACGCTGCCGCCCCCTTTCGTCACGAGCCGATATCCTGTATCATTATATCATAAATATCATGTTTTTTCAATCGTTTACTGCGCGATTTCGGGTAATTGTGCCGGTATCGGGACAATTATTGACAATTTCCCGGTTTTGTGTTATAATTTCACCGAAGGCCGCGTGAATTTGCTTATAATAAGAGAGGGATAGTACCATGAAGGACGAAAGAAATTTCAAAATACTGGAGCCCGTCGCTCTGATAGCGACCGTATGCGTGATATCGGGAGTGGCGCTGGCCATATTCGGCTGGGCGTTCGTTAAGAGCCTTATGGCTCCGGGCGACTTCATACACGACACCGAAAGGCTGTGTAAGCTTGTGGTTCAGGGAGTTGATCTTCTTGCCGTGCTTGTGGCGGTGATATTCATGATAATCGCCATGGTCAAGCTCAGGACCTTCGGGACGCCGTTCATAGCCGAGGTGATAAACGGCGTGAATGCCGTGGCGTATGCCGCGATATTCGGCGGTATAGTGCACATGCTTATCGTAGGGCTCTATCCCATGGTGATAGCGATGAACTCATACAATATCGCTGATATAGGAGACCAGTCCTTCGGCTGCGGAGCAATGGTGTTCGGCGGCTTTATCATGGCTTCCGCCGAGCTGCTGAAATACGGCGTGAGAACAGGCAGCGGCTCTGTGCGCTCCGACACCCCGAAGCCCGCCGAAAAGCCCGAGCCCGCCGAAAAAACCGAGCCCGAGGAATAATACGTTCCCGAGAGTCAAACGGCCTCCCGCGGTCAGCTGCCGCGGGAGGTCGGGATCAATAGCTGATGAAGCCGGTTCGCCGGCTTTTTTTGCGTGCGAAGGTCGCGGAGGTCATGCTTTCTTCCCGTCCGCTACAATAGCCGCCGAGCCGTACGCCTTGAGGGGCTTGCCGTTCTCGTCGAACTCGGTCGTATAGCGCACATGGAAGGGTATACGCCCGACTGTGAGCGGTATGACCGCCTCGGCTGATTCCTGTCCCGCTTCGAGCTTATGGAGCATATCATAGTACATCTCCTCATAGTCGCGGGGGAACAGCCCGCTGTCAAACAGCGGCGCGGGGTAATTCTCCACCACCGGAGGTACACCGAGATCCCTCATGCAGCGGAAGCACGGTCTCATCTGCTTTGTGGCGAAAATATACTCCCAGGCGTATACGTTGACCTGCTCGCTTGCCATACGGAATTTGCGCTCGCTCTCCTCGATCTCGCCGAAGCGCTTCTTCTCCGACGTGATATTGCGGACTGTGGCGTAGTAGATATACTCGTCGTCCGCCTTGCCTATCATGCGCAGGTCTGTGCGCACGCAGATCTTGTCCTTGCCGCAGATCTTCGAGCATACTGTGCGCCATGTCTCGCAGGATTCCTCGTCATAGGACTTGGCGGCGCGTTTCAGCGTGTCGGTGAACTTTTTGAGATTCGCCTCGTCGAAGCCCTCGAACGGGTCGGAGCACAGTATCTCCTTCTCGGTCATATTCATGCCGATCTCTTTCATATATTTCTGATTGATACGCAGAATATCGCATTTGCCGTTCTGATATCTGAAGATCACAGCCGCGCCGACGTAGCTGTTGAATATCAGCGTCTCCAGCGAGTTCGGATCCCAGAACTTACCCGCGTCCATGACGGATATCAGGTCCATAGCCGCGGCTGCGGGCTCATGGTCGAGCCTGCGGAGCATTTCGATGAATTGGTCGGCGGTCAGGGGCTTTGAATAGAGATAGCCCTGTATATAGCTGCAGCCGATGCTCTTCATATAGTCCGCCTGCTCGATAGTCTCGACTCCCTCCGCTACGACGGGCGTATTGAGCCATTTTGTCATCTGGACGATAGAGCTGATTATAGTACCGCCGCGTCCGCCGATATTGCCGCTCAGGAAACGCATATCGAGCTTTATCACGTCCACGTCGAGATCCTTAAGCATATTGAGCGACGAATAGCCGCTGCCGAAGTCGTCCATCTCCACCTTATAGCCGCAGTCGTGCAGCTTTTTAAGCACGCCGATGACGAGCTCCATACCGCCCACGGCGGACGATTCGGTTATCTCGGCGTGAAGCAGCTTCACGGGTATATCGTACTTTTTGCGGAGCTTTTCAATGTCGTCGATATAGCTGTCATGCAGCATATCGAGGCGCGACATATTGAAGGAGACAGGCACAGGCGAAGTCTTGCTGTCTATGATCTGTCTCTGGAACGCGCACACCTGTTCAAATACGTACAGGTCAGCGCGGTGGATAAGATCGTTGCGCTCAAGCACGGGTATAAAGTCGGAAGGGAACTGGAGCCCGTAAACGGGGTGCTTCCAGCGCATAAGCGCCTCGGCACCTATCATTCTGCCTGTCGCGTGATTGATCTTCGGCTGATAGCAGACAAAAATATGTCCGTCTCTCAGCGCCTCGTCGAAGCTGTCGAGCAGCTCCTTTTCCGTCATTGTTCTTTCCGTACCTTCCGTCATACGGATACCTCCCAGCTTGTGTGACCCCTTGGGGCTTCCGGCGTTTTCACACCTGATCAGAGTATGTTTCCGAGCTCAGTGTGAACGCACTACAGTTATTCTTCATTAAAGTATATCATATTTTTTGTTTTTTTACAATACTTTTTGATGAAAAAAATACTGTCGGAGATGATCCGGGGTACCGCCTGCCGGGAGCAGCCCGTTTTACGCGGGCAGCTCTTCGGTATATTCCTTTTTCACGCTGTCTTTCATTTCTTCAATGAGCGGCACGGGGTCGACGAGCTTTGCGTTTACCGGCTGATCGCCGCTGCGGAACACCCAGCAGCGTCCTCTGGGCATATACAGAACGTCCCAGAGTTCGCGGTCACAGCGCTTGCTTATCGCTTCTGCTGTGTTCAGGTCGTTTGTGCCGAGATAGACGTAGGTGTCGCAGTTGGAGATTATGGTGCGGGCGTCCTGCTTGTAGTTCTGCTCAAGCTGCGACTCCGCCTGTATAAGGAGCATGGTAGATATGCCGCGGGAGCGTATGGACGCGATCATTCGCGGGAACTCTCTTATCGTGACGTTGGTGGCGAAGTCGTCGAGTATCAGCCGCACCGGTATGGGGAGCCTTCCGCCGCATTCCTTGTCGGCGTAGTCGCAGAGACTGTTCAAAGCCTGTGAAAAGAAGAGGTTGGCGAGCATATCCATTGATCTGTCGGTGTCGCTTATGGTCACGAACACGGCGGTCTTGCGGGTCGCGGCGTCGGTAAAGCTTAACCTGCCCTTGCGCATCATCGTGCGAAGCTCCTTTGTGTCGAGCTTTGAGAACTTGCCGGAGAGCGTCGACCTGATGCAGTCGTAGGTCTTGTACGGCGTGACGTCCACCTCGTCGAACTTCATGCACGCCCAGCTGTCCGGGTTTTTACGCTTGTGCTCATGAAACCGCCTGCGGAGCTTTGAGGACTTGTCATACTCTCCGTCGCGCTCACCCTCGTTATTGAGCTTGAGTATAGAGCTGATATTCATGGGCATGATCCTGGTCTCGTAAAGGTAGCCTGTCAGCGCGCACAGATATATCATCTCGTTCTGATCCCAGAACGGGTCTGTGCCTACGGTCTGCTTTGAATCGGTGATAAGCTCCGCGAGCTTGATGATATCCTGCGTCGAATGTATGCATTCCATGGGGTTGTAGCCGTCGGAGTGAGCCGGATCCGCAAAGTTGATGAGCTTTGTCACATAGCCCTTGCTCTCAAGGTACGGTGCGAAGCTCCGGTAAAGCAGACCCTTGGGGTCTACGATAAAGTAGGAGCCGACAGCCTCATGAAGCGCCGGAATGACCAGCGAGCGGGTCTTTCCCGTACCGCTGGAGCCTACCGCCAGAATGTTGTTGTTGATACCCGTCCTCAGGTCGTCGAGGCTGTACGAGCAGCCCTGCGCTATCCTTACTGTTCCCGTGTTCTCATTTGTCATCATATTACTCAGCCTCCCCGAAAATGTCAGTCACTATCTTATCACATATACCGAACTCTATCGCCTGCTCAGCGTTCATGTAGTTGTCGAAGGAGGTAGCCTTGTTTATCTCCTTGACGGTTTTGCCGGTGTGATTCGCCAGTATGCCGTTCATAATGTCCCTGACCTCGTTGATCGAGGCGCAGAGCTTAGTGATCGAGGTGGCTGAGCCGCCGATGCTCTTGGTGAGCACCTCATGGATCATTACCTCGCCGTTCGGGAGTATAAAGCGTGAGCCGTGAGTCCCCGCAGCCAGCAGCACCGCCGCCATGCTTGCCGCCATGCCGATGCAGTAAGTCCTTACCTCATTGCGGCAGCCCTGCATCATGTCGTATATCGCTCTGCCCGCGGTCACGTCGCCGCCCGGAGAGTAGATATAGATGTTTATAGGCTCGTTCGTGCGGGTGAGGTACTGCATACTCATGAAGAACCCCACCGCGGTCTCCGGCGTGATCTCGCCGTTGAGAACGATGATGCGCTTCGAGAGCAGCTCGCTGTCGAGAGGCACCTCTCTTATACCCGACGATCCGCTGCGGATATACGCCGGGGCTGTTATGGTGTTTGTGATGATGTGGTCTGTCATAGCCGTTTCCTCCGTTATGTTATTATCGTTTTTCGCCGTTTCCGGCTTCCATGATCGTATTATAACATATCGGAGAGAAAAAAGCTTCAGCCGACGGCTGAATAATTCCGGTACAGGCGTGAAGCCTTTATTTATCCTTATTCGCGGCGAGCGATATGCCTGTCCCGTCGTAGATGCTGAACCTTTCGCCCGACATTTTGTAGACCAGATCGTTCAGCTCCTTATACGTCATATCGTTTTCGTCGTAGCCCGTTTCGTCTATGCACTTCTCGATCAGTATTTCCTTTTCGGTGGACGGGTAGCGCATATCCTCGTCGCGGTACATCATAAGCTCCAGCCTTTCGTCGTATGGCAGCTTCATGCCTGCGGCCAACGCCAGAAGGGTCTCTCGCGCGGGGAGCTTGTGCTTGCCGTTTATGTCGGTCAGAGTCTGCGCCGAGATACCTGTCGTCTGCGCGAGGCTGTTGCGGCTGTTTTCAGCGCGGGCATATTTTTCCAGTCCCCTGAGCGGGTTCGGACTGTCGCACCAGTTCTGTATTATGCCGTCTATCTTTTCCGTGCGGAATATTTTCAGTATCTTTTCCGGCTTTTCGTCCGCGTATCTGTCGGCATTTTCGGCAAGGAAGGCTTCCTTTTCCCGCTTTATCCGCTTTACGATGCTTTCGGTAACGGCACTGCGCTCACGTTCTCTTTTGCTTGTCAGGAAAGCCTGCTTCTTTGCCGCGTATTCTCCGGCGGCGCGCTCAGGGCTGCCGTGTGCAGCCTGCCACTCCGGCTCCGGCAGATGTCCGCCTGTCATCATCTCCTCAAGCGGCACTATATACGAGAACACCTCGTCGCTCAGAACAACGGTCACGTCGATGGGCTTATCGGCGCCGAGCCTGCCGAGGGCGTCGTTTATCGCGTACTCCGCGCAGATCAGCAGACCGTCG
Source organism: Ruminiclostridium sp. (assembly GCA_024682455.1). Classification (GTDB taxonomy): domain Bacteria; phylum Bacillota; class Clostridia; order Oscillospirales; family Ruminococcaceae; genus Ruminiclostridium_E. The sequence continues at coordinate 25,298 of JAIKZF010000038.1, read as the reverse complement.
GTATCCGTACTGTCACTCTCGCCGATCAGCGGGAAAAACAGATTTTTTTTGCCTTTCATGACTGCCGTTTCGATGCATCTGCGGTAGCAGTCCGCTATCAGCTCTCTGTCCCAGCTTCCTGTACACAAAGGCATACACGCGACTATGCAGGTATAATCCTTATTCATTGTCCGGTTGTAGCCTCTCGTTATCCGTATATCTCCGGCTTTGAGCTTCTCGCCTTTATGACGGAGATCGCGCCTGATGCCGAACAATGCGGCACCGCCGTGATTCCAGAGATCACCGTTTAACGTACCGAAGGGGCGGCAGGACTCGTCTGTCGTCATCACAAGCGCATCGTCGGCCAGATCTAAAATATCGCCTGCCGCGTATGTGAACCTGTTCTTTTTCATCATTTCCATAGTTACATCTCCGTTTCTCGTCATCCGGGCCGCTTTCCGATAGCATTATAGCATTTATAGTGCGGGAATGCAAGCTCTGTTCTGAAAAGTGTGCCGTTACCCGGTCAGTTTCAGCGGAACGGGAAAGCGGCGGAAAGCGTTTACCGCTTTTCCGCCGCTGTTTACGTATCCTCGTTTTCGCGCTCTATACGGTTGTGTATCTCCTGCATACGCGCGTCGAGCTCGGCTATCGAGTCGGCGCAGGATTTGAGAGAAGCCGATATCTCCTCGGAGTCCCGGACATTGTGCTTATATTTCAGCTTATGCTCAAGGCTCGCCCAGAAGTCCATGGCGATAGTGCGGAACTGCACCTCAACGCGCATCATCTTCTTGCCGGTGGACAGGAATATGGGTATCTCTATAATAAGGTGCAGGCTGCGGTAGCCGTTGGGCTTCGGGTCGGCGATATAGTCCTTGCGCTTTACAAGAGTGATGTCGTCCTGCCCGGTAAGTATCTCCGCTATGGCGTAGATATCGTCGGGGAAGGAGCAGATAACGCGCACTCCCGCAATATCGTTGAGGTTCCTCTCTATATTCTCGACGGTCGGGGTGAGATTCTTGCGCTTCATCTTCCCGATAATGCTGATAGGATCCTTAACGCGGGTCTTTATGGTCTCAATGGGATTATAGTTATAGAGGGTCGAGAACTCGTCGTTGAGGACGTTCAGCTTTGTCTCGACCTCGCGCACGGCGCACTCGTACTGCATCATGAGCTCTATGAAAGGCTTCGCGGTCTCAAGCAGCTCCTCCGTGCGGCCGGAGCCGAGTATATTTTCAAAGCTTCCCGGTACGGTAAGCTGGGTATTTTCCGACATAACGATCTTCCTCTCCTGTTTTACTGCCTGTGAGCTGTTGATGTCTGCACATTACTCCAAAGGGGCGGAATGAGCCTGACATCAAGGAATGTGTCCGCTGTAAAACACGCTGAAAGCGCGTTTTACAGCGACCCCAAATCCTGTAAAACAGGATTTGGGACAACAACTGCCAAACGGCAGTTGTTGAGGACACATTCATTATAGCACATATTTGCGTACTATGCAACCTTGCGCGGGCATTTTTCCTCCGGATATCACAATAAATTCACATTATTTCGCATAGGTTACATTTTGTAACAATTTTCCGTAAATTGTAACCGCTTCGTAAACATTTTTAACCGCTTTGTAATTGCAATTTCCGGAATTATGCTGTATAATAAAAGCATAGAACGGATCCGGTTCGATAACATAAATCAGATACATCTCACTTTTTATATCCTGAGTTATCCTTCCATAACGACGAGTCCCCCGCGTACTGCGGGGGGCTTGTTCGTTTTATGGGAAAAGAAAAGGCAGTATAGGCTCAGAAGCTTATACTGCGCTGTTCCGGAAGTATTACGCCGCCGTATCCCGGCTTATTGTATGGTCCCGGCAGCTTTCATAAAATAGTCGAACCCGTTCTGCACAAGGTCGTAGGTCTCGTAGCTCACACGCGGCATATTGGCTCTGCCGCCGAAGTCCGCCTCGCTGTCGCCGAAGCCTTCCTCGAATGCTGCGCGCAGTTCTCCGAACTGCGCCGCGTTGCCGCCGGCGAGCTCCTCCGCGAAGCCCAGTATGCGGTACGCGGTATTCCCGGCGTTCCAGTAGCTTCCGTCGAGCTCCTCATCGCTGAGCGTGCCGAGTATCTCGTCAAGCTCGCGCTGAGCGTCGGTCTTGCGGCTGTCCTCGACCTGACCCTTCATAGTCTGCTTCACGAAGTCCCTCATTATCGCGGTGAGAGGACGCTCCTCCTCTGCGGGCTGTCCGGGAGCTTCCGGCTCGTCGTTTATCCTTGCTTCCTCTTCTTTTTTTCGTTCCTCACGCTCACGAGCCTGCTGAACGGCGTCGTCGCTGTCCGGCATAGTGCTCGTATTTGTATTGTTGCTGCGGTTGTCGGTGACTGTCGCTTTTGTGTACGCCTGAGTGAACGTAGCTCCGGACTGCACAAATTTATCGGTATTGTCCGCCGCGAGTGTCGAAGTCTTTCTTTCGGACAACTGCTCGCTCGATTTAGGCGCGGTAGCGTTGGTCATCGCGGAAAATTCCATTACTCTTCCGACGCTGAGCATCCGGATCACCTCATTTCAGGGTCGTGGTGTTATGTCAGATTCTTATTAATAATATCGACAGAAGCTCCTAAAACTTTAGAGCCTTCGGGAAAAATCAGACAAAAAAGCCGCTGCGGGGTGCTGCGGCTTTTATTTGTTCATTTTACCTTTGAGATTATTTCCTCGGCAATCTTTTCGAGCGGGAGCTGTTTCATAACGGCGCCGATCTTGAACGCCACGGCAGGCATTCCGTAGACCACGCAGGTCTGCTCATTCTGACCTATCGTATAGGCGCCCGCCTTGCGCATTTTCAGGAGACCCTCGGCTCCGTCAGCGCCCATTCCGGTGAGGATAGCACCGACCGCGTTGTTTCTCGCGACCTCGGCGACGCTCTCGAAAAGCACGTCGACGGACGGGCAGTGACCCGAGACCTTTTCGCCGGGCTTGCTGGTAACGTAGTAGCCGCGCGCGTCCTTCGCCAGGCGCAGGTGATATTCTCCGGCACCGAGTATTATGAGACCCGGGCGCAGTCTGTCGCCGTTCTCCGCCTCCTTGGCGTCCATCTGGCATATCCTGTCAAGGCGCTCGGCGTACATCTTTGTGAAGCCTGCCGGCATATGCTGAACGATGACAACGGGGGGCGAGTTCTTCGGGAGTCTCTTGACCACCTCGATAAGGGCTTCGGTGCCGCCCGTGCTCGCGCCGAGAGCTATTATCTTGTTCGGGTTCACCGAGGAGCTCATAGTCAGCGTCGAAGCCGATGCCATCGGTCTTACGGGACCGGAGCGGATATTTGCCTGGGCTGCGAATCTGATGACCGAGGCGAGCCTTGCGCAGAAGGCGTCCATATCCGCGGAGTTCTGCACCAGCGGCTTCTTCATGAATTCGACTGCGCCCGCGCTGATAGCGTCGAATGCTCTTGTCGGCGAGGAAGTGATGACGATGAAGGGTACGCGCTTCTTGGGCAGGAAGGACTTGATGAAGTCGATGCCGTTCATGCCGGGCATCTCAACGTCCATTGTGACGACATCGGGCTTGAGGCGCATTATCTTCTCTTCCGCCTCCATCGCGTTTGCCGCCATATCAATTATCTCTATATCGTTGTATTTCGCGAATTCTTTCTTTATAATTGTCCTGAACAGTATGGAATCATCGACGGTGATTATTCTGATCGCCATATTGCAGTCCCCCTTCTTTTTGGCATTTTTTATACAAACTTCTGTCAGACCGTTGAACGATAACGGCTGAAGCCCTTGATCGGCGCTCTGACAGGGGAGCGGTATCATATCCGCGGAAAATTCCCTTTAATATGGTATTTCTCCCCGTACGTGGCGGGGAGAAGGTACTTTTTGATTATTCCGGCTTTCTGTAGATCGCCGGCTTTACATACTCAAATTTCGTAGCGTCGCGTGGTATGCTCTCGGCGTGACCTATGAACAGATATCCGCCCGGTGCGATAACATCGTAAAAACGGTTCACGAGGGCGTTCTTTGTTTCGGCGTCGAAATAGATCATAACGTTGCGGCAGAAGATGAGGTCGAAGGGGTGCTTCTTGTACGGTATCGGCTCCATGAGGTTGAACACCTTGAACACAACGCGCTTTTTAAGCTCGTCGTTTACGCGGTAGCAGTTGTTCTCCATAGGTATGAAGTATTTCTTGATGACCTTGGGGTCGAGATTCTTCATGCTGTCCTGGTGGTATACGCCCTGCTGCGCCTTTGCGAGCACCTTGCGTGAGATGTCTGTCGCGAGTATCTTCGTATCCCAGCTCGCAGCGTCCATGCCGAAGAACTCCAACATCTCGATCTCGTTGGTATACGGCTCCTCACCGCTGGAGCAGGCCGCGCTCCAGATATATATTGTCTTTGAGCTTGCTTTCTTCTGCTTGATCTCGGGCAGAAAAACGTCCTTCATGAAGGCGTAGTGCTCGGGCTCGCGGCGGAAATACGTATGATTGGTGGTGAGCTTGTTGAGCAGATTGACCACCTCGGTGCCGCTCTTATCCGCGAACACCATATCAAGAAACGATTTATAGTCCGTGAAGCCCCTGTTTTTCAGCTCATTGCCGAGTCTGCCCTCAATGAGCACGCGCTTCTGCGAGAGATTTATACCATAGTTGTCGTGTACGAACGAAACAAGCCTGTTGAATTCGGTATCGTCTATCTTAACCTGCATTTTTCCTTTTCCTTAAACCTTATTCCTCGGTTATGAACATATCGCCGTCGAAAATGAGCTTCGAAACATCGAGAACGAGCTTGATGCCGTCCTGCATCTCAAGAAGGTACTTGATGAACTTGTTGTCATTTACGCCGATACGGTCGGGGGAATTGGCTATATATTTCTGATACACGGGGATAACGCCGATGACCTCATCGACGATAACGCCGACGGAAACGCCGCTCTCCTCGATGATAATGGTGTTTGTACGTTCGTTGTACTCTTTTTCCTCCTTGCCGAAACGGCTTCTCATGTCGATGACGGGGACCACCTTACTGCGGACGTTGATTATGCCCTTTATGTAATAAGGTATGCCGGGAACGACCGTAATATGCGGGACTCCGATGATCTCGATGACGTAGGGTATCTCTATGCCGTAGACCTGGTCGCCGATATAGAAGGTCATGACCTTCGTTATTTCGCTCTCCTTCTCGTTCTTCGAGTTGAGAGTCTTCTGCTTCATTTCTTCCTGCTTGGCAAACAATTCTTTGATATCCATAAGTATTCTCCCTCCCTTAGTGTGACTCGATAAGTCTGTTGACATCTATAATGAGGGAGATGCTGCCGTCACCCATAATGGTGCAGCCGCTGAGTCCCTGACCCTTGATATCGTACTGCGAGAGATACTTCGGGAACGGCTTTACAACGACCTGCTGTTCGCCGATGAGCTTGTCCGCGAAGAGGCAGATACCTCTGTTCTCGGACTCTATCAGCAGCACTATGCCGTCCTCGATGTCGTTGACGTCCGAGGGCAGACCGAACTTTTCGTTGAGTCTGAGCATCGGGTAGCAGACGCCGCGTATCATTATCATCTCGCCGCGCTTGGTGTCGTTGATTATCTGGTCGCGCTTGACGATGAAGCTCTCCTTGATGACGGAGATCGGAACTGTGAATTCCGCGTCGCCGACCATTATCTCCATGCCGTCCACGATAGCGAGAGTGAGCGGTATCTTGATGATGAACGAGGTACCCTCGCCTTTCTTGGACTCAACGGTGAGCGAGCCGCCCATTTTGCTGAGGTTGGACTTTACAACGTCCATGCCGACGCCTCTGCCGCTGTACTCGGTGACTACATCGTTGGTAGAGAAGCCCGGCAGCAGTATCATATTCTGTATCTCGCGCTCGGAGTATTCGGAGATCGGTTTTGTGAGCAGACCGTTGCGCTCCGCCTTCTGAATGACCTTCTCGGTGTCAATGCCCTGACCGTCGTCGGAGATCGTGATAACGACCTCACCGGAGCTGCTCATGGCGGAAAGCTTTACCGTGCCCTTGGCGGGCTTGCCGCGCGCCACACGCTCCTCGGAGGTATCCTCGATGCCGTGGTCGACCGCGTTTCTTACAAGGTGCATCAGCGGGTCGTTGAGGTTATCGACGATAGACTTGTCCACCTCGGTGGTGTCGCCCTCTATGACGAGCTCAACGTCCTTGCCGAGCTTTACCTTCATATCTCTTACTATGCGGTTCATTTTCTGGAAAGGACCGGTCAGCGGTACCATTCTGATCGACATTACCGTATCCTGAAGATCGGCGGTCAGCTTGCGGAGCTCGCGTGCGGACTTTGTGAAGCTCTCGAGGCGCAGTCCCTCAAGCTCGGGGTTGGATATTACCATGGACTCGGTGGTGATGATCTCACCGACGATATCATGGAGCTGGTCGAGCTTCTGGAGGTTTACGCTGATGAGGCTCTGCTTTCCTCCGCCGGAGGAAGGAGCCGCAGGAGCCTTCTGCTCGGGAGCCTTGGACTTCTCAGCGGGAGCGGCGGCGGGCTTCGGAGCGGGAGCTGCCGCGGGAGCGGAAGCAGCGGGAGCCGTGCCGGAAGCTGCGGCGGGGGGAGCTGCGGGCTCTGCCGCGGGAGCCTCGGCGGGAGCCGAAGCGGCAACGTTGTCAACGACCTCATAGGACTGCACGTTCAGCGAGTTCTCGATAGCGGTGAATACCGCCTTGGGGTCGGGAGCGCGGAACGTCATAAGGAAGCCGTTGTCGATTATCACATTTGCGGAATCCTGATTGGACTCGATATCCTCGGGCACATAGCCGACGATCTCGACCTCATCGACGGACTCCTTTACATTGTTTATCAACATAAAAGCGCGGATATTCTCCATTTTGCAGCCGTCCTCGAAGAACACACGCACGGTAGTGCTGTCGGCTGGAGCTGCGGCAGCGGGAGCCTCTGCTTCTGCTGCGGGAGCCGCAGCGGCTGTGCCGCCGTCGTCCTCAAGCTCGCCCTTGAGCATTTTTGCGCCCTTTTCGAGCCTTGAGATCATCTCGGAGAAATCCGTCGGTTCGTAGTCGTCATTGTTCTGGATCATATCGATCTCTGCCTTGAAGAGATCGGACATCTGGAAAACGAGGTCGTAGACAAAGCCCACATCGGTCATCTTCTCCGGCGCCTCACGGATAATGAAGAACATATCCTCTCCCTTGTGCGCGAGCTGCTGGAGGTTGTCGAAGCCCATCATCGCGGATGAGCCCTTGACCGTGTGCATGATACGGAAGATCTCATTGATATCATCCTCCGTGAACTCGTTCGCCTTCTCTGTCCTGAGAAGGATCTCGTCGAGCTGTTCAAGCAATCCCGTTGTTTCAAAGATGTAAACATCGACCATTGCTTCCATTCCGGGTTCTACTTTAGCCATAACTTTCCATTGCCTTTCCGCTCCCGTTCCCACGTGTCCGGATCGGGAGACTGTTTTATTTGTTCGATAAGGGTATATCGCATATATACAAAACGGTGCTGAGCGCCGTATTATTGACTCGAATTATCGCTGTTTTGCACAAACATTTTTGTATGAGTATACGAAATTTATGTAAATTCAATATTTTTGGTTGCAAAACCGAGAAAAATGTGATAATATATTTTAAAAGGTATAAGCGCCCCGTATTCGGCAAGGAAGGAATGATACAGAGTGCCGATCTCAAATATCCGCGATGTCTCCGCCGGCAAGGGCTTCAGCAACTCCGCCCTCAATAACCGCAACAGCGAACAGGGTGGTGAGGCGTTTTCCGTCTCCGGTGCGCCCAAGCAGGAGCAGCTCCAGGCTGTAAGCGACAAGAACGCGGGCAATAACGCGTCGACGACAATGGGACAGAAGGATCTTATCCCTCTTGCCGTCACCAGTACAAAGAACCAGACCTTAGCGGTCGAGACAGTCAAGGACATCATAGATACCGGACTTCTCGCCACCGCGAAGCTCAACGGCTACACCGAGCTCGTCGGTGAGCTGGAGCAGCTGAGCGCCTCGCTCTATATCCCCGCCAAGGATCTTCTCAAGGAGATCTCCGAGCAGGAGAAGCAGAACACCATGTTCTCCGGCGACAAGTTCTACGATATGCTTCGTGAACTTGCGAAGGAGGCGGACGGCGACCAGAAGGAAGCCATCGGTAATATGCTCAAGGCGATAAACTTCACGCAGAACCGAAGTGAGATAACCACGGCGGTCTCTGCCAATCTGCGCTTTCTGGCGGAGTACTTCTCGCCGAACCGCAGCCTTTCCGGCAAGCTCGCCGATCTGGCGGAGCAGTGGTCGTCGCCCGATTCGCAGTCGAATTTCGCCGCTCTGCGCGACCGGACCTCCGAGCTTATGCAAAACCTTTCGGAGAGCCTGCTCAACGACAGTCATACGCAGACGCTGCTTCCTATCGTTACTCACAACCTGTCGAAATTCAATACCAATACCGCGATGATGCGTGAAAACTTTAATCAGCTCCTGACCCTGATACCGAACTATGAGCTCAGGAACGAGCTTTCAAGAGCGTTCGAGGGACTTCTGAACAAGCTGATAAACAAGAACCCCGATCTTATCCCCAGAACTCTTCGCGACGAGGTCGCGGAAGACTCTGCCGCCGCGATCCCGCCGGAATTTGCGGTGCCGGCCAGGGAAGAGGGAGAAGAGGCTGTGCGCGGTATGCCCACAGCTGCCCAAAGCAACGCAGAAGCGGCTCAGAACAGCGCCGATACGGCTCAAGGCTTATCGGGCACAGCTCCGGAGACCGCCGCTGCCGCTCAGAATGCCGCGGCGCAGAATGACCCCCAACACATTCCTCTTGACAATTATACTACAAATGAACAAAAAAATCAAGGGGAAAATGAGATTTTAGGTAATGAGTACCAACCCGACAAGACAATTTCGGCATATTTGACAAATACACTTGGTGATGTTGACTATGTTTCAAGCTCCGGGATACTCGACGCCGATTTCACATCGTTTGTCGATAATCTGAGAAGCGGAGCCTCGACGCCCGAGGAGACCATACGAGATGTACTGGAGTCGCTCATCGAGGACGACGGGGTCCGTCAGACTCTCGACCGGCAGCTTTCCGATATCCATACGCCGGAGCAGATGATAAACTTCCTGAACGACGTGCTGGAGGCTATGCCCGACAGCGACCTTCGCAACAAGGTCTATGAGGCGCTCGAGGAGGCGGTCAGCCAGATGCCCGATGTCGCAGATCAGCACGACGACCGCGTCCGCGACGATGAGGAGCGCAGACACGGCGGCGGTCAGCAGCAGTCCATGAACGAGCAGTCTTCCCGTCAGATGAAGGAAAAGTCCAGCTCGATACAGGCTCTGACCGACTTTGTTGAGAAGAACATCAACCACCCCGCACTGAAATCTATCGACAGCTTCAACGCCTCGAACCTGCTCCAGAGCATGATAAACGCGCCTGGAGTGCTTACCCCGCTCGCGCACTATATCCTGCCGATACAGATAGAGAATACCCGTGCGTTCGGCGAGCTGTGGGTCGATAACAACGACGACTCCGGAGCGACCGGAAAAGGCGGAGGCAAGCATCATCATCTGTTCCTCACGTTTGACGTGGATACCTACGGACGCTTTGAGGTCGACGTGTACGCAAACGACAGCTCCGTGCGCGTGAATCTGCTGCACCCGCCGACATTCGCCCGCAACGTCGAGAGCATCGTGCAGAAGGTCAGCCGGATCACGGCGGGAACGAATTACCGCATAGACGATTTCCAGACGGGCGTGCTCAAGGAGCCGCATAATCTTACCCAGATATTCCCCAAGCTGACCGAAAGGAGGGCGGGTCTCAATGTCAAGGCGTAAAAACTACGGACAGAAGGCTGCCGTCGCGCTTAAATACAACCCGAACCTCAACTACGCCCCCGTCGTCGTAGCCTCGGGTCTCGGCGAGCTGGCGCAGCGCATCGTGAACATCGCCGACGCAAACGGCGTCCCGATCTACCGCGACGACAGCACCGCCGCGCTGCTTGTCATGCTCAATTCCGGCGAGGCTATCCCGCAGGAGCTCTATCAGATAGTGGCAGCTATCTACGCGGAGGTGGTCTTTGCATCAAACGAGACCAAAAAGCTCGCTCAGCGCCGTCCCTCACCGACAGGAGGTGTAACGCGCAGATAACGTTTTGCGCGCTGTCGGTCATATATACAAATTATTTCGAAAAGGAGAAACGTAATGTATAAGTTCAGGAAACTGTTTTCGGCGCTGACCGCCGGAACCGTGCTGCTGGGCAGCTTCGTGGTCCCCGCGTACGCGGAAGGCACCGCGAAAAGCGATGATATCGTCATTCTCTACACAAATGACGTGCACTGCGGCATAGACGACCACATCGGCTACGACGGACTCGCGCTCTACAAGCGCGAAATGGAAGCGACTCACGACAGCGTTATTCTTGTTGACGCGGGCGACGCGATACAGGGCTCGCCCATAGGTGCTCTGTCCAACGGAGCTTATATCACGGAGATAATGAACGCCGTCGGCTATGACGCGGCTGTCACCGGCAATCACGAGTTCGACTACGGCGTGAGCGAGCTCATGCTGCGTGCGGACGAGCTCAACTGCGGCTACGTCAACGCGAATTTCACCAATAAGGAGACCGGCGAGCTCATTTTCGAGCCGTATAAGCTTGTAGAAGCCGGCAGCAAGACGGTAGCGTTCGTCGGCGCGTCCACGCCGGAAACTCTTTCCGCCTCCACGCCCACATACTTCCAGAACGACAAGGGCGAGTACATTTACAGTTTCGGCGAGGACGGCTCGGTCTATACCCTTATCCAGACCGCGATAGACGACGCGAGAGCCGAGGGCGCGGACTATGTCGTGATACTCGGACACCTCGGCGAAAGCAATGTCACCAAGGGCTGGAGCGCCCCCGAGATCGCGGGCGAGCTTTCCGGCATAGATGTCATAATAGACGGACATTCCCATGAAACTACGCAGGGGCTTACGGTCAAGTCGAAGGACGGCAAGGACGTTATCGTAACGCAGACCGGCACAAAGCTCAACAATATCGGCAAGCTGACTATCTCCGCGGACGGCTCGATGAAGACCGAGCTCATCGGAGAGGTCCCGGCTCCCGACGAGAGTATGGGCATCGCGGAGGATTCGTGGACGGAGCCCGACGGCAGAGAAGGTATTTTCGTCGATGAAGCCGTGAATCTCAAGATACTTGAGATAAGGGACAGACTGTCCGAAAAGCTCGGACAGAAGGTCGGACACACCGATTTCGTACTGGCCGACTCCGACCCCGAGACAGGCAATCGTATCGTAAGGCAGATGGAGACCAATCTGGGTGACCTCTGCGCGGACGCGTTCAGGGAAGTCCTCGGCGCAGAGATAGGCATAATGAACGGCGGCGGCATCAGAGACGGTATCGAAGCGGGCGAGATCACATACAACGAGATCTTATCCGTGCTGCCAAACTCTAACAGCACTCTTGTGGCTGAGATAACCGGTCAGCAGCTCCTTGAGCTCCTTGAAAGGGGCGCGGCTGCTCTTCCGGGCGAAAGCGGCTCATTTATACATATCTCCGGAGTATCATACTCGGTGGACGATACCATAACGAGCTCCGTTATTCTTAACGATTACGGCGAATACGAGAGCGTTGACGGCAATTTCAGAGTTTACAATGTAATGGTGGGCGAAGAACCGCTCGACCTTGAAAAGACCTACACCGTTGCTTCGATAAACTATCTGTTCAAGGACGGCGCCAAAAAGTATTTCATCGGCGGAGACGTTAAGATCGTCAGGGACGATGTAATGTCCGATACCGAGGCTGTGATAGCCTATATCAGGGATGTGCTCGGAGGCGTTATACCGGACGAGTACAGCGACCCGTTCGGTCAGGGCAGAATAACCATGGGTATCGCGCAGGATCCTTTCGCGGACGTTGTTCCGGTGACATGGGAGCCCTCGCCCGAGCATCTTGTCATTGAGACAGACGAAGCAAGAGAGCTCTACGAGCGCATAAAGGCAGGCGACTATCCCACGATCGAGGAGCTCCGCAGCAGCAATGTAGTCGCGCAGCTCGACGCGCTGTCCGACTACTATATAGCCTACTACGGAAAGACAAGCGATATAAACACACCCGAAAGAGAGCAGCTCCGTGAGGAGGTCAAGAAGGAATTCCTGTCGATAGGCTCCGCAAGAACGGAGAGCGTAGATGAGAACGGCAGACATACCTATGTCTATGACGGCGAGCTCGAAAAGGGATATCAGATGGAGCTTGTGTGCGGACTGCCTGCGGCGGGCAAATCATCGAGAGTCACCGACCCCGACAGCGAGGCAATGAAGGCGTTCATTCTCGATTCCGACGTGGTTAAGGAGCTTCTTCCCGAATACAAGGAGACCTACGGCGCTGCGGCTGACGCGGTGCATAAGGAAAGCTCGAATATCACGGCTTCCGTAATAGAGGAGTTCATCACAGGAAGCATGAATGGCGTGAATGTGATCATTCCTACGGTAGGCGACGGCTTCGACAAGCTCATGGACAAATACATAAAGCCCTTTGAGGCTGCGGGTTACAACGTGCACGTCAAGTTCGTCGATGTTGAGCCCAACGTAAGTATGGCGAGAAACATCATGCGCGAGCTTGAGACAGGCAGGATCATCAACAGCAGCATCGTGTTCGATTATGGCAAAAAGCCGCTTGAGACCTATATGCAGCTTAAGGATCTGACCAACGCTTTCGGTGAAAAGTACGGTCTTACCGAGATCTCCGGCAGCGTAAGCGCGGGCTCGGAGACCAACCCGAATACCGGCGCTCCGATCGGCGATATCGCGGTCGTATTCATTGCCGGCGCGGCTATGCTCGCGGCAGGAAAGCGCAGAAAACGCTCATAAGAAAGAACAGACTCCCCCGGCAGAGACAGCTCTGCCGGGGGAGCTTTTGTGTATAGTCCGATGTCATTCGGTCTGCCCGAGCGCCGAGGTAAGCTCAATAGCCGTGATGTTATAGGAGCGGTCGGGAGCGAGCCTGTACATATCGGCCGCGTCCTCGCACAGACCGATGATTTCCTCTTTATACTGCTCCGCTGCGGGACGGCCGGAATTATCGAACATACCCGAGTTCACGTATTTTAGCGCTTCGAGATACGCGTCGTCGGACATGGCGGAGAGCGTGTGTATATCAAGCTCTTCATGCTCGCCGCTGAGGTACTTCTGTATGTTGTACCCGGTTATCAGAGCGTCGGGTCTTGAGAAGCAGAGAGCCGCGAACATCGCGATGAAGAATGCCGTGATGATGCGCGCGGTGGGCAGGCGCTTCACGAACGCCCTTACCGCCAGCACCACGAATATCACAGCCAGCAGCACCATGAACCACGAAGTGTACAGGCGCAGTCTCGTCAGGCCATACTTGCCGATATACAGCAGCATCTTCGCGAGCGCGGTGGATATGATGAACAGTGTGAAGCCGCAGATAAGGCAGGTGTAGACCTTCAGCGCGGGTGTGGCTCCCGTACCGCTCTTCTTAGAGAAGGTAAGCATGAACAGGATTACGCACAGGTTTATCACCGCTATGATGCAGAGCTCGAAGAAGCCGCGTCTCGCGTATTCCGAATACAGCATATTCTCCGGGAGCTTCCCTGAGAAAGCGGAGAGAAAATAGCTCGCCTGAGATATCACATAGAGCAGGTAGAGCAGGCATATCGGGGTCACTCCGGCATATACCGCGAGATTGTTTATGACCTTGCAGCGGCCGAGCTTTTCATGATAGTACATATCGCTGGGCAGGGGGCGGAGCTTCTGCTTAGCGTCGGCGCGGAGCATACCGAAAATTATTATGCCGGCGGGTATAGTCCAGAAAATGACGCGCGCCGAGGTGTATATATCCCTGAACGCTATCATGTCCCAGAAACTGTCGATCATTCTCCCGACACCCTCGTCGGCTACGGCAAGGAGCAGAGCCACCGCGACAGTAAGCGGTATCGTAGCGAGAAGTCCCAGAATTATCGGAAGTATCTTGCTTCCGGAGCCGTCACTCTTTTTCGTGAAGGCACGGAAAAACCCCGCGAAATCGTAGAACGGCTGCGCGAACACGGTACGCAGCAGGTCGAAGAAGAAGAACTTCGTCACGAAGCTCGCGTGTATGCACACGGCCTGGACCCACCAGAATACCGCCCCGATCAGGAACATCGTGCAAAGAATGTGGAGCAGGGGACTGGACGTTATCGAGTAGGTGAACGCGAAAGCGCATATCACCGCTCCGAACGTCCATTGAGCCGCGGTGGGTCTGCGGCCGCACTTAATGACGTATGCCGCGCAGCAGGCGAAGGTCAGCAGCACGGAAAGCGTGGTGAAAAAGCCGTTGTAAGTGAATATCGAGAAGCGCATGAAGAGATATCCGGCAATGACCGACAGCACCGCGAAAATGCGGTCGAAGCCTCGTATCTCCGGTCTGTATACAGCCGGCTGCGCGCTTTGCATCGGTATCTGCTGAGCTGTTATCTGTTCTGTCATTTCAGTTGTCCTCCTTGGAATATTCGAGTATGTCTCCGGGCTGGCAGTCGAGCACGCTGCATATAGCTTCAAGCGTCGAGAAGCGCACGGCTTTCGCCTTGTTGTTTTTCAGTATCGAGAGATTGGCGGGGGTGATGTCGATCCTTTCGGCGAGCTCACCGGCGGATATCTTCCGCTTCGCCATCATCACGTCTAGGTTTACGATTATCGGCATATCCGCACCTCCCTATATCGTGTAGTCGTTCTCTTCGCGCATTTCGGCCGCGGAAGCGAGCATATTCTTGACCACACGCAGGATAAGTCCGACGAAGCCCACTATTATCGCCACGAGCAGGGCGAGCAGCCTCCAGAACGCCAGCCCCGCGAACACCGCCGCCACTCCGAAGCAGCACCATGATATTATGCGCACGCAGCGGGTGTTCCGGTCGGTGAAGAGCTCCTGCTTTGAAATATTTTTCAGCATCGTGTTAAGCTCCCAGAGCGCGAGTATCGCGAGCCCGTCGCAGATATAGAAGCATACCGTCAGCACAGGCATTATCGGCGGCTTTCCGGACACGTCGTCGTACCACTGCGTTATTATCGGTATTAGGAACAGCACACCGCACGCGAGCAAAAATACCGCTGTTGTCAGTATGCGGGTAAGCTTAAGTGAGTTTGCCGAGGTCCATTTGATATTCATTTTTGTTTCTCCTTTTCCGGTCGTTGGACTCATTATAGCACAACAATATCTGTTTGTCAATAGAAAAATATCGAAAAACGATAAAAATTTTCTGTTTATCGAATTAAAAAGGGCGAAAACGCTTAATGCGCTTTCGCCCTCATTATATCAAAAAGTACAGTTTTGGGTTATTTCTGTTTTTTTTACTGTCAAAAGGAGCAATACCTACCCCCGCTGCAAGGCGAAGCGGTTTGTTTTAGGGTCCAGCCCTTTTTTAAAAGGTGGTCTCCCCGTTAGCGGGGAGGTGGAGTTTTTGGCTTTGCCAAAAACGGCAGAGGGGCTGACCGACAGACCTGGCCGCCGGAGGCACTCGAGCGCAAGCGGCTACTCGAGCGCAAGCGACTTCTTTTGACAAACTCAGGGCGAAAACGCTTAATGCGCTTTCGCCCTGCATTTAAAACCCTATCACCTTGCGGAGCCCGTTATCCTTTCCTGCCGAAGAAAGTCTGCGGTATTTTTTGATTATCGAGTCCGCGGCTTCGCGGATATCCTCGGGGAGCAGGGTAAAGCTCTCGGGAAGCTTGCCGCCGGTGTATCTTCTTGCCGCGAAAGTCATGGCGTTGGTGAAGAGATTGCGCGCTTCACGGCCGTTGCCGAAGCTCTGGCCTTCGAGCTTTCTGATCTCGCCGAAGAAAGAGTCAGTCTCTGCGCGGCAGTCGCCGGACACCTCAAAACCGCTGCTTTCGGCGATACTGATGAAAATGTCGTAGAGATCGTCATTCGTATAGTCGTCGAACGTTATCGTGAACGGTATCCTGGAGCGCAGACCTCTGTTCGCGTTGAGGAACGCTGCCATTTTGTCCGTGTAGCCTGCGAATATGCAGTAGACGGTGCCGCGGTAGTTCTCCATATTCTGGTTCAGGGAGTTCACGGCCTCAACGTCGTAGCAGGTCGAGTTCGCCTCGGATATGGAGTAAATCTCGTCAAAGAACAGAACGCCGCCTCCGCGCTCGTGCATCGAGCGGAACATTGCGTCTATCTTGGCGCAGGTCTGCCCCACGAACTGCCCCACGATATCGGACTTGGTACATTCGGTGAAATTAGCGGGGGAGGGGATGAGCCCCTTCTTATAGAGTAGCTGTGCGAATATCCTGCCTACCGTGGTCTTGCAGGTGCCGGGCGAGCCCTCGAACAGCATATGCGAGCTGCATTGTTCGACCTTTCTGTTCTGAGCGCGGGCGCTCTCCGTTATTTTTTTCTGAATTGCTATGACGTTGACGGTATCCGTTATGTCGGTCTTGACATTGTGGAGCCCGACAAGCCTGTCAAGCTCTCCGAGCGGGTCGCAGTCCTTTTCCGCGGGTGCGGCGGCCGGGGCAGTGACTGTGTCGGGCAGCGGTACCATGCCCGGCAGCCCGTTCGGCATCCCGGCGAAGGGGTTGATGAGACCGATGTAATTGGCGGGGTCAAGGCTTTTGAGCACGTTCCCGATCTCGCCGGCAGTGATCTTCCCGCTGCCGGGGGAGCTGAGGAGGTGACGGTTGAGTATCGCGTGCGCGGTCTTCACGGCGGTCTCCTCGCGGTCGGTCACGTTGAGATTTACGTGCTTCGCGGCAGAGGCGGGGCTTGCGAGGACGCAGCCTCTTTTTGCGAACTCCTCCTCGAATATCATGATAACGTCCTTTTCGCTGAATGCGCGCACATCTATAAATATGAAGTTTTCTGCGCACGCGATGGCTTCAGCCTGTCCCACGTTATAATTGATGTCCTCGAAGGAGCCGGGGAACATGATCTTGCCGGCGATTATGACCGGGTGCGAGGCTACGCTGTCTCCGAGGTGAGAGATAGAATCGGCGGAGATCATAACGGGGTTGGAGCTGTTGAGAAGCTCGGTGTAAAACAGGGGTTCGGGCTTCTCCGAGCGCATTCTTATGAGGTCCTCGATATCGGCGGTATAGTTTATCTCCGTCGGCGGAAGCTGCAGGCAGCCGAGATCAGGCCCGTCGTCACAGTATTCGTCTTCATAGTCTTCGTCATCGTAGTCTTCGTCATCGTAGTCTTCTTCTGTATAGTCAGATCCGTCGTCGTTTTCGGAGGTGTTCCGGCTGCTGCCGGACCCGGCTGCGTTTATGCTGCCGGACGGCAGATCTCTGAGTGCGTCGTTTCCGAACACAATGTATTTGCCGATATCGGAGCAGCATTCCGAAAGAGTATTATAAAGGTATACTGCCGCGGTATACAAAGCCTTCTCGTTCGGGGCGGCAATGCAGAAATGGGTGTCGAAGATACCGTCGAGCTTTCCGCCGGGAGCCTTCTTCGCGGCGGCGCGGAGCTTTGCGCACACGTCCCTGAGTCCGGCGTAAGCGGGTCTGGAGATCGTCCTCCCGATCTCTGCCGAGTCGATCGAGCTAGGTACAAGAGCAACTGTACCGTCGGTGAGCTTAGTGAGTTCCGGTCCATTGATCATGATTCGTTCCTCCGTTTCTGTTCCTTTTTTTATCGTGCTTTTATTATACCACATTTTGGTTTTTATGTCATTTGTCAAAGGGCACAAAGCGCTCCCGGCGCGTCGAACTGTCCCCGATATTGACCAGATGCCGCTTGGGGCGCACCGGAGCGGGGAATGAAATTACAATTGATCGGAAAATGCGGCCGCCGGAGCTTGTTCTCACTTTTCGCTTTTTGGTATTATTTACAAAAACGCCGCTGTAGGACAAAGTGTCCCTGATTTGGTATTGACATTTTTTGCCGTTTTTCCCGGGGCGTAAAAAGCCTGCGATCTGCGATAAAGTATGCTATAAGCGCGGAGCCCGCGCCGCCGATATTTCCTCCGGCAGCTTTGCGGAGAACAATATTTACTTCTCCCATTGCTTTTTTTTCGATTATATGCTATAATATATTGTCATTGATTACAAAAGCTGCGAAGCGGACAGACAGCCCTTTGCCGTATTTCCGCAAACGGTGACCGCGCAGAAGGAGAGAGAAAATGGATATTGTAAAACAGATATCGGAAGAACTGAAAATACGCCCGACACAGGCGGAGGCGGCAGTCAAGCTGCTCGACGAGGGTAATACCATACCCTTCATAGCAAGGTACAGAAAGGAAGCGACCGGAGCTCTCGACGATGTGGTGCTTCGTGAGCTGTCGGAGCGCCTGACATACCTGCGCAATCTCGAAAAGCGCAAGGAGGAGGTCCGCGAATCAATAGAGTCCCTCGGAAAAATGACCGAGGAGATTGAAAAAGACCTCGCCGAAGCCGTGACTCTCGCCGCGGTCGAGGATATCTACCGTCCCTATAAGCCGAAAAAGAAGACTCGTGCCGGCATAGCGAAGGAGAAGGGGCTGGAGCCTCTCGCGGAGTTCATACTCGCCCAGTCCAAGGACGATCCTTACGCCGAGGCTAAGCAGTACATAAACGAGGAAAAGGGCGTTGCCTCTGCCGAGGACGCCATAGCCGGAGCTCTCGACATAATTGCCGAAAACATCTCCGACGACCCCGAGATCCGCAAGATACTCGGCGGACTCTATGACCGCCACGCCCTTATCAACTCGAAAAAGACCGACGCCGAGACGGAAAATCAGTCGGTATATGAGATATACTTCGATTTCCGCGAGTCGGTGACGAAAATACCCACGCACCGTATCCTTGCCGTAGACCGCGGCGAGCGCGAGGGCGTGCTGAAGGTCGCCGTTGAGGTGGATACCGACGAGATGATCGCTACCATAAACAGCCGCTACATCACCGGCAACGCCGGAAACAAGAACTCCGACCTGGTGGAGCAGGCTGCGGCGGACGCCTATAAGCGCCTCATCCACCCCTCGATAGAGCGCAGAGTCAGGAACGACCTCACGGAAAAGGCCTGCACAGCCGCGATAAAGGTGTTCGGCGACAATCTGCGCCAGCTCCTGATGCAGCCTCCCGTAAAGGGCATGGTGACCATGGGCTTCGACCCGGGCTACAGAACGGGCTGCAAGATAGCCGTCGTTGACGAGACCGGCAAGGTGCTCGACCATACGGTCGTCTATCCCACGATGCCGCAGAATAAGACCGCCGAATCCCGCGCAAAGCTCACCTCTCTCATAAAGAAGTACGGTATCACCGCTATCTCCATAGGAAACGGCACCGCAAGCCACGAGAGCGAGGTATTCATCGCGGACATGATACACGACACAGGGCTGCCGGTAAGCTATATGGTGGTGTCCGAGGCGGGTGCCAGCGTATACTCGGCAAGCAAGCTCGCGCAGGAAGAGTTCCCGGACTTCGATGTGACCGTAAGGAGCGCCGTTTCGATAGCGCGCCGTCTGCAGGATCCGCTGTCGGAGCTTGTCAAGATAGAGCCCAAGGCGATCGGCGTGGGACAGTACCAGCATGATATGCCGCCCGCACAGCTCTCCGAGGCTCTCGGAGGCGTGGTGGAGGACTGCGTGAACAATGTCGGCGTGGACGTGAACACCGCGTCTGTTGCTCTGCTTTCCTATGTCGCGGGCATTAATTCCGGCATTGCGAAGAACATCGTCGCCTACCGCGAGGAAAACGGAGGCTTCACCGACAGAAAAGAGCTCCTTAAGGTAGCGAAGCTCGGCAAGAAGACCTTTGAGCAGTGCGCGGGCTTTCTGCGCGTGCGGGACGGCAGGGAGCCTCTCGACGATACCGCCGTGCACCCCGAAAGCTATGAGGCTGCGCGTAAACTGCTCGCTCTCTCCGGCGTGACGGAGGCCGACCTTAAGGGCGACAGCTCGAAGCTCGCCGCCGAGAAGATAAACGCCGCCGTAAAGAAGCTCGGAACGGCGAAGGTCGCCGAGGAAACGGGCGTAGGCACCATGACCCTGACCGATATGATAAAGGAACTGATGAAGCCCGGCCGCGACCCCCGCGACGAACTCCCCAAGCCCATGCTCCGCACGGACGTTGTGGACATAAACAGCCTGAAAGAGGGTATGGAGCTGAAAGGCACGGTGCGCAACCTGACTGATTTCGGGGCGTTCGTGGATATCGGCGTGCATCAGGACGGTCTCGTCCATATCTCGCATATGAGCAACAAGTACGTCAAGCACCCGCTCGATGTCGTAAAGGTGGGCGACGTGGTGAATGTGCGCATACTCGGGATAGACACCAAGAAAAACCGCATTTCGCTGACTATGAAGGGACTTAACTGAAACATAAAAAGCTCTGCTCCTCCGGGATAGGGGGAGCAGAGCTTCTTTTATTTCGGAAAGCGAGACGGTCTCGGTCAGATCCTGATGCCGTCGTCCTTGGTATCGGCGCGGACTGTGGTGAAATCGCAGAGCAGCCAGTCGAAGCTGCTTGTCGTAACGGTCGAGCCGCAGTAGACGCACTTTCCGGTACTTGCGATCTCGAGCGGAGCTCCGCAGTTCGGGCAGGTGCCCTGTCCGGAGGCGGGTCTTGCGGTGCTGCGCATGAACTTCATAAGGTAGCGCATCTTCCACATGGTGGTCTTGTCGCCCTTAATGACAGCGCCGGTGTTGTCGTCGGTCTGATAGTCGATATATTCGGTGTTCAGATATACCGTCATGTACTCGTAATCGCTGTCACGGACGTAGCTTGTCAGGTATACGTTCCTGAAAGTGTAGTTCTCGTAGTGATAAGTCACGTGCTGGTCGATCTTTGCCTGTACCTGCCGGCTCGTCGTGTTGAACAGGTTATTGTGCATAAGGCCGCGCACAGGCTCAAGATCCTTCGCGCACCACGCGTTCTGTACAGCGATAAAGGTGTTCTGCGCGAATGTCATCATCTGCTCGCTGCTGAAGGACGGATCAAACTGCAGAGCGGCATTGCGTATTTCCGTAGTGCGATTGGGTACCTGAACGTTCTTTGGACTGCGCGGAGTCGCGGGAGTTTTGCCGCCCTTCGACTTGCTCGGTATTGAAGCCCATATACCGCCGCCTCCGATCACCACAACAAGGATTATTACCGTTGTCAGCATATCCTGCCATGTATATTCGCCACTTGAGCTGCCCGATGATGAATGATAGTCGTCATCGTCGTCCCATGAGCTGCCGCCGTAGTCATAGCTGTAATCGCCGCCTCCGCCGTAGTCATAGCTGTAACCACCGCCTCCGCCGTAGTCGTAGTCATTGGCGTCGAACGCGGACGCGCCCGTGCATATCAGCAGCACGGCAGCAATAAGCACAGCCGCGAAAACTCCGGGTTTTTTCTTCATTTTTCTTCCTCCCGCTTTTTATTTTCTCACGCTTTTTCACGGGTGCCGTCAAAGCAGCGTTCTGTGACAAGGCTTTTCGCATCTTGCTTTTATATCTATCGCTGCGGCGGACACATTAAAAAGGAGTTGTTATCAGTTTATTATATCATATAAAGAAGAAAAAGGCAATAGGAGAAGAAAACTAAAATTTGCGCAAAGCTTACCCGGATATTAACGGTGACGAGGGCTCTGCGCCGATACCATGCTTTATCTGTTTTCGGGATCATTATGAAAACGGATCGTCCCGTTGATATTGCCCGAGCGGCGGGAGTTTGTATATGCGTTTAAATTCGTCCGTGAAATTTTCTCGGTCGGGAGCAACGAGCGCGGAGTTTTTTTATACCCGCAGTCGCAGTACGGACCTCCGCTAGCGAGAGTGTATTTACGCACAAAAAACGGAAGCTTCGCGTCCCACGAGTACGGGTCGCGGTCGGAGGCTTTTGATCCCGCGGCCGTCTTCATATCTTTCCTTTTATCCGAGCGCGACATCGAGTATCATCATTGCTGTAAAGCCCGCCGCGAAGGCTATCGTGCCGACGTTGGAATGTTCTCCCGCGGACATTTCGGGTATCAGCTCCTCGACCACGACATAGATCATAGCGCCCGCCGCGAAGCTGAGAAGATACGGCATCGCGGGGACTATCAGCCCTGCCGCGGCAACGGTCAGGAGCGCTCCGACGGGCTCTACCGCGCCGGAGATCACGCCAGCCGCGAAAGCCTTGCCCTTGCTCATTCCCTCGGCTTTGAGCGGCATTGAGATTATCGCGCCTTCAGGGAAATTCTGTATCGCAATGCCTATCGCAAGCGCGAGCGCCGCAGAAGCCGACATCCCACCGCCGTATATTGCGCCCGCGTAGACCACTCCGACCGCCATTCCCTCCGGAATGTTGTGCAGAGTTACGGCAAGCAGCATCATTATGTTTTTCGGCAGCTTAGAGCGCAGGCCCTCCGCCTTGTCGCTGTTCATGTGCAGGTGCGGTATAAGCCTGTCGAGCAGGAGCAGGAACGCGATACCGAGCAGAAACCCGACGGCTGCGGGCAGGAACGCGAGCTTTCCCATAGCTTCGCCGCTTTGCTCTATCGCAGGGATAAGCAGGCTCCATACGCTTGCCGCTGTCATCACACCCGCCGCGAAACCGGTGAGTATGCGCTGCACAGTAACTCCGGGCTGCTCCTTCATCGGGAACACGCACGCCGCTCCTAGTGATGTGCCGAGAAACGGTATCAGGACGCCTTCTATAAGTCCGGTCATATCTTTCACTTCCGTTTGCTTTTCATTTGGTGTTCACCGCTTTTTTGCGGGAGACCTGTATCAGACCGCAGGTTAGTCATTGCTAACATTATAACACGTATTTTGTCGTAATTCAAGATATTTTTTGAAAATTCTCTTGACTTTTTTAAAAATTGGTGATATAGTAATTAAAGTTAGGCGAGACTAACGCCATACAATGGTTAGCAGACGCTAATAAAATGAAATATCGAAAGGAAGAATGAACAATGAGTGCGTTAAAGAACATAGCATTGCTTGCGGGAGGCTTTCTGATTGGGACAGCCGGAGTGAAGATACTTTCGTCGAAGGAGGCAAGAACGGTATATGCCCACACGACAGCTGCCGTTATCCGCGCGAAGGACTGCGTTATGACGCAGGCGACAAAGGTGCGCGAGGGCTGCGGTGATATTCTCGCGGAAGCCCGCGATATCAACGAAAAGCGTGACGCGGAGGACGATGAAATCATCGGGGACGAGAGCGAAGAAGCTCCCGCTGATGAAGCATGAGATGCCGGATACTGCATGAATCGCGGGGGAGGCTGAGAGTACATATCATGCAGCCCCGCATGAGCTTCAGACAGGCCGATATTCTCGAAATATATCTGCGCGCGAAGCCGTTTGTCACCGCTGTGAAGGTGTTCGACAGGACGGGCGACGCAGTGATAAAATACAGCGGTAAGCGCTCCGAGGTTGTAACGGCGCTCGCGGGCTTCTCATACGATGACGAAGCGGCGAACGCGCTCGTACCAGA
This sequence comes from Ruminiclostridium sp., assembly GCA_024682455.1. Taxonomy (GTDB): domain Bacteria; phylum Bacillota; class Clostridia; order Oscillospirales; family Ruminococcaceae; genus Ruminiclostridium_E. The sequence continues at coordinate 1,962 of JAIKZF010000038.1, read as the reverse complement.
GCATTCGGGCCGCGAGCTTGACCGCAGGTTCGAGGATAAGCTGATATTCGAGATATCGAAAAGATATGTGAGCAAGCTGCTGATCCCCGCTCCGGTGAGGTTCGGTCTCGCGGTCATCAAGGCGCTGAAATACGTCCGTGAAGCTCTCCGCTGTATCGTGAAGGGAAAGATCGAAGTCGCGATACTCGACGCGACTGCGATAGTCGTTTCGCTGATACGCCGGGATACGAAGACAGCGTCATCGGTGATGTTCCTGCTTAAGATCGGCGAGCTGCTCGAAGAGTGGACGCACAAGCGCTCGGTAGACGATCTTGCGCGCACGATGTCGCTCGGAGTTGACAAGGTGTGGCTGAAAACCGCGGACACGGAGATACTTGTCCCGATAAACTCGGTTTCCGCGGGCGACGAGATCATAGTCCGCACGGGCGGTATGATACCGCTCGACGGCAAGGTGATACACGGTGAAGCCGAGGTGAATCAGGCGTCGATGACAGGCGAGGCTATGCCGGTCCACAAGAAGCCCGGAAGCTACGTATACGCGGGTACCGTGGTCGAGGACGGCAGCGTGATCATCAGCGTTGACAAGACCTCCGGCAGCGGTAAATACGACCGCATCGTGAAGATGATCGAGGAGTCGGAAAAGCTGAAATCCGAGGCGGAAAGCAAGGCTGCCCACCTCGCCGACAGGCTCGTTCCGTACAGTCTCGGAGGCACGCTGCTGACATATCTGCTGACGCGAAACGCCACGAAAGCGCTGTCGATACTTATGGTGGATTTTTCCTGCGCACTTAAGCTTGCTATGCCCGTTTCGGTCATTTCCGCAATGCGCGAGAGCAGCACTCACGGAATCACCGTCAAGGGCGGCAGGTTCCTCGAAGCTGTCGCGGAGGCTGAAACGATAGTATTCGACAAGACCGGTACGCTCACTCACGCCGAGCCGAGAGTCGCAAAGATCGTGACATTCGGAGGCTGTGACGAGAGCGAGTGTCTGCGGCTCGCGGCGTGCCTTGAAGAGCATTACCCGCACTCGATAGCGAGCGCTGTCGTGAACGAAGCCGAGAAGCGCGGGCTGTTCCATGAGGAGAAGCATTCGGCCGTGCAGTACGTTGTCGCGCACGGTATCTCAAGCTCTATCGACGGCGAGAAAGCCGTGATCGGAAGCTATCATTTCGTTTTCGAGGACGAGGGAGCTCAGGTGCCGGAGGGCGACGAAAGCAAGCTGAACGGGCTTACCGCCGAATACTCGCATCTGTTCCTTGCGGTAGGGGGAAAGCTCGCCGCTGTTATCTGTATCGAGGATCCGCTGAGAACGGAGGCTGCCGATGTGATATCGGGGCTGAAAAAGCTCGGGACATCAAAAGTCGTGATGATGACCGGCGACAGCAGGCGTACCGCCGAGGCTGTCGCGGCGAAGGTCGGGGTCGATGAATTCTATTATGAAGTTCTCCCCGAGGACAAGGCTGCGTTCGTGAAAAAAGAGCACGCCTCCGGCCGCAGGGTGATAATGATAGGCGACGGCGTGAACGACTCTCCTGCGCTGTCCGAGGCGGACGCGGGTATCGCGATAAGCACAGGCGCTGCGATAGCGCGCGAGATCGCGGATATAACCATTTCAGCCGACGACCTGTATTGCCTGCTGACATTGCGAAAAATAAGCGCGGAGCTTATGAAGCGCATACACGCCAACTACCGCGCTATAATCGGCTTCAATCTCGGGCTGATAATCCTCGGAGCGGCTGGAGTCCTGCCGCCCGCGACATCGGCGTTCCTGCATAATTCATCCACGATAGCGATAGGCGTCGCAAGCATGAGAAATTATCTTAAGGGAACCTCTAAAAACCCAATTTGAGAGAAAAGGAGCTATCCACGCCGTCTACTGCGTCAAACCTCCTAACCGGGCGCCAGCCCGGCTTCGTCGGCTTTCCTTGTATCCGACGCGGCTATCTCATTTTCTCTTTTCAA
>JAIKZF010000024.1 GCA_024682455.1 Ruminiclostridium sp. | reverse complement strand
GTCAAGGGGTATACCTCTCCCCGCTGCAAGGCGAAGCGATTGGCCTTTCCCGCGGGAGGGAGGGGAGAGGGTGAGAGGGGGTCCGGGGGAGGGAGGGAGAGGGGAGGGAGGGAGCGCCTTTCCTTGGAAAGGGGCTTCCTTCCTACCCTTTCCCTTCCTCCCCCGGATTTGGCTGTTTACTTCTCTTCTCTTCTCTTCTCTTCTCTTCTCTTCTCTCTCTACTCTCTCTACTCTCTCTTCTCCCCTGGAGCGGCTAATCATCGAGCTCGCGGATAAGGAGGCCGAAGGTGCCGGGGCCGCAATTGACTGAGATAGCGGGGGAGGCCTGGCGGAAGAAGATCTTATCGAAATGCGTCTGTTCTTCGATCATTGCTTCGATATGGTCGATCTCCTGCTTTGTGAGCCCCGAATAATTCACCAGGAGAAGGCTTCTGTCTATATTATGCACATTTTTGAGTGTGCTCACGATATAGCGCCTCCATGCGTGCTCTCTTGAACCGAAATAGACTCTGCCGACCCCTATAACCCCATTTTTCAGCATCAGTACGGGTCTCGCCATGAACGACCTTGTAAGACCGGCTATCCTTTGGCTCACCTGATTGGCGCGGGCAAGGAAATCAAGATTTTCAACAATAAAGCTCGTATGCACGATGTCCTTGAACTGCTCCAGCTTGCGTGCTATTTCGTCGGGATTCTTTCCCTCCTCGGCGAGCCGGCACGCTTCAAGCACCATGAACGCCTGACCTCCCGACAGATGTCCGCTGTCCACCACGGTCACGTTGTCAAATGCCGCCGCAGCCTCCAGAGCCGCCGGATAGCCGCTGTTGCTGACCTTCCCGGAAACGGCGATGTGTATTATATTATTCGCGTATGAGAGCTGCTTCGCAAAGAACATCTCGTGCTCCTGCACATCGGGAGCCTTGGTCTCTACCTTGTTTTTGGGAGACTTCATATATGAGAGCAGCCCGCTGGTCTCTATCTCCAGTCCGTCCTTGAACGTGCCGTGACGGGTGCAGACCATGTGAGGTATGACCGCGATATCGTACCTGTCTATGAACTCCTGCGGCAGGTCGGCGACGCTCTCCGTGGTGATCGCGACGTAGCGCTTTTTCTGCTCGGTGCGCATCCAGGATACCGTTTCTTCAATGATTTCGTCGCTGTTGCCTGAAATTATCGTAAGATCCTTCGGCAGCAGCCTGAACAGCTCGTTTTCAAGCTCATCGCAGTTTATGGGCTTTACTATGTAGCCGTCAAAGCCCTCGCGCTCATAGAGAAGTCTGCTGTCGCTGCTCACGTTCGCGGTGAGCGCGACTATCTTCGCTTTTCTGCATCTTCCGCCTATCTGCGCACGTATCTGCCTGTGACATTCAATGCCGTCCATCTCGGGCATCAGGTGATCCATGAATATCACGTGATATTCGTTGTTGAGCGTCTTTTTCAGCGCTTCCTTTCCGCTTGACGCGGTATCGGTGATGACCTTGGTCTCGCGCAGGAGCTTGGTCGCTACAAGCAGGTTAGAGGCGCTGTCGTCGACCACCAGAACTCTCGCCTTCGGAGCCTCAAATTTCTGCTTCGCGCCCGAAAGCGCGCCGCGCATAGGCCTGTTCTCCAGCTCGATATTGCCGATAGTCTGTTCGTCGGTGCATTTCTGCGGTATTTCGATGATGAAGGTCGTCCCCTTGGTGTAGACGCTGTTGACCGTGACCCTGCCGCCCATGAGATCGACGAGCTGCTTCACTATCGAAAGCCCGAGTCCCGTTCCCTCGATGTGGCGGAGGTAATCCTCGTCGGCGCGTTTGTACGCTGTAAACAGATACGGTATATCTTCCTTCTTGATGCCAATTCCCGTATCGGTCACGGTATAGATGATGCTTACGGTGTCGCCGCTTTTCGCGCCGCATTGGACGGAAAGCGCCACCGAGCCCTCATTCGTGTACTTTATGGCGTTGTTGAGCACGTTTATCAGTATCTGCTTTATCCTGACATCGTCGCCGGTGAGCTGCGAGGGCAGGTCGGGAGCTAAGCTGACGCGGAATTCCAGCGCCTTTTCACGCGCCCGGAGCTGCAGCATAGCCACGATCTCCGACAGCATATCCACCGTGCGGTAATTTGTGGGCGAGAGCTGCATCTGCCCCGACTCAAATTTCGACATATCGAGTATATCGTTTATCAGGTGAAGCAGCATACGGCTCGCCGCCTGTATGTTCTCCGCGTCATCGGCGACCTCTTCGGACACGTTTTCGCGCATTATCATCTCGTTCATGCCGATTATCGTGTTGATCGGCGTGCGGATCTCATGGCTCATATTCGAGAAGAAGCGGTTCTGCGAGAGATTGAGCTTCTCGACCTTTGCGGCTTCCTCTCTGGCGCGCTTGTTCTCGGCGGCGAACATCTTGTTCTGGAAGAGCACGATAATGAATATCACCATGCTTACCACAAAGACGGACACCAGCGAATCGAGAAAGAACATCTCCCTTGTATGCGGCACTATGAGTTCGGGGAAGAAATACTGGATATAGTATCCGGTGCACGCGATAACGGTGATAACGACGAACATCACAGTCCTCAGCACGCCGTTCAGCAGCAGTCCCACATACAGATACGCGAATGTGAACCACAGGATCGCTCCGCCCTCCAGTCCGCCTCCGAAGAAGAATACCGTCGGTATCACAATAAACGTGCCCGCAACAGATATTATGATGCCCCCGAGGGTGATCTTATGGGTGCGCATTGCCATTGTGGCCGCGGCGAGCGATATCATGACCGCCGCGGTAAGCACCGCTATCTCTATGATGTTTTCTCCGAGTATGATATCACCAATGATCACGGCGAGCAGGGCTGCATCCGCTATCGTCGTCAGGAGCAGGAACGACCTTTCCTGAAAGTCCCTGTTCGGGTCGCCGGTGATTTTCGCAATTTTCTTTATTATTCCCATTTTAACGCTGTTCACTCCCCGCAGGGTTCAAATTCTATTATCTCATCGCCGCCGTCGGGCTCGAATTCGAGCACATCATCGTCGTCCGGTGCTGCTTCTCCGCCCAGCAGCTCCAGCAGTCCGGCGGTGAGAGCGCGGTACCTTTCCATCACTCCGGCGTGGTTATCGCTGATATATCCCGTCCTGCCTTCCTTTGCGGCGAACTCCAGCTCACGCGCGCTCTCGGAGAGCTTCGTGTCGCCGATCATCTTCGCGGTGCTTTTCAGCGCGTGCACAAGTATCTCGTAATCCGCCGCGTCGCCGTTCTTATAGCTCTCCTCGATAGAGGCGAGCTTTGCCTTGCTCTCGGAGGCGAACTGGAGCAGCAGGGTCTTGTAAAATTCCCTGTCGTTCTGGCAGTAGTGCAGTCCGCTGTCCGTATCGAGCCCCAGCTCCTTCAGACCGGCGAGGAAGCTGTCGGCCGGCGCGGCTTTCTCCGCGGCAGGGTTCTCCGTCCGCGCCGCTTCGGGGGCACGCCCCGAAGCGGGCGCTGCCGCAGCCTCTGCCTGCGGCAGAGGCTTGCTGGCGGCGGTGACGTAGGTGACCACAGACTTCGGCAGCACCTTCTTCATCACGCGTTCAAGCTCCATAAGCTCGATCGGCTTGCTGACGAAGCCGTCGAAGCCCGCGGCAAGGAACATCTCCTTTGCGGTGCTGACCGCGTTCGCCGTAAGCGCGATCATAGGAAGGTCGCTGCGCAGTCTCGACGGGTCGGAGCGTATGCGCTTCATGGCCTCCACGCCGTCCATGCCGGGCATCATATGATCCATGAACACGATATCGAAGCGCTTTTCGCGGCACATCTCGACCGCCTCTGTGCCCGAGCCCGCCGTTGAAACGTTTATGCCGTATCTTTTCAGTATGCTCCTGGCAACGGTAAGGTTCATCGGCTCGTCGTCCACGACGAGAGCCTCGACTCCGTCGCAGCGCATCATACCTTCCTCAGCGGGCTCGCCGGCCGCCGTGATATTCAGCATGGACGCCACGGGGAAGCAGTAGAAGGGCTTCTCCATTATGTGGACCCTTGAGCCCTCGGGAAGCACGAGCTTTCTGTCCGCGACGACCGCCACTATCATTTCCCGCGCGAGCTTTTCCATCAGCCCGGGCTCGCTCAGGTATTCGGCTTCGCCGACGAACAGGTGGGTAAGGTGCACGGAGCCGAGCAGCTTCTTCAGGTTCTCGGCGTTGTCCACACGGTGCATACGCACGTTCAGTCCGCTGACGATGTGCTTTACCATGTCGTTATAGTATTCGCGGACATTGGGGTTCGGGAATTTTTCAAAGTGCAGATAGCCGCCTATACAGAGGCGTTCCTTGTACGCCACGGACATACAGCTCGTGCTGTCGACGACCTTCTGGGGTATGCTCACACGGACAGACGTGCCCGCGTCGGGCTTGCTTTTTATTGTCATGAAGCCTCCGAGGGACGCGACGAAGCCGGAGACTATCGCCATTCCAAGTCCCAGACCTCCGCTGGAGCGGTTACGGCCGGAATTGACCTGATAGAAGCGGTCGGAGATGCGTTCAAGCTCCTCCTCGCTCATGCCTATGCCGGTATCGTTTACCTCGATGCACAGGTTTACGCCGTAGCTCTGCGGTATGGAGGCTATGCGGACATATACGCCTCCCTCGTGAGTGTATTTCAGTCCGTTCATTATGAGGTGGTGAAGTATCTTTTTCAGCTTGCCGATATCCGTATTCATAACGGACGGTATCGACGGGTCGATGTCCATGATGAGCTCCAGCTCGTCGGGCTTGTACGCGCGCAGCTCGGTGACAAGGTCGTTGAGCACCGAGGCTATCATATAGTCCTCACAGTTATTGGTGAGCTTGTTTCTGTCTATCTCGGAGTAGTCGAGTATGTCGCTTATCTGCTCGGCTACGCGCTTGCCCGCGCTGCGCACGGCAGTCATATCCGAGCGGATCTCGGGATCATTCTCCTTGTCGATGCAAATTCCCGAAAGCCCGATAACGGCGTTTATCGGCGTGCGGAGCTCATGGGACACGTTCGCGAGGAAGTCGTTCAGTCTGTCCGTAGCGTCGGTGAGCTGCTCTATCTCGGAATGGGACTTGTTCAGCACCTGCGCCCACTTTCCTATGATTATCTTCGCTATCCAGCCGACCATGGCTATCATGGCGATATGCAGCAAAGTGCGGGATATGGTGAGGATGTCGAATTCATAGTCTTCCGATATCAGCAGCCACAGTTCATACCCCAGCGTGATGTAGTAGGTGATCTGACACAGCGTTATCAGGGACTTTATACCCGTCATTGTATACAGTGTGATAACGGCTGACATGACCACCGCCAGATCGTAGGTGCTCGTGGTGTGGCTGCCGTAGAAGAAGAACGTGCACATCATTAGTATCGAATAAGTCCATATCCTCTGGTTATCCGACAGGGTCTGCCGTATGTGCAGTATCCAGCTTGCCGCGACGCCCGCAACGATAAGGAATAGCGCCCATTTTTCCCAGTTCAGCAGCAGCGACTCGGTTATCAGGATAGCCGAAAAGATCGTGTAGCTTATAAGTATCATCAGGTGCGACGCCTGAAACATCTCATTTTTTTCTGTGTCTTTTCTCATTTTACAGTTCCTTTGGTGATGTGTACGCCGATGTCCGCTTTTATCAGCCGCCGACGAACTCCGTTTCGTAGGTAAGGATTACGCGGCTGCCGTATTTTTTTCTCCAGCTGCCGATAACGTTTTTGATCACGATATCCACAGCCGTTTCCGGTATATCGGTCAGGAATATGAAATACTGGTTGTATCTTGTTCTGGTCAGGATATCGGTCTTGCGCAGCGATTCCCTGAGATGTGTTCCCACTTCGTCACAGAGGTCCTTATAGTCAGCGTCGCTTATGCTATCCGACGGGGAGATCGTCACAAGCATCTTGCAGGCGGTGTGCCTGTTGCGTATTATGTAACGCATTATATAGCGGTATACGTATGAGAACGCGTCCTTGTCAAGCTGGAGAGCAACGTTCGGGATAGTACGCTCGCCGAGTATTTCCGATATGGTATTTATATCAAGCTCGTTTGAGTCCGTTTCCTCGTCGGCAAATATGTCTGCCCGGTAGATCCCGGCGCTGTGCTTGCCGTTGCGCTTTACGTTGTAGAGAGCCTTATCGGCAAGTTTCAGCAGAGCGTTATAGTCGTTTCCGTGCCTGGGGATAAAGACCGCGCCTATCGACGTACCGAGCGGGATATCCATATCCTCGCCCATGAGCCGCTTCGCGTCGGCGACAAGCTCATCGTTGAGCCGTGCCGTGAATTCTTTCACCTCGTTTTCGGTGAGCATCCTTTCGCAGAATGCCGTGAACTCGTCACCGCCTATTCTCGCACAGCGGCTTCCTTCGGGAACAGCCCCGCTTATGATCCGTGAGAAGCTTTTCAGCACCTCGTCGCCCATTTCGTGACCGTGGATATCATTGACGAGCTTGAAGGAATCGAGATCTATCATCATCAGGCAGCCTGTATGGGTCATGCATAACTTCGGCATCTCAGCGCCCGCGCCCGCCTTGTTCAGGAAGCCCGTGAGCGGGTCGGTGGACGCTTCGTTCCTGAGGCTAAGCAGCTTCTCCTGCTTCAGCACTATGTTGTTTATGCGGTGCAGGAGCACGTCGGGGTTGAAGGGCTTTCTTATATAGTCGGAGACGCCCACCTCAAAGCCGTGGCTCTCGGTGCTGGTGTCCTCATTGGCGGTGATGAAAATGACAGGCACCTCGTCCCGCATCATCTCGTTTTCCAGCCTGCGCAGATGTTTCAGGGTCTCAAAGCCGTCAAGCCCGGGCATCTTTATATCAAGAAGTATGAGGTCGGGAGAATCGTGGGTCGAAATATAGTCGAGCAGCGCCTGACCTGATTTCAGGGCAGTAACGCGCATTTTGTTCCGGCTGAGTATATGACCTGCCATCTGAAGATTGGTGGTATCGTCATCAACTACAATTATCCATGTTGCCATATTGTGGGGTTTGCGTCCGCGGGGGCCGCGGCTCCTTTCAACAGTTGTTCGCAAGTAATTCATATCATACTATTGTAACATAAAACTGCGTGTTTGTAAATCAGATTATCAAAAATCAATTCAGACATAATTCGCCGCAGCATTTGTACAAAATGCACAAAAACCGCCGATGCGCTGTCTCAGCGCCCGGCGGCATTATGCTCACAGGTCTGTTATCAGCTCCACGGGGCAGTGGTCGCTGCCCTCGGTCTCGCTGTGTATTATCTGATCCTTCACTCTCGGCATCAGTCTTTCGGAAACGATGAAATAGTCTATGCGCCAGCCCGCGTTGTTGCGGCGGGCGTTGAAGCGGTATGACCACCATGTGTAGGCTCCGGTCTTGTCCGGGTAGAGCCTCCTGAACGTGTCCGCGAAGCCTGCCCCCAGCAGCTCGGTCATCTTGCCGCGCTCCTGATCGGAGAAGCCCGCGTTGCCGGCGTTGGCCTTCGGGTTTTTCAGGTCTATCTCGTTGTGCGCCACGTTGAGGTCGCCGCAGTAGATTACGGGCTTCTTAGCGTCGATCTCCGACAGATAGGCGCGCATGGCGTCCTCGAATTCCATGCGGTAGTCTATGCGCAGGAGCCCGTCTTTGGCGTTCGGCACATAGCAGCAGACAAGGAAGAACTCCTCATATTCACAGGTGATGACTCTGCCCTCGTCGTTGTGCTCGCCGTGCAGCCCGTATGTGACGCTGAGAGGCTCGCGCTTCGTGTACACGGCGGTACCCGAGTAGCCCGCTCTTTCGGCGCTGTTGAAGTATTTTATGTAACCCGCGGGCGAGAAATCGGCCTGCTCGGGCTTCATTTTGGTCTCCTGAAGACAGAATATATCCGCGTCCGCGGCGGCGAAAAAGTCCTCAAAGCCTTTTTTCAGACACGCGCGGAATCCGTTTACGTTCCATGTGATAAGCTTCATGCTGTCGCTCCTTTGCTTTTATATAAATCATTATAGCATTTCTTTACATAAAAGTAAAGAGTTTTGCAC
>JAIKZF010000073.1 GCA_024682455.1 Ruminiclostridium sp. | reverse complement strand
TATTATTCTATCATTTTTACGATTGTTTGTCAAGCATTAATTCAATTTTACCAATTATTTTGTTATAATTTCGTCATTTTTTACAATCGGCATATCAGGTTTTGCCGTAACAGGTCGATAATGCCCAACAAACAAACGCCTGTCGCTATGACAGGCGTTCAGCTGCAATGATCTTTTTTCGGACGATGACGCTCAATCCTTCCCGCCCTTGATCTTCCGGCGCAGAAAAGCCGCGATCTTCCTCGGCCAATGCTCGTTCTCAATCACCATGACAGGGACCTCGGTATACTTAAGGCGTTTAGTCTCCACCCAGACATCAAGCAGCCTCTCGGCCACGAAGCCAAACACACGGCTGTCATACTCCGAATACCCGGTAGTGTCGAGACGCTTCTCCACCTCAAACAGGATACCGAACAGCCACTCGCAGTACTCCATAAACAGCTCCCTGCGCATGATGAACATATTGCATATATGCCCGCTCCGCGAGTTCAGCATATCCTGCCACGCCGGCAGGTATTCCGGGCAGCTTTCCCGCAGCACAGCCTCAGTCACACGAAAATCCTCCGCGTGGTGCGCGTGCACGTACTGGCTCTCACGGGTCTCGATAAAGTAATGACGCTTGCGCGGCAGTATGACATCGACCTTATCCAGCAGCCTGTCGATCTCCTCCGCGTCAATAAGCCTCTTGTCCTTATTCCTCAGGTGACCGTGACCGGCAAAATACCTGCGGTAATGACAAAGCCCGTAAACCTCGGCATCAATATGCTTCCACGCCCAGTAAAGCCCGGTAAGCTCGCAAAAGCTTTTGTTGCGTTCACTTATGTTATCGCCCTCATCGTCACGAAGCCACGACGGCGATATAGGATCCTTGCCTGCCGCGCCTACCTGTATCGGCTGATACAGCGGGTCCGCAGGCATTGGATACGCCTTATGTGAAACGACCAGGATCACAGGATTTCCTCCACCTTTTCAAGAGCCGCGAGTATGACCTGATCCATATCGTAATACCTGTACTCTCCGAGACGGCCTCCGAATATGACCTTAGTCTCCTTGTCCGCAAGCTCCTTGTATTTCCCGTACAGCGTTCCGTTCTTTTCATCGTTGACGGGGTAATAGGGCTCGTCGCCCGGCTTCCACTCGGCAGGATATTCGCGCGTTATAACGGTCTTCGGGATATCGCTGCCCTCCGGGTCCCTGCCGAACTCAAACCACTTGTGCTCTATGATGCGCGTCCACGGCGTCTCCGCGTCCGTGTAATTGACAGCCGCGTTGCCCTGGAAGTTCGGTATATCCAGCAGCTCAGTCTCAAACCGCAGCGACCTGTATTCAAGGTTCCCGAGGCAGTTCCCGAAAAAGGCGTCTATGGGACCGGTATATATTACGCTGTCCGCCAGCTTGTCCCATGCTGCTCTGTCCGCGAGATAGTCCTCGTTCAGCCGCGCTTCTATGCCCTCCAGCATATTCGCGGCCATTTTGGTATAGCCGCCGACCGGTATGCCCTGATAGAGCGCGTTGAAATAGTTGTTGTCAAATGTCAGTCTCACCGGCAGCCGCTTTATGATGAACGCCGGCAGCTTATCACAGGGTCTCCCCCACTGCTTCTGGGTATAGCCCTTTATCAGCTTTTCGTAGATATCCGTCCCGACAAGCGATATAGCCTGCTCCTCCAGATTCTTCGGTTCGCCGATACCGGCGGCACGGCGCTGCTCTTCTATCTTCGCGGCAGCCTCTGCGGGCGTGACTACTCCCCACATCTTATTGAAGGTATACATATTGAACGGCAGGGAATAAAGCTCTCCCCTGTAATTGGCTACGGGAGAATTGGTGAACCTGTTGAACTCCGCGAACCGCTGCAGATAGTCCCACACCCGTCTGCTGTTGGTATGGAAGATATGCGCGCCGTACTTATGCACCTGTATGCCCTCGGTCTCCTCGGTATACACGTTTCCGGCAATATGCGGGCGCTTGTCGATAACAAGGCACTTCTTCCCCGCGTCCGTGAGCTCACGCGCCGCCACAGCGCCGTACAATCCGGCGCCTACTATCAGATGATCGTACATCTCTGTTCTCCTTCTGCCTGTTCTGCCGTCATTCCGCGTGGAATACCGACAGCACCTTCTTTACAAACCTGTATCTCAGACTGTCCTTCGGGAACATATGCGACACCACAGCGTGGAGCTTCGTTCCCTTTCTGAACATTCTTCTCGTAAGCTGCGCAGGCTTTTTCGCGTTCAGCATAGCCACCTGCGTTTTCCGGTCGAGCATTATCTCATAGCACGGGGTCTTCCGGGCTTCCTCCCAGAACCGCTTCGACAGCTCGGTATAGATAGGGTCATAGGGGTCGTTCTTCATATACGCCGCCACATACGGCTCCTGCCGCGCCTTCAAAAGCTCGCGGTACACATTCATGGGCGCGTAGGGCAGCTGATATTCGAGGTAGGGGTTCGATTCGTACCACACGCACCAGTTCTGCTTAACGGTCTTGAAATGCCCGTGCAGGCAGACATTCAGCACCTCGGTATCGTCGCGGATATATCCGTTTGTGTTGCCGCAGCTTCCCAGCAGCTTATCGCAGTCCATTATCTTCCTGTACGCCGCGAGATCCACCTTCATGGCGGTAGTGGAATGATAGTCCCACACATCTCCGACCTGTCTGCCCAGATAGTTCAGCTCCGTCTCGGGGTAGATGTCGTTTGCTCTCGCAAGCATGTGAGCGTCCAAAGGCGCCGCCGCGACCTGACCCTCGCCGAGCTTTTCGCTCCACAGCTCGTCCGGAGCCGCCTGCAGCAGCGTGCGGTCGCCTATGACCAGCACCTCGTCAAGATCGACGAGCGAATCGAGCAGAAACGGCAGAGCCGGGAATTTCATTTCCTCGTCTCCCTTTTTCTGCTTTTCGGTCTTATGCTTTATCTTCTTATCTGCGAAGCGCTCGATTATACGTCTGACGAAAGCCTCATCCTCAACGAAACGAACGCTTATGTTGTCATATCCGGCTGCCATGCTTACGATAGTGTCCCTGAACGGCTTCTTCATTCCAAGGTTAAAAATTATCGCGTCATAGCGCTGCGCGGGGTTCTGACAGGTCAGGAACGACTGCCACGTAGCGGCGAAGAACTCCGCTCTGTCCGCGATATGATAGAACAGTATCGGTATCGCAGAGCCGTCGGTCAGCGGGAAGCGCTTTTCCTCGTCGGTATTGTTGAAATACACCAGCGGGACGTGAGTAACTTTAGCACCGCGCTTTTTTATGTGATAGATAAAGCCGCTGCTTATTATCTCTCCCATGAAGCCGTAAATGCGGGAAAGCTGCGTGCAGTATTTTGTCAGGTCGACTTCCTTTTCAAGGCGTTCGAGCACCCTGAACTCGATCTCGCACAGCTCGTTGAACAGCTCCTTTTTCATCACGAAGCAGTTGAAGCCCGTGAAAGTCCTGCCGTTCAGATATCTCACCGTGTCCTTCCCGAGCTGGGGGGCTTCCTCCTTAAGGATACGGAGCATTTTGTCCAGATCCTCATTCATTATGAGGGCGCGGTCATGAGCCTTCCAGTGCTTCATGGCGGTAGGCTGATTCCCTCGCGGCGTATAGAGGCGGGAAACGTTCTGTTCCTCGCCGGTCACGACATCGTTCGCCTCGATAACGCGGCGCATAGCCTCCTCGTCGTCGAGCCCGAAGCGCTTTACCGACCAGTCGTCTATCGCCTCGGCGTCTATCTGCTTGCGGTTGTTCCGTCCGATCTTCTCGGGGTAGGTGAAGCACAGGAATCTGCGGTAGTGGCAGAGCCCGTAATAATCCGCGTCAACATTCCTCCATTCCCAGTACTGCGCCGTAAGCTCGCAGTATGAGGAGTTCTTGGCGCTTATATTGTCGCCGTCGTCGTCATGCTCCATATCCATACGGTTCTTCGCCGCGGCGGAGTTGACCTGCACCGGCACGAGAATATCGTTCGCCGGAAGCCGTGACGGCTTGTGGCACGCAACCGCTATGTGTATTCTGGGTCGTTTGTCGCTCATAACTTATCTCCGGTATATTGTAATAGTATATCACTTATCCGGGTATTCGATCTTCGGAAAGAAGAATATCCCCCGCAGCGCTCCGCCGAATATCGTCCCGAGGCGCTTCATCTTATGGTCCTTCGCCCGTATGATGACGTGACCGATATCCCGCAGCCGCCGGTAATCATACAGCAGCCTGCCCTTTAGTCCGAGCTTCCGCAGGGCGTAGCGCTCGTTGCGGAACCCGTACCTGTACCGCGGGATCTTCTCCGGTCTGTCGAGGGAGATGTCGCTGCCGACGTTCTCGCTCATCGCGTGCGTCACAACGCTCGCCCCGGCGAGATAGCAGGGCTTACCGCCCCGCATGGCTATCCGCTGCGTGTATTCTATATCGTCGCCCCAGATAAAGAATTCCTTTATCGGGAGCCCGAATTTTCTTATTATATCGGTCGGTATCAGAAGCGACACGAAGGTCGCCTGATCTATCCGCACCACTCCGTATTTCAGCCACTCGACGTGCTCATAGGCGTTTTTGACTATGTGCTGACGGTTGATCTTACATTCGCTGCCGTCGGTCCAAAGCACCGCGCTCGAAATGAAGCCGTAGGCTCCGGTACCTCCGACCAGCTCACCCGCCTCCAGCAGCTTTTCAAGAGCATCCGGCTCCGGGAAGCAGTCGTCGTCCATTATCCAGACCGCGTCGCAGTCCATGCCGCACGCCATATTCATTCCGAAATGAAAGCCCCCCGCGCCGCCGAGGTTCTTCCCCGTGTCGGCGTAGGTTATCCTGCTGTCGGAAAGCGCGCGGACATACTCCCCGGTGCCGTCCGTCGAGTGGTTGTCCGTGATAAGGACGTCGCAAGGCACAGTCTGCGCCAGAAGGCACTCAATGCACCTTTTCAGCATCTCCGACCTGTTGTATGTCACAACTACGGCAAGGACCTTAATATTCTTTTTATCCGTATCCCTGTCCGTTGTCATCTTGGTTTTACCTCTGCTTAAGCTCGCCGGTCTCCGCGGGCGGCAGGAATCTCACGCCCTCCCGGAACCCCGACCATATTATCTTCAGCGCGCGCCGCCTGTCCGATTTTCTGCGGGTAAGCACCTTGAAGCTGTGCCAGCAGTCCTTCGCAATGACCCACAGCCAGCCGACAAGTCCCTCGCCGCGGTACAGGTACACGTCGTTGCGGTACAGATAGCGGTATCTCTCCAGTCTGTCGCGGCTGTCCTCGGCTATGTCCGCCACCGTGTTCCGCTTCATCGCGTGGGTGACGGCGCTGCCCGGTATAAGGAAACAGGGCTCGTGCCGCGAGACGCGTCTTGTATATTCCCAGTCGTCCGACCAGATGAAGAATTCCTTAACCGGAAAGCCGTACTTTCTTATCGTTTCAGCCGGCAGCAGCAGCGAGACGAAGCTCGCCATGCAGGCGCTTATCCTGTCTCCCTCGAATATCTTTATGTCCTTGTACGGCGTTCTGCGCTGCACGTTCATTCTGCATATACCGCCGTCCGTCCACAGAGCCTTGCTGCTGAGCCAGCCGTATTTCAGCGCCTTGCCCGCTTCCAGCAGCTTTTCAAGAGCGTCCGGCTCCGGGAAGGTGTCGTCGTCCAGCAGCCACAGCAGGTCGTACCCGTCCCCGTAAGCCCGGTGCATACCTGCGTTGAAGCCTCCCGCGCCGCCGGTGTTCTCCGCCCTGCGCATATACGTGAGCCTCCCGCAGCCGAGCCCGGCCACATATTCCGCGGTGCCGTCGGTACCGGCGTTGTCCACCACAAGTATATCGCAGGGTACGGTCTGCGCCAGCAGCTTTTCCAGACATATTTTCAGCATATCACATCTGTTGTATGTCACAACGACCGCGGTTATCCTCATGCTGTTTCCTTTCAGTCGTGCTGCGGCAGGTGTATCTCACCGGAGCGCAGAAATTCCTCGTAAGAGTCGCATACGCCGTTCACATCGTTGGAGAAAACGACCTGTCTGCCCTTGTCGAGCCACAGCACCTTATTGCAAAGCTCCCTGACCTGCTCAACGGAGTGTGTGACCAGTATGCCGGTCACGCCGGAGGCAAGTATCTCGCGCATCTTGTCGCCGCTCTTCTGCCGGAACGCGCCGTCGCCTACCGACAGCACCTCATCGAGTATTATGATATCCGGCGAGACGAGGCACGCGATCGAGAAGGCAAGCCTGCTCTGCATACCGCTGGAAAGCTGCTTGAAGGGCCTTTCCTGAAAGTCCTCCAGCTCGGCGAACCGGATTATATGCTCATACTGCTTATTCATGAACTCGCGCGTATAGCCGAGCATGGCTCCGCGCAGATAGGTATTCTCCCTTACCGTAAGGTCTCCGTCGAAGCCGCTTCCGAGCTCCAGCAGAGCGGCGACGGTGCCGTTTATGGTCATGCGGCCTTTAGTGGGCACCATAATGCCGGACACAGCCTTCAGGAGCGTGGACTTGCCTGCACCGTTCGCGCCGATCATACCCAGCATATCGCCTCTGTACAGCGTGAAGCTTATATTTCTGTCTGCCCAGAACTCCGTCACCTTGTACCTGCCGCGTATCCGGCGCACCAGATATTCTTTCAGTCCGATATCCTTGAAATCTCCGGTTATATAACGAACTGAAACGTGTTCCGCTTTAAGCGCAACCTTCATTCTGTCACCTCATTACACATAATAAAGGAACTGGTGGTTCTTTTTCTTATATATAAGCGCTCCGACCCCTATCGACAGGAGGGCGTACAGCACGCACAGTCCCGTCAGCCCTATCGGGGGCATGACGCCGTCTATGACAGCTATACGGAAAAACCTGATGTAGCAGTATATGGGGTTGAGGAGAAAGAGCCTCTGAACGTCCGCGGGGAACATATCCACGGTATAGAATATCGCCGACAGATACATCAGCAGCGTAAGAAAAACGTCATACAGGTAACCGACATCCCGGAAGAAGACAAACAGCGCGGACAGTATCATGCCCATGCCGAGATTGAACAGCATTAGGCACGCCATAGGTATCAGCACGCTGAAAAAGCTCCATGAAAAGGCGCAGCCGTCCAGAAAGACAAAGAGGAAGAACACCGCCGTGGTTATCCCGAAGTTTATCAGCGCGGACACATTCTTCGTGAGCACGAAAATGTACTTCGGAACATTGACCTTGCTGAAAATGTGAGCGTTCGCGAGAAGCGCGTTCATGCCGCCCATTGTTGCCTCGCGGAAATACGAGAAAACAACGTTCCCCGCGAACAGATATATCGTGTAGTGTGGGGTGGAGTCCGCGAAGAAGCGCGAGAACACGAGCTTCTGTATCAGGAGGGTGAGAAGTGGATATACAAGGCTCCAGCCCATTCCGAGCACCGTCCGCTTATACTTCTGCTTGAAGTCTCTCGCGGTCAGCTCCTCGAACAGGAACCTATGCTTCTTTATCGTTTCTGACAGTTTCATTTATGGCTTCTCCGATATTCTCCTGATTTTTCAGTCCGCCGAACACGGTCCTGAACAGTATCTTAATATCCAGACCGAGGGTCCAGTTCTGTATGTACCAGATATCATGCTCCACTCTTTTTTCGATAGAGGTGTCTCCCCTCAGCCCGTTGACCTGCGCCCAGCCCGTCATTCCGGGTCTTACCTGCTGACGGACGAGGTAAAGGGGTATCTCCTCCTTGAAGCGCCGCACATAGTACGGTATCTC
>JAIKZF010000042.1 GCA_024682455.1 Ruminiclostridium sp. | reverse complement strand
CCGAGCGTCGCGTATAAAATAGGCGATCAGGACAACGACCCCGTAAAGATGTACACCGCCGATATCTGCACCGTCACCGTGAATATAGCGGGTCTGACCGCGATAAACACGACCTGCGGCTACGATAAGGACGGTATGCCTATAGGAATGTCGATCGTCGGCAGACGCTTCGACGAAAGCACGATAATACAGACCGCGGACGCGTTCGAGAAGACCTTCTCGCCTGTCCGCTGCGCTCTGTGAGAAAGGAGAACGGCATAAATGTCCAGTTTATATCCGACCATCGGACTTGAAATACACGCCGAGCTCCTTACGAAGTCAAAGGTGTTCTGCACCTGCTCGGCGGAATTCGGCGGCGAGCCGAACTCGCGCTGCTGCCCCGTGTGCTCGGGAATGCCCGGCACCCTGCCTGTGCTCAACCACACGGCTGTCGAGTATATCATCAGAGCGGGCTATGTGACGAACTGCGAGATATCGCGGTTCACGAAATGGGACAGAAAGAACTACTTCTACCCCGACCTCCCGAAGGCTTACCAGATATCACAGATGCCTCGCCCCGTATGCCTCAACGGCTGGGTCGATATCGTCACGGGCGGTCAGGAAAAGCGCATACGCGTCAACCGCATACACCTTGAGGAGGACGCGGGCAAGCTCGTTCATGACGAGGCTACGCGCTCGAGCCTCGCGGATTACAACCGCTGCGGCATACCGCTGATCGAAATGGTCACCGAGCCCGATTTCCACAGCGCCGAGGAAGTTATCGCGTATGTGGAGAAGATAAAGCTGCTGTACAAGTACGCGGGTATCTGCGACTGCAAAATGGAGCAGGGCTCGCTGCGCTGCGACGTGAATATATCCCTCGCGCCGAAGGATTCGGCGGAGCTCGGCACCCGCGCGGAGCTCAAGAACCTGAACTCCACGAAGGCTATCGCACGCGCGATAGAGTACGAGATATACCGCCAGACCGAGATCATAGAGTCCGGACAGAAGGTGCTGCAGGAGACGCGGCGTTTCTCCGACTCGACAGGCGAGACCACGGCTCTGCGCTCGAAGGAGGACGCGCACGATTACCGCTACTTCCCCGACCCGGATATCCCGCCGATAATCTTCACCGAGGAGGAGCTCGCGGAGATAAAGGCGAAGCTCCCCGAGATGCCGGAGCAGCGCAAGACGCGCTATATGAGCGAATACGGCATAGCGGAGACCGACGCGGACAACATCATAAACGACAAGGATATCTGCGACTTCTTCGAGGACGCGATAAAGGCGTACAACAAGCCAAAGACCGTCGCGAATTTCATTCTCGGCGAATTCATGCGCCGCATAAATCTCGGCGAGATGAGCATGGACAGCCTGAAATTTACGGCAAAGGATCTCGCGAGACTCATAGAGCTCGGAGATACGGATAAAATAAACAAGAACAACTACAAGACGATCTTCGTCGAGATGATAGGCACGGGCAGGACCCCCGACGAGGTCTGCGACGAGCTCGACCTGTGGGTGAAGGACGATACCTCGGCTGTTGAGGCGGTCATCGACAAGCTGATAGCCGACAATCCCAAGCCCGTCGAGCAGTACAGAGCCGGTGAGCAGAAGGTGTTCGGCTTCTTCATGGGGCAGGCGAACAAGGCTCTCAAGGGTCAGGCTACTCCAAATACCATAAAAGCTGTACTTGAACAAAAATTAAAAGGATAAAGAAAGGGACACAAGACAATGTTCACAGCAAACAAATACCGCGACCACAACACAGCGATGCTGTCGGAGGCGGACATCGGAAAGAGCGTCAGAGTCTCGGGATGGGTCGAGAATATCCGCGACCACGGCGGAATCGAGTTCATCGACCTGCGCGACCACTACGGAATGTTACAGGTGACGTTCCAGAACAACGAAAAGCTCCTTGATGGGATCACCAAGGAATGTGCGGTCTCGATCAGCGGAAAGATGATAAAGCGTGACGAGAGCACCTACAACCCCAAGATCGCCACAGGCACCATAGAGCTTGCAGCCGAGAGCGTCGATATCCTCGGCAAGGTGACAACGCAGCTCCCGTTCGAGATACCCGAGTCCCACAACAGCAACGAGGATATCAGACTGCGCTACCGCTTCCTCGATATGAGGAACCGCAGAGTACACGAGAATATCGTGTTCCGTTCGCAGGTAATGAGCTTCATGCGCGAGAAGATGACCGAGCTGGGCTTTTTAGAGCTCCAGACTCCCATTCTCTCCACCTCGTCCCCCGAGGGCGCAAGAGACTACCTGATACCCAGCAGAAAGCACCACGGCAGATTTTACGCTCTCCCGCAGGCTCCGCAGATATTCAAGCAGCTCTACATGGTGTCGGGCTTCGACAAGTACTTCCAGCTCGCGCCGTGCTTCCGTGACGAGGACGCTAGAGCCGACCGCACTCCCGGCGAGTTCTACCAGCTCGACCTTGAGATGAGCTTCGCGACTCAGGAGGACGTGTTCGCCGCCGCCGAGCAGGTGTTCCCGGCTATACTCGAAAAGTTCGGGAATAAGAAGTACACCCACGCTCCGTTCCCGCGCATAACCTTTGAGGAGGCCATGCTGAAATACGGTTCCGACAAGCCCGATCTGCGCAACCCCCTGTTCATCATAGACGTGTCCGACCTGTTCGTAGACAGCTCGTTCAAGCCGTTCTCGAACAAGACCGTAAGGGCTATCCGCGTACCGAAAATGGCGGAGAAGTCCAAGAGCTTCTTCGAGAAAATGGAGGAATACGCCCTGTCGATCGGTATGAAGGGCCTCGGCTACTTCAAGGTCGAGGAGGGTCTGAAATTCAACGGGCCTATCGACAAGTTCCTGCGCGAGGGCGACAGGGAAGAGCTCGCAAAGCGCGCGGAGCTCGAAGTCGGAGACGTGCTCTACTTCATAGCGGACAACAAGAAGAACGCCGAGAAGTTCGCGGGTCTTATCCGCAGCGAGGTCGCGGACAGAATGGGTCTCATCGACAACGACCGCTTCGAGATCTGCTGGATAGTGGACTTCCCGATGTACGAGGAGGACGAGGAGACCGGCAAGCCTATCTTCACGCACAATCCGTTCTCCATGCCGCAGGGCGAGCTTGAAGCTCTCAACACGAAGGATCCCTGCGATGTGCTGGCTTATCAGTACGACGTTGTCTGCAACGGCGTCGAGCTTGCTTCGGGAGCGGTCCGCAACCACGACATAGACGTCATGGTCAAGGCGTTCGAGATAGCGGGCTACACCGAGGAGGACGTAAAGGAGAAGTTCGGCGCCCTTTACAGCGCGTTTAAGTTCGGAGCTCCTCCGCACGCGGGTATGGCGTTCGGCATAGACAGAATGATAATGCTCCTGCTTGACGAGGAAAGCATACGCGAGGTCATCGCGTTCCCGCTCAACTCCAACGCGCAGGATCTCCTGCTGGGAGCGCCGACAGAGGTGACCGAGCAGCAGCTCCGCGAAGTGCATATCAAGGTGCGTCAGCGCCCGCAGGATCTGAAAAAGGAGAACCCGGCGCAGTAATACTGTTTACAGGAGGAAGACGATACTATGGCTGAAGAGAAGAAGTTTTTGACTTATAAGGGCTTTCCGCTCGTAAGGAACGGAAATACGATATACTACGGAAACATGAGCGACGAAATGGTGGCGAACATCAATATCCAGCACGCTTCCGAGCAGAACGGCCTTATGGTGGCCGACAGGCTCATGGTGGTGCTGATGCGCACGGCAAAGGACATCGACCCGCAGGATATGGTCGTAAAGACCAGCAACCGCGGCAGCCTGTTCGAGGCTCTCGATGTCGCGAATATATGGCTTTCCAGAGCAGAATAAAAAACAACGCCGCCCGGTGTCTTTCCGGGCGGTGTTTTCTGTCAAAAAGTGCAGTTTGTGGTTATGTCTGTTTCTTTTTCTATCAAAAGGAGCACTACCTGCCCCCGCTGCAAGGCGAAGCGGTTTGTTTTAGGGTCCACCCCTTTTTTAAAAGGTGGTCTCCCCGTTAGCGGGGAGGTGGCGACGAAGGAGCCAGAGGGGCTGACCGACAGACCTGGCCGCCGGAGGCACTCGAGCGTAAGCGACTTCTTTGACAAACGGCAACGCCGCCCGGAGATTTTTTTCCGGACGGCGTTTTTTATGAGTGAGTGTGCTTATTCGGCGGATGAGGTGGTCTCGGCGCTGCCTCCGTCCTGCAGAGCAACGAGATCCTTGTAGGAGAGCTGCTCATAGTCCGCGGGTATCGTGAGCATATCGTCCTTTTCAAACACGTTCTCCAGCCGGATTATCTTTGTCAGGGTGTCGCCGTCCTTGATGTAGGCAAGGTCGCCGGTATCCTTCTTGAAGTAATACACAGTTTCCGAGTCCTCTACCGTTATGGACTCGCAGTTGTACTCGGTGCCCTCGATCGTACCCGTGCCTGTCGAATACTGCGCGGCTTTGACCTCGCTTTCGCTTATCCTGATGAGCAGCGAGCTGACGATAGAGGTCAGGCGCGAGTCGGAGAACTCCTGAATATATGCCTTTTTGTTGGCAGGGTCGAGCTGAAAGCCTTTATCAACGGAATATACCGTCGTAGTGACCGTACCGGACGGATTCGTAGCGGTCATGACGGCGTTGTGGTCGTCCTTGATATAGATGCTGGAGAGCCATTCACCTTCCGAGTCGCTGAACGACGTTTCAAGCGTCATCGGGGTCGTTCTTCTCTTGACCAGATAATTCTTGAAGAGCGGAACAACGCCCTCAAGATAAGCGAGAGCCTCATTCGAGGTGTCGGGTATGCTTGCCTCCATGGCTATCTGGGTCACGGCTCCTTGTGTTGAGGCGGAGGTAGTTCCCGGCGCGGCAGTGGTATTGGCGGGAGCGGAGCCGTTATTGCAGCCTGCCGCCGCGAGTATAAGAACAGCTGCGAGCGCTGCGAGCATTCTTTTTTTCATAAACTTATTCCTTTCTTTTTTCCTCTTTATTGTCTCCGGTCTTTATACCAATATACCGCAAAAAAAGCCCTCTGTCAACGGTTTTTCGTAATTATTATCACAATTTTGCATATTTGACACCGCAGTATCACATTTTCTGTGCAAAATTAAGCCCACCGCGGAGTTCCGCGATGGGCTCATACAGAAATGATGAGAAAGATGTGGAAGCTTTTTTATTCTATGCCCGCGGTCCTGTAAACGAACCTCGAAGCTCCGCTGCCGCCCGTGAAGGTGCTGTACTCGCCGGAGGCTTCCTTTATGGCTCTCATTCTTTCGAGTATGCTGCCGATGTCGCCGTCAACGAGGCCGATAAGCTTTGCGATGCCCTCATCGTTGAAGCGCTCACAGCCCTCCGCCAGCTCGCCGGAGCCGTCGCGGAGCTGAGTGATGCCGTCGATGAGCGCCGGGAGACTGCCGTTCATTTCAGCGATACCGTCATAGAGCTGCTGTGTGCCGTCCGCAAGAGCAGCCGTTCCGCTGCCGAGCTCGGAGAGCCCGCCGCTGAGCTGCTTAGCCCCGTCAGCCGCCTGGGAAACGCCGTCGGTGTACGCCGCCAGCCCGGTATAGAAGGTATTGTAGCTGTCGAGCTGAGCTCTGAGCCCGGTCAGCTTCGCTACGCCGGCCTTTGCTGCGCCGAGGCCTTCCTTTATCTTTGCCTGCACCTCGTCGGAGGCAAGGTTCTCTTCGATGAGCTCCGCGATCTTGTCGTTCACGGTCTTTTCGATGATCGCCTTAACCTCGTCGGATTGCATCTGCGCTTCGAGAGCGGCATCGGCCTGAGCTCTGACCTCGGAGGTCTGCATCTGCGCGTCGACGGCTGCGGTGATCTGCGCCTTTATCTCGTCGGACTGCATCTGCTGTTCAACTGCCGCTTCAACAGCCTTCTGTGTCTGCTCGGGTATCATACCTGCCGCGAGAGCCTGTTCGTACTTTTCGGGAGTCATATCCTGCGTCGCAAGGACACCCGCCAGTACCTTCGCCCTGACTGCTTCGGTGACCTTAGCCTCGACTGTCTCACGGACAGCGGCGTTCACCTTTTCGGATACCTGAGCGCGGACTGCCTTTGTGACCTCGGACTCTACCAGGCCGCGCTTGGCTTCTACTGCCTCGGTGACCTGCGCACGAGCCTGTTCGCGGGCTGTTTTCAGCACCTCGTTCTCGTCGAGCGAGGCGATTATCGCGTCAAGGGTCTGCGCGTAGTTGTCTATCGTCAGGGTATAGCCGCTGATGCCGGCGGCTTCAAGCTGCGTGTTCGCGATGTCGAGCAGGGAAGCGAATACCTGCTCTGACCCCGCAGATAGAGCCGCGCTGTTGGAATCGAGCGTATCGAGCCCGTCGGAGAGCTTTATCGAGCCCTCGGACAGCAGCTTTACGCCCTCGTTTGCGGCAGACGCGCCGTCGTTGAGACGGGCAGCCCCGTCATACAGAGCGCCGACACCCTCCGTGAGAGCCGAGGACTTTTCCAGGAGCTCCGCCAGCCCGTCATGCAGCCTTGCGGAGCCGTCGATGAGCTGAGACATAGCGTCGCCGAGCTTATCCATATCTTCTGCGACGGCAGCTTCCTCGCTGCCGAGGTCGAGATCGAGGTCTCCGAAAAGCTCGTTTGTCACGATCGTGAGAGTATTGCCGAGGCTGAAAGCCTTCACATCGGCGGTTATCTCGACATATTCGGGTATGCTGAGCTTCTCGCTGTCCTTAACGCCGAGGCTCTCTGTCATTCCCGGGAAAGCCGTGCCTATCACAAAGGTGCGGTCGCCGTCGTTGACGATCCTGCCGTTCGTTACCTCAACATTGCGGAATATGTCGTTGTCCAGCATCATTCCGGTTATCGCGGCGAACGGAACATATATATCGGTCTCTTCGCCGTTTATCGTCTTTGTGGTCTTCAGCGTATTCTCGTAGTCGAATCTGATCGTTACTCTGCCGCTTTTGCCTGCCATTTCAGCCGCGGGCACCTGCTCGCCGTCGAGAGTGTATGTCACCGACAGCTTTACGGGGGGCTCGGCGTTCGTTGTTCCCTGATAATAGATGTCCTCGCCGGCGGCGTTCCATGTTCTTGTATCGCCGTTCTCGGTGTATGCTTCGTCGCCCTTGACGTTCTTCACGCCGCGCAGGGTCGAGCTTTCGGTGATCTCGGAAAGTCCGTCGGGATTGGAGAGCCTGTCGCTTACTATGATTTTGTCGGTCCTGCCGTCCGCGTTCGCGAGAACGTAGACTGTTTCGTCCTTGACGGGCTGTTCGCTTATGTCTTCGGTCCTGCTTTCGGCGGGAGCTTCTTCGGTATTACCGGTGTCGCGCTCCTCGTTAACAGCGTATGCGGCTGTTGCTCCGACTGTGCCCGCGAGCATTGTGCAGGCTGCTATATATGCGAGTTTCTTAGCTATATTCTGTTTCATGGTAGATCTTCCTTTCATTCTCATTTCATTTCTGTTCAGTGGCTTCCCGCGAGGCTGCCGCTTCCGGCAGCTCCGGGTCTTGCGTCGTTTATATGTCCCATGCCGGCTGTGGTATGTCTTATCACGCCGTCACACAGCATCAGCAGGGCAGGGAGTATGAATATCACGCATACCATGCTTATCACGGCTCCGCGCGCCATTAACATACACATGGAGCTGATTATGTCGATGTCCGAGTAGACCGCCACACCGAAGGTCGCCGCGAAAAGTCCCATGCCGCTTACGATTATCGAGGGTATCGAGGTCCTGAGGGCGGTGACTACCGCGTCATGCTTGTTTGCTCCGCCTATGCGCTCGGACTTGTATCTGGTGGTCATCAGTATCGCATAATCCACGGTCGCGCCGAGCTGTATGGTGCTTATGCAGATAGGAGCTATGAAGGGCAGCGACTGTCCCGCGAAGTGCGGCAGCCCGAGGTTGATGAAGGTCGCCAGCTCGATGACCGCTATCAGTATGAACGGCAGCGACAGCGACTTTTCAACGACCTCGATTATCACGAATATCGCGAGCACCGATACCGCGCTGACTACCTTGAAGTCGTGTCCGGTGGTCTCGATCATATCCTTGGTGCAGGGAGCTTCGCCTATCAGCATACCGCCCTCGTCGTACTTCTTGAGTATCGTCTGGAGCTTGTCGAGCTGGTGGTTGACGGCGTCGCTTGCAACCTTGTATTCGGAGTTTATCAGGATAAGCTCCCACTTGTTGTTCTTAAGCGTTTCCGTGAGCCTTGCCGGGACCATTTCCTCCGGCACCATGGGGCCTATGACGCTTTCGAGCCCGAGCACATACTTCACGCCGTCGACCTGCTCCATTTCCTTCATCATCATGCGCACGTCCGTAACGTCCGTGTCCGCGTCTACGAGGAGCATATGCGTGGTGGAGATGTCGAACTTTTCGGAGAGCTTGGTGTTCGCTATTACATAGTCGATATCCTCGGGCAGGCATTTGCCGAGATCGTAGTAGACCTCGTCGTTAGTCTTTGAGTAGCCGTAATAAGCGGGGAATATCAGAAGAGCGAATACCGCGATGAATACGGGGAATATCTTTGCGATACCCTTTGAGAGCCTGCTCATATCGGGTATCAGCGAGCGGTGTCTTGTCGCCTGGAGCGGCTTGTCGAGCAGCAGTATCAGCGACGGCAGCACGGTCACACAGCCTATGACTCCCAGCAGGACTCCCTTAGCCATTACTAAACCGAGGTCTGCGCCCAGCGTGAAGGACATGAAGCACAGCGCTATGAAGCCGGCTATCGTTGTTACCGAGCTTCCGAGCACGCTCGTGAGCGTTTCGTGTATAGCCTCCGCCATTGCTTCCTTATGGTCGTCTGTTTTTGCCAGCTTCTCGTTGTAGCTGTGCCAGAGGAATATCGAATAGTCCATTGTCACCGCGAGCTGGAGGACTGCTGACAGAGCCTTTGTGATGTAGCTTATCTCGCCCATGAAGAAATTCGAGCCGAGGTTCAGCAGTATCATCATTCCGATGCTTGCCAGGAACACGAACGGTACCGTCCAGCTGTCGAGGAACAGCATCATCGCTGCGCACGCGAGGAGCACCGCTATTCCTACATATATCGGTTCCTCTCTCTCGCAGAGATCCTTGAGGTCGGTGACCAGAGCGGACATTCCGGCGACGAACGCCTGCTGTCCGGCTATGCCGCGTATCTCCCTGATAGCGTCCATGGTCACGTCCGCGGAGGTCGAGCTGTCGAAGAATACCGCCAGCATTTCGGCGTTTCCGTTGTTGAACGCGCTGTATACCTTGTCGGGGAGCAGCTCCTTCGGGACTGTGATGTCCGCAATGCTTTCCCAGCAGAGCACCGTGTCAACGTGCTCAACGTTCTTTATCTTATCTGCCAGCTCGGCGATATCCTTTGCCGGCATATCCTCGACGACTATGAAGGAGAACGCTCCCTTTCCGAAGCCGTCGAGCAGCTCATTCTGTCCCTGCACGGTCTCCATATCTTCCGGCAGGTAGGTGAGCATATCGTAGTTGATCCTTGTCGATATCATACCGAGTACGGCGGGTACCATAAGCGCGAGCGTCACTATGAGTATCGGCACACGGTATTTTACGACTGCGTTTGAGAATTTCATGTCTCATCATCCTTTCTGTGCTTTTATTATAACACCCTCGGTACAAAAAGAAAACGGTCAGTTCATGCCCGTCTGTACAAATATCGTACAGACAGGCATGAACTGACCGTTTTTTGGTCATTCGGGGGTCATTTGCCCAAAACCACCCTGTCGTGCCCCGCGAAGTCCTTTATCACCTCGGGGCGGAGTCCGTTTTCCCGCATTATCTCCGAGACTGCGGTTCCCTGGGTCTCGCCGGTCTCCACAGCCATGAAGCCTCCCTCGGCGAGCCGTCCTGCCCACGCGGGTATCATGGCGCGGTATGGGTCGAGGCCGTCCCTGCCGCCGCAGAGAGCCGTTTCCGGCTCGTACCGCACATTCCGCGGCAGCTCGCGCATCTCAGCCTCGGTGATATAGGGCGGGTTCGCGAATATCGCGTCGAACCGCATATCCCCGAACAGCGTACCGTCGCAGGCGTCCGCCTGTATCGCGGTAACGCCGGCTTCGTTGTATCCGATGTTGCGTTTCAGGTATCCGAACGCTGCGTCGAAGAGCTCCACAGCGAAGCACCGCGCTCCGACGGATTTCGCGACGCTTATCGCGATACAGCCTGTGCCGCTGAACAGGTCGAGCACGGTGCTGTCCTTATTCAGCCGTTCCACCGCGATATCGACCAGCAGCTCGGTCTCCGGGCGCGGTATGAGCACGCCCTCGCCGACGATGAACGGCAGCCCGTAGAACTCCCAGCTCCCGAAGATGTACTGGAGAGGCTCCCCCGTGAGGCGGCGGCGCACAGCCGCGTCGATGAGCCTTTCCTCCTCCGGCGAGATCGCTCCTGTCAGCGGCAGGGGGCGCCCCGTGTATTCGCGTATGATCTCCCTTGCTTCAAACGCGGGATCAAAAACCCCCGCAGAAGCGAGGGCGTTTTTTATCATTATATTTTTTTCGGAGCCGCTTACCATTTGTCGCTCTCCTTGTCCTCGGGGATAACGGCTTTCATAGCCGCGATCGCGGCTTCTATCTCCGAAGCGTCGGGCTCCTTGGTCGTAAGGCGCTGCAGCGCCAGTCCGGGAGCCGATATTATTCGCGTGCACACGTTGTCGTAGCGTCCTGCGAGGCGTATAACCTCATAGGAGATGCCCACGATGACCGGCAGGAGGATTATCTTGCAGGATACGCGCAGTATCATCGCGACGAAATCCGTCACCGCGAACGCGTCAATGAACATCTGGTTGTTTATCGGGAATACCGAGTAGATCAGTATGCTTATTATCAGCACAAGGAAGATGAAGCTTGTGCCGCAGCGGGGGTGGAAGCGGGTCTGGGGCTTGACGTTCTCAACAGTCAGCGGCAGTCCCTTTTCGTAGCAGAATATAGTCTTGTGCTCGGCGCCGTGGTATTCGTAGGTGCGGCGTATAGCCTCGGTCTTTGAGACGAGCCACATATATGTGATGAATATGATTATTTTCAGTATGCCCTCGAACAGCGACTGGAAAGCGGACAGATCGGTCTCCCCCGCGAGGTACTGGAGCAGCATGAACAGCCACGTCGGCACGAACACGAACAGCACTACCGCCAGCGCAATGCCCAGCACCATAGCTATCGTCATAACCACGTTCATGAGCTTGTCGCCGAGCTTTTCGTCCAGCCACTTCTCGAACCTGCTCATTTCCTCTTCTTCATCGTCCTCCGCCATTCCCGACAGCTCGGCTGAACGGGACAGGTAGTAGTATCCGTCGGCGAGCTGCGTCACGAAATTCACCGGACCGCGTATGAACGGGGTCTTGTTGTACCACTTTCTCTGCTTGTTATCCTTTTCTTCTATAACTATCTCTCCGCTTTTTGTGCGCACCGCCATGGCAGTCTTTTGCGGACCCTTCATCATTATTCCCTCGATGAGAGCCTGACCGCCTATCGTGGTGCGGTGGAGCTTTTCCTTTTCCGCCATTTGGTTTCCTTTCAGCCGAGGAACGAGCTTATGAATATCTCCAGCCCTATCCCTATGAGAATTATGCCTCCGACTATCTGCGCCTTGCCGGACAGCTTTGTGCCGACCTTTCTGCCTATCATGAGACCGCCGATGCATATGACGAATGTCACTGCCGCTATGATAAGCGCGGCCTCCAGCGCGTGGAGCAGGTCGTATTCCGCTATCGTGAAGCCTACTGAAAGCGCGTCGATCGACGTGGCAACGCCCTGTATCATCAGCGCGCCGAAGCCTACTCCGACTGTCTCCTCGCCGCTGTCGCCGCCCTTTATCCCGTCAATTATCATCTTGCCTCCGATAAAGACGAGCAGTATGAGAGCTATCCACGGCACAAACGCGCCGAATGCGCCGAACGCTTCAACGATCGTGTGTACGCATATCCAGCCTGTCATTGGCATGAGAGCCTGGAAGAAAGCGAACGTACCCGCGATGAGACAGGCTTTGCGGCGTTTCATGGCGGGTTCGTTCAGCCCGTTCGCCAGCGATACGGAGAATGCGTCCATAGCAAGTCCTACGCCGAGCAGTATGCTGTTCAGTATAAATACGAAGTCCAATATATATCCCGTCCCCGCCTGTTTTTTCAATGTTTATGCGCGAGTATGTCCGGTCAGTACCGTGTCCGTTTATTATACTATATTTTTCCGCTCATGTCAAGCAAAAAACAATATTCTCCCCTGCCGCGGCAGGAGAGAATACGATGATCAGTTGTCCGACTCTTCCCAGTTGTGCCATACGTTCTGAACGTCGTCGTTATCGTCGAGAGCGTCCAGGAGCAGACCCATTTTCTTTATGTGCTCCTCGTCGGTGAGGGTCGTGTAGGTCGAGGGTATCTTTGCGGGCTCGGCAGAGAGCACCTTGTAGCCCATATCCGACAGAGCCTTGCCGACCTCAGCCACGGTGTTCGGGTCGGTGGTTATCTCGACGCAGCCGTCCTCGAAGGTGAAGTCGTCTCCGCCTGCCTCAAGGATATCCTCCATAGCCTTGTCCTCGTCGATGTCCTCGTCCTCGTTGTCGAGCACGACTATGCCCTTCGTCGAGAACAGGAACGATACGCAGCCCGACGTTCCGAGGTTGCCGCCGAACTTATCGAAGTAATGGCGCACTTCTCCCGCGGTACGGTTGCGGTTGTCGGTCAGGCATTCCACAATGACAGCCACGCCGTTGGGACCGTAGCCCTCATATACGCACTCCTCGTAGTCGGTCTTTTCGCCGTCGCCGCTCGCCTTCTTGATGAGGCGGTCGATGTTGTCGTTCGGGATATTGTTGGACTTGGCCTTCTGAACGAGCTGGGCGAGCTTCGAGTTGCTGGACGGATCTCCGCCTCCCTCACGCACCGCCACTATGATCTCACGGCTTATCTTTGTGAAGACCTTTGCTCTCGCGCCGTCCTTCTCACCCTTTTTTCTCTTGATAGTGCTCCATTTGGAATGTCCTGACATATTATTATCCTCCGTTGCTTTGGCTGCGTTTATGCTATGCCGCCTTGTTCTGTTCTGTATTTGTATATTGCATTATCCTGTCGTAATTCTTCCAGTACAGGTAATAGCCGTCCATAAAGTGCTGGATATCGTCTATGCGTATCCTGAAATTGTCCTCGCGCACCGCGAAGCTGTTCGCAATGGCATCGGGGGCTTCAAAGTACATGGCGTACTCGGGGAACATGAAGTAATTCAGCCCGTATTCCGCGCGCTTGTGCATGGTCTTTAAGAGCAGCTGGGCATCGAACTGCTCAAGGTACGCGCACTCATAGCCGCCGCTTATCAGTCTGTCGTACAGCTCAAATACCGCGTTTATCGTCTCGTTCGACGAATTCTTGCTCGAGCGCGATCTGTACAGCTTGTTCAGATAGTTATTGGTCATGACGTTTTTCAGTCCGAACTCAAAGTATTTTTCCTCGGGTATGTATTTCGTGAGCTCGTTGAACAGATATGATATCCAATGGCTGTTCAGATCCTCATAGTTATTGGCTATGAAGCAGTCGGCGGCTCTGCGGGCGGCGTTCAGGTATTTGTCCTGCCCGAGTATCTCATAGGCCTTCAGCAGTCCGTAGGAAGCCTCGCCGTCATAATATATGATGACATAGTCCTTCGCGGTCTGGTAGGTCTTTGCGTCGAGCATATGTGTGAAGCTGCCGTCGGGCTTCTGCATAAATATCACGCCGTTGGCGAGGGCGCGTATCAGCGAATTGTACTTCTGCGAGCCGAATACCGACGCGTAGGTGCAGAACGCCAGCAGCGCTATGCCGTTGCCGCCGATGTTCAGGTAGGAGCCGTCCGCGACGAAGGCTGTGGACGGGTCCTTGTACACGACGGTATTCTTGAGGTAAGCCAGCGCGGACTTGATCACCGGCACAAGTCTTTCGTCGCCCGTCATCTCGTACTGCATCACAAGGTTCCATACCGTACCGGCGTGTCTCAGAGTATTATACCCCGATATTTCCTCGTTGTCAATAGGGTAATAGCCGTAAACGAATTTTCCGGTCTGGTCGCATATCGTGGAGAGGTAGCCGGAGCTCTTTGCTGCCAGCGCTTCGATCGAGGCGCGGTCGGTGCCGGAGGCTCTTCTGCCCGTGTCGTTGTACTGACCGGAGGTGAGCCTGTAAGCGCAGGCGCTGTTCTCGGCGAAGTAGCCCTGAGTTTTGAACAGGTACAGCTTCTTCGGCACATTGACCAGCTTTTCCATGCCCGAGCGCGCAAGCTCCTTGTTTACGCGCTTCCAGCTGAAATCGCCCGTCTCGTAGTTCAGCATACCACCGCTGTTTATCTGCGGGTCGAGCAGCGCGCGCGTGAAGCTGCTGTCTCCGAAGGAAACGCCGTACCTCATCGAGCCGATGAGCGCGTCCTTGAAGCTTTCCTTGAATTTCTTGTATGTACATTCCGTCACCGAGGTAACGACGTCGAGCTTGAACCATTTCGGAAATATGCCGAAGCTCCCGAGCTTTTTGTAAGCCGTATCTATCGCCTCGTCGATGTCGTCGGCCGAAGCGGAGGCGACCCGCGCCTTCGTTTTGCCGTCCGAGACCGACAGGAACACGGTCGCTCCGACGGTCTCCGCGGCTTCGAGAGTCTCCGCGTCGCTTCTGAGAGCCTGCGTCACCAGCGTGAGCTTCCGGTCATACTGCCGGTCCAGCAGAGACGCCGCCTCCGACGGAGCGGATAAGACGCAGCCTGCCGTTATCACCGCGGCGGTCAGAGCCGCGATCATTTTTCTGATACCCATACTATTACTTTTCCTTTCACAGATCGTCCGGTATGATAGCCGAAAACAGCTCCTCCAGCCGTTTCTCCTCACCCGTCAGAGAAAGATATCCGAACAGAGCCTCGACCGCGGTAGCCTTATGGTATTCCGCCTGATTGCTCGACTTCGGGGCGGTCAGTCCCGTGGAATTTCTCCCGCGGCGCAGTATATCAGCCTCCGCTTCGCTCAGCATGGGCAGTATCCTGTCGTATGCCGCCGCCTGAAAGCCGGCTCTCGCGTATTTCACGGATTCCTCGTGGAGCTTCGCCGAGGGTCTGTCCCCGGAGCTCACGACGAATCTGCGCACCATTATCTCGTATACGCTGTCGCCGTAGAACGCGAGCAGCCCGGGACTCAGGCGCTTTGCCTCGGTTGGGGTCATTGTCTCCATAATATCCTTCTATATAGTATAACGTATTTTTGTGTCATTTTGTGACGCCCGCGAAAAAAATTGCGATAAGTTCACAAAGCTGAATTCAGCAGGGGGCGGCATTTCTGCCTCGCAGCCGTCAGTTCACAAAACTGAATTCAAAATCAAAGATAGATACGGTATCGTCTTCCTCTATCCCGGCTTCTTTCAGTGCGTCGATTATGCCGCTGTAACGCAGCACTCTCTGGAAATACTGGAGACTGGAGTAGTCGTCCATATTGACGGTGGAGAGGATAGGCGCGAGCCATTCCGCCTCGACGGAGTAAAAATGCGCGTCCTCCTTCTTTATCGTGAACGAGCGCTTTTCGGCAGCCTTCTT
The DNA here is from genome assembly GCA_024682455.1 of Ruminiclostridium sp. Taxonomy (GTDB): domain Bacteria; phylum Bacillota; class Clostridia; order Oscillospirales; family Ruminococcaceae; genus Ruminiclostridium_E. The sequence goes on along the minus strand of JAIKZF010000042.1, from coordinate 30,747 downwards.
TTCCAGCTCCTCAAAGGTCAGCGGCACAGCCTCATACCTTGTTATCGGCGGGAGCTTCTCCAGCTCGCCCGCTATCGCCGCAACGAGCTCCTTTGTTCCCTGCGCCGAAGCCGCCGAGATCACGAAGAACGGCAGTCCCTTGCTCTCTATGAACCCGCGGAACGCTTCTATCTGTTCCTTTGTCGCTATATCCGACTTGTTCGCCGCGACTATCTGCGGGCGCTGTGAAAGCTCCTCGGAGAAGTTTGCCAGCTCGCGGTTGATCTTTTCAAAGTCGTCGGCGGGGTCGCGACCCTCCGAGCCCGACACGTCAACGACGTGCACTATAAGTCTGCACCGTTCGACATGGCGGAGGAACGCGTGACCGAGTCCCACGCCCTCGCTCGCCCCCTCGATGAGACCGGGGATGTCCGCCATTACGAACGATCTCTCGTCGTACTTTACCACTCCCAGCACCGGAGTTATCGTCGTGAAGTGGTAGTTCGCGATCTCGGGCTTCGCGGCGCTCACCACGCTGATGAGGCTCGATTTGCCCACGTTCGGGAAGCCCACCAGTCCCACGTCCGCGAGGAGTTTCAGCTCCAGCGTCACATCGAAGCTCTCGCCGGGGTATCCGGGCTTTGCGAAGCGCGGTATCTGCCGGGTCGGAGTGGCGAAGTTCATATTGCCCTTGCCGCCTCTGCCGCCTCTTGCGACTATAACGGGTCCGTCGTCCGATATATCAGCCAGTATGCGGCCGGTCGAGGTCTCCTTGACTATCGTGCCGCGCGGCACCTTTATCACCGTGTCCGGAGCGGACTTGCCCGAGCTGCGCTTTGAGCCGCCGGGAGCGCCGTTCTGCGCGGTGTATTTCTTCCTGTATCTGAAATCTATGAGCGTCGAAAGGCTGTCGTCGGCCTGAAAAACGATGTCGCCGCCCTTGCCGCCGTTGCCGCCGTCGGGACCTCCCGCCGCGACGTATTTCTCGCGGTGGAACGACACGGCTCCGTTGCCGCCGTCGCCTGCCTTTATCGAAATTTTTACTATATCTACAAACATTGTTTCTTTATCTTATCCCTCTGTTTATCAGGTATTGCTCGTCCTTGTCCGCAAGCCCCGTCTTTTCGCGTATGATGTTGAACGGGGTATCGGTTATGCCGTTCGCCTGCGCCGCCTTTGACATTATCGCAAGAAATCTGAAATTTTTATCCCGGCAGGTCACCGTGACCCTGCAGCAGACCGGAGTGAACGGGAATCTCCGCTCCTTCCAGCTTATCCCGAACACGTCGCTGTACGGGACGACGACCTTTTCGCCGTTCTTACCGGGTTATATCACCGTGAAGCTCTCGTCTGTCGAGGAAAATCTGCATATTTTTCCGTTATGAAGCTTCCCCGAGAGCACCGCGAAGCCTACGCAGAGTGCCGCCAGCAGCACACATTCAATTATAACGCTTTCGACGGATTCCGCGGCGCGGTACATACTTTTCGTCGAGCCGGTGTTCTCTGTCCCGTAGCCCCACAGGTCGACGACCCAGTAATTCACGATATTTTTCTGCGTGTTCACGGTTATATCGAAGAACATGACAAGGTGTATCACAATAAACACCGCGACGGTCACGATGACCGCCATACCTGCCGCCGCTGCCAGACGGTCGTGCCGGTACGGTATCCTGAAAATGCCGCTCACGTCCGAGCCGAAGCGGTCGTTTGCCTTTCCCCGCGAGGTATACATATTATACTCCCTTGTTTATCAGATAACGCTCGTCCTTATTCGCCAGCCCTATCTTCTCGCGTATGAGATTGAACGGTGTTTCGGTAATGCCGTTGGTGCGAGCTATCTTTGTGAGTATGACGCGGTATTCGAGGTTCCCGTAGGTGCGGGTCTTTACCGTAATATCGTAGCACTCGGGCAGCAGCGGGAACTTTCTCGTCTCCCATGTCAGCCCGAGCACGTCGTCGTAGTCTATCACAAGGACTTCCGGCTTTTCGCCTTTCTTTCCGGGCGGATACGTCACGGTGAACGAGCTGTCGTTCGCCGTGAAGCTGTATGGCCTGCCCTTTCTCACCAGTGTCATTACGATAAAATACGCGACGAGCAGGAACAGCAGCACTATAAGCCCGAACGCTGTGGACAAGAAGCCCGTGCTCATTCCGATGAAGCCCGAGGAAAAGGCTCCCAGCATTTTATCGCCCTCTCCCGACGCCTTTGACGCCTCCTGCCGGAACGCACTTATTCCTCCGGCGGCAAGATCGTCCGCCGTGTCGATAAGGTTGCCCTTCTTGCCCGCGGCGTTACGGTCGAGTTCTTCTATCCTCTCGGTATCGTACATCGTAATGTTCGGAGAGCCGAGATAAGTTGCTATCGAGACGATGTTTATGATTATCAGCACTACCCATACAAGAATGACAGCGGCACCTACGACAGTTACAAGACTGTCTGTCCTGTACGCGACCCTGAATGTACCTTTTGCTTCAAACCCGAAGCGGTCGTTTGCTTTTCCCAATGAGGAGTACATACGCTCTCCTTTCCCGTTGCGGTGCCGACATCGTTTTCGGGGCTTATAAAATCAGGACGGAAGAATTTCTCCCGTCCTGTCATTGCCTGTGATTATTCAGCGGGGTAAACGCTTACCTGCTTGCGGTCTTTACCGAGACGCTCATATTTAACTTTGCCGTCGATCATTGCGAACAATGTATCATCGGAGCCCCTGCCCACATTCTTGCCGGGGTGGATATGTGTGCCTCTCTGTCTGTAAAGGATGTTGCCGGCGAGCACGAACTGACCGTCCGCGCGCTTTGCTCCGAGGCGCTGAGCGTTGGAGTCTCTGCCGTTCTTTGTGGAGCCCATACCTTTTTTATGGGCGAAGTACTGCATACTGATCTTTAACATTTCTATCTTCCTTTCATGTCTCGTACGGTTATTCTGATCTTGCCCTTGAAGTCCTCCGAGAGAGTCTGAAGGTGGTCGTGAAAGCTCTTTATGACCTGCTTTGCGGCTATGCACATAGCTGAGTCCGGCTCTCTGAGCACCAGCATTATCTTATTTCCTTTATCCTTTGCGTCTGCGGGGGCGTACAGATAATCGGTTATGATATTTGCCGTGAGCATCGTCGCCGAAGAGACTGACGCGCACACTATATCCTTGCCGAACGGTCCGGAATTTGCGTGACCGGAGACCTGAAACCCCACGAGACTTCCCTCATACCGGAGAAACTCTGCTTCTATCATCTTTTATGCGTTGATAGCGTCGATCTTGACCTTGCTGTACGGCTGTCTGTGACCCTTTGCTACCTTTTCACCCTTCTTGGGCTTGTAGGTGAATACGTTGATCTTCCTGCCCTTGCCGTTCTTGAGGAGGGTAGCCTTTACAGTTGCGCCCGATACGTAAGGAGCACCCGCTGTGATGCCTGCGTCGCCGCCGATAAGGAGCACCTTGTCGAACGTTACCCCGCCCTCGTCGATGCCGAGCTTCTCTACGAAGATCTCATCGCCCTCTTTTACCTGATACTGCTTTCCGCCTGTTTCGATAATTGCGTACATTTTTATACCTCGTTTCACGATCTCGCTGTGCCGGGCGCTGTCAACTCTATGACAGACTTAAAAAGAGCCCTTCACAAGCGGCTTAATCATTTTACCATATAACCGCGCGTTTGTCAATACCTTTTGCACATTTTTATCGTATCGGAAGATAATATGCCGGCAGCTTGCCGCGGTGTGAGCTCCCGCTTATGTTCTCGGGTCGAATACCACCTTTTTGATAGGCTCTATAGCGTTCATGAGTATAAGTCCGAGCACTCCGCAGGAAAGCACCTCGCCCGCGCCGACCGTCAGCATAAGGAACGGTATGCTATCCTCGGAACCGTAAGCAAACGCGAGCACGAACGGGATTATCAGCGTATTCGCGAGAATGGGCGGAACGGGCGAGAGCCACTTGTTCACCTTTCTGCCGATAAAATATGTTCCGACCGCTCCGATAAGGGTCGCGAGGCTGCCGAAGATGATGTCCCAGATGATGCAGCCCGTCAGTATATTTGACAGTATGCAGCCTATGAACAGTCCCGGTATAGCCGCGGGAGTGAAAAACGGCAGAATGGTGAGAGCCTCCGAGAAGCGGAGCTGTATAGCCCCATTCGCAAGACCGAACGCGCCCGCCGTGAGCGTCAGTACCGTGTAGAGTGCGGCAATGACAGCCGCGTGGGTGATAAATATTATTTTCTTTTTCATTTCCTTTTCCGAGGGCATGGTACGCCCTCTTTTCCTTTCGTAGTTTTGATCTGCCGTGTAAACGGCGGCGAGGATTTTGCGAACTCGCCCGGGGTATCCGCCCCGCAGGTTTTATGATATTATTCGCCAAGCGCGCGGTGTCCGATATCCTTACGGAAATGAACTCCCTCGAAGCTTATCCCGCCGACAGCCTCATACGCCTTGCCGAGCGCAGCCCGGAGAGTTTCCGCGGTCGCGGTCACGCCGAGGACTCTGCCTCCCGCAGTCAGGAACACGCCGTTTTCGAGCTTCGTTCCCGCGTGGTAGACATAAGCCTTCCCGTCCGCGAGCTGGCCGTTCGCGTCAAAGCCGCTTATAGGCTTGCCGGTCTCATATTTCTGCGGATATCCGCCGCTTGCCATGACGACGCAGGCACAAGCGCCATTATACCACTCTATATCGAGTTTGTCAAGTCTTTCTTCCCATACGGCTTCGATTATCTCAACAAGATCGGTCTTAAGGAGCGGGAGAACGACCTGAGCCTCGGGGTCGCCGAAGCGGCAGTTGTACTCGACAACCTTCGCGCCTCCCGGAGTCAGCATCAGCCCGAAGTACAGACAGCCCTTGAAGGGCCTGCCTTCCTTCTGCATAGCCTCGATAGTGGGTCTGAATATCTTTTCCATGCACTCGTCGGCATACTTTTCGGTGTAGAGAGGGTTCGGGGCTATCGTGCCCATGCCGCCGGTGTTGAGACCCTCGTCGCCGTCGTTCGCACGCTTGTGATCCATGGAAGAGACCATGGGCTTTACGGTCTTGCCGTCGGTGAACGCGAGGACAGTCACCTCGGGGCCGGTCATAAATTCCTCGATCACGATCTCGCTGCCGCTCTTGCCGAACTTGCCTCCGATGAGCATGGAATTGACCGCTTCGACAGCCTCCTGCTCGTTCTGCGCGATGATAACGCCCTTTCCGAGCGCGAGACCGTCGCACTTTATGACGGCAGGGTAGGAGTTCTGCGCCTTTATGTAGGCTATCGCCTTTTCCGCGTCGGTGAAGGTCTCATACGCCGCGGTGGGTATGCCGTACTTCTTCATAAGCCCCTTGGAAAAGACCTTGCTGCCCTCAAGTATCGCGGCGTTCGCGCGCGGCCCGAAGGTGCGGAAGCCCTTCTCGTTCAGTCTGTCGACCATGCCCATGACCAGCGGGTCGTCGGGGGTGACGAACACATAGTCGGGGCGCAGCTTTTCCGCGAGAGCGACCATGCCGTCGATATCGGTCGCCTTGACGGGGAAGCACTCCGCCAGCTTCGAGATGCCGCCGTTGCCGGGCGCGCAGTATATCTTTTCTACCTTCGGGGAAGCCGACAGCGCCTTGATCACCGCGTGCTCGCGTCCGCCGCCGCCTACGACCAGAATGTTCATTTTAAAAGTCCTCCTTATGCCCAGATGTCCTCTAAAATCTCGTGCTGCACCTTTTTCGGGAAATGCCGCAGCACCGCATTGTAGCCGCGGTCGCACATATCCCGGACTACCTCATACGGCACCGTACCCGTGAGCTTCACGCTGTTCCAGTGCTGCTTATTCATATAGTAGCCCTCGTTTATGTCCTCATGCAGCCTGCGTATCATGTCGTTGTAGTCGGGCGGAGCCTTGATGTTGAGCAGGGCGTCGTCCGTTCCGTCGGCGCATATCGCCGCGAACATCTTGCCGTGCAGCATGAAGCGCGTCCAGCCCCACTGCTCCTGATAGTCGATGTCCACGCCCTTCTTGTTGCGCAGATACTCGTACAGGTCGGGGTATATGTCCTTGCAGTAGCTCATTGTGCAGCAATTCCTTTCTCGCTCTCTATGTTCCGGGCGCGGAAATGTGAACACAGACTGCCCGAAAGCCCGCGCTATGAAGCATCCGCCATATACGCCGGCTCCCGGCATGATATCACTTCCTCCGGAAGTGCGTCATCAGTGGTGGAACAGTCTGATACCCGTGAACGACATTACGATGCCGTACTTGTTGCAGGTCTCTATGACATTGTCGTCGCGTATCGAGCCGCCGGGCTGCGCTATGAACTCAACGCCGCTGCGGTGAGCGCGCTCGATGTTGTCGCCGAACGGGAAGAACGCGTCCGAGCCGAGGGAAACGCCCTTCATCGTGGAGAGCCACTTTTTCTTCTCCTCTACGGTGAATACGTCGGGCTTTACCTTGAAGATGTTCTGCCATGCGCCCTCAGCGAGCACGTCCATATAGTCCTCGCCGATGTAGAGGTCGATAGCGTTGTCTCTGTCGGCGCGTCTGATATCGTCAACGAACTGCAATCCGAGCACCTGCGGCGACTGGCGGAGATACCAGTTGTCCGCCTTTGTGCCGGCGAGGCGTGTGCAGTGTATTCTCGACTGCTGACCCGCACCGATACCGATAGCCTGACCTCCGCACGCGTAGGCTACGGAGTTGGACTGAGTGTATTTGAGGGTTATCATAGCGATAGCGAGGTCGCGCTTTGCGTCCTCGGTGAGGTTCTTGTTTTCGGTAACGATGTTCGCGAACAGCTCGTCGTTGATAACGAGCTCATTTCTGCCCTGCTCGAAGGTGATGCCGTACACCTGCTTGCGCTCGATGGGAGCGGGGGTGTAGTCGGGGTCTATCTTTATGATATTGTAGGTGCCCTTTCTCTTGGACTTGAGTATCTCAAGAGCCTCGGGCTCGTAGCCGGGAGCTATCACGCCGTCCGAGACCTCGCGCTGTATCATCTTCGCCGTGGGGACGTCGCAGACATCGGACAGGGAGATGAAGTCGCCGTAGGAGGACATTCTGTCGGCTCCGCGCGCTCTCGCGTAAGCGCAGGCAAGGGGAGAGAGCTCGCCGAGATCGTCCACCCAGTATATCTTCTTTAAAGTATCGGTCAGCGGCAGACCCACAGCCGCGCCGGCAGGGGAAACGTGCTTGAACGATGTCGCGGCCGGAAGTCCGGTCGCCTTTTTCAGCTCCTTTACGAGCTGCCAGCCGTTGAACGCGTCCATGAAGTTGATGTAGCCGGGCTTGCCGTTGAGCACCTCTATCGGGAGCTCGCCGTTCTCCATGAAGATCCTGGAGGGCTTCTGGTTGGGGTTGCAGCCGTATTTGAGTTCGAGTTCTTTCATTTTCGTATACCTCCGTTGTCCGTTCAGACGTTCTTGTTTACTATGCGGGATTCGTATTTGCCGTTTCCGATGTCGATGTATCTTGTGAACAGCGATACCTTATTGTCCTTGTTGAGGTTGTCCCATACGAGCTTCGTGAAGTCGTCGATACCGAGATCGGGTATGGTGACGCGCTTGGGCTCGCCCTCAAAGCTCGGCAGCGGGTCGCCCGCGCCCTTGTAGGTATGTATGAAGCGTCCCTCGCCGTCCATGGGGCAGCTGTACGCGTAGGTGTTGCGTATGCAGCAGGACGGGTCGCCGTCGTTGCTCTTGATTATGTGCAGGGCGTAGTTCATATTGCCGCCGTCGGCGTGTACTATGCCGGAGATGCGGGGTGTGTAGTTGGGCTTGTCGTCCTCGAACTCGCGGAACCGCAGAGCCTGCTCAAAGGTCATCTGCTTGTCCATCTGCTCATAGATCGTGTCGGTCTGGTCGCCGTTGGTAACTATCGTCTTTGTGCCGAGCACCTTTACGGGAGCGTATATGATAAGGTGCGGGTCGGTCATCTTCGACGGGTCGAACGCCTGTGTGCGTATGCCCTCGCCGTCTTCGACGAACACGCGGTTGCGGCTGTTCTCGCTCCTGCCCATGATGAAGTAGGCTATGACCGCTTTCTTGCCGTCGGGCGATTTGCCGAGGATAATGCCTCTGCCGTGGTATTCGAGGCTGTTGAGTTCCTTTGTCAGTTCGATTTTTTCCATGATTCTTTCCTTTCATTCACTAACGATCGTTACGCCGTTTTCTACCTTGATCCTGTCCTCGCAGAACAGCCTTACCGCCTCGGGCAGTATCTTCCATTCCGCTTCCTCCATTACTCTGCGCTGGAGTATCTCGGGTGTGTCTCCGTTCTTTACATCGACAGCTTTCTGGAGGATTATGGGGCCTCAGTCACATTCCTCGGTAACGAAATGCACCGTGGCTCCGGTGATCTTGACGCCCTTTTTCAGCGCCTCCTCATGCACGCGCAGGCCGTAGTAGCCCTTGCCGCAGAACGAGGGGATAAGCGCCGGGTGAACGTTTATCATCTTATACGGGAAAGCCCCGCAGACCTGCTCGTCGAGTATCGTCATAAAGCCCGCGTAAACGACAAGATCTGCCTCACATTCCTTGAGGAGCTCCGCCATTGCCTTGCTGTAAGCGGCTATGTCGGGGAATTCCTTTCTTTCGAGCACCTTTGTCCGTATGAACGCGTTCTTCGCCCGTTTGAGCGCGTAAGCGTCGGGCTTCGATGATATCACGCAGGTGATCTTGCCGCCGCCCAGTCCGCCGCGCTTTTCCGCGTCGATGAGAGCCTGCAGGTTGGTGCCTCCTCCGGATACCAGAACAACTATATTTTTCATGTCCGTTTCCTTATTCTATTATAATAGCTTTGTCGGCTCTGCCGATCTTACCGATGACGCAGGCTTCCGCGCCGCAGCTTTTCAGGGTTCCGACCGCCTTGTCCGCTTCGTCCGCGGAAACGACTATCGACATACCGATACCCATATTGAAGGTATTGAAAATATCGTGCTCGCTTATGCCGCCGCGCTCCTGAAGGAGTCTGAAGATGTATGGCACCTCCCAGCTCCCCTTGTTTATCAGCGCCGTGAAGCCCTCGGGTATCGAGCGGGGTATATTCTCGTAGAAGCCGCCGCCCGTGATGTGGCTGACAGCCTTGACTCCGACGTTCTTCATCAGTTCGAGAACGGGCTTGACATAGAGCTTTGTCGGGGTGAGAAGAGCCTCGCCGAGAGTTCTGCCGTCGGGGAGCTTTTCATCGAGCACCTCGCGCCTGTCTATGCCGAAGACCTTGCGCACCAGCGAGAAGCCGTTGGAATGTACGCCCGAGGAGGCAAGTCCGATGATAGCGTCGCCTTCTTTTACCTTAGTGCCGTCGATGATCTTCTTCTTGCTGACGATGCCGACGGAGAAGCCTCCCACATCGTATTCGTCCTCGGGCATAAGGCCGGGGTGCTCGGCGGTCTCGCCGCCTATGAGCGCGCAGCCCGACTCGACGCAGCCGTCCGCGATGCCCTTTACGATAGAGGCTATCTTGGCAGGCTCGTTCCTGCCGCAGGCGATATAATCGAGGAAGAACAGGGGCTTTGCGCCGCAGCAGATTATATCGTTGACGCACATAGCCACCGCGTCTATGCCTATCGTATCGTGCTTATCCAGCAGGAACGCCAGCTTTATCTTGGTGCCTACGCCGTCGGTGCCGGAAACGAGCACGGGGTCGTCGTATTCCTTCGGGTCGAGCTCGAAGAGCCCTCCGAAGCCGCCGATGCTGTCGATAGCGCCTTTGATCCTGGTGCGCTCGACGTGCTCCTTCATGAGCCTTACCGCTTCATAGCCCGCGGTAACGTCGACGCCGGCTGCTTTATAGCTTTCGGAATGACTGTCTTTCATATATCGTTATTCCTTTCAGTATAGTATTGTCAGAACTCAGGTCTGCGGGGTGTATGAGTGCCGTCTGTCAGTGCTTTCCCGTCCAGCAGTAGGTGCAGAGCTTGTCCTCGGGCAGCCCGACCGCTCTGATCGTTCCCTCAAGTGTCTGGAATTCCAGCGAGGTGAGTCTCAGGCGGCGGCATATCTCTCTGCGCAGGTGTTTTCCGCGCTCGGTGGAGGAATCGCTGTATTCGGCTATGTATTTTACGCCCTCGTCGCCTTCTTTTTCCTGTATTATCTGTCTTGCGATAAGGTCGAGCTCCGAGTTGCTGCGGGAGAAATTCAGGTATCTGCACCCGAACATTATGGGCGGACACGCAGATCTCATGTGCACTTCCTTCGCGCCGTTCTCGTAGAGGAACTCCACGGTCTCGCGCATCTGCGTGCCGCGCACTATGCTGTCGTCGACGAACAGGAGCTTCTTGTCCTTGATGAGCTCATGCACGGGTATCAGCTTCATCTTCGCGACCTTGTTGCGCATGGCCTGGTTCTGCGGCATGAAGCTACGCGGCCATGTGGGGGTGTACTTGATGAACGGTCTTGCGAAGGGAATCCCGCTGCGGTTCGCGTAGCCTATGGCATGGGGAGTGCCCGAGTCCGGGACTCCGCACACGTAGTCAACGTCCGGCAGGTTGCCGTTCTTTATGTCGTTCTCCGCGAGTATCATACCGTTCCTCGCGCGCATACCCTCGACGCTTACTCCCTCGTAAACGGCGTTCGGGTAGCCGTAATAAGTCCAGAGGAACGTGCATATCTTCATATCGGGGGAGCCCTTTTCGAGCACCTCGCATTCGTCGGCTGTCAGGCGGACGATCTCTCCCGCGGCGAGCTCCTTGTATGTGGAATAGCCGAGCTTCTGGTAGGCGAAGGATTCGAATGACAGGCAGAAGCCGTCCTCGTTCCTGCCGAGTATTATCGGCAGCCGTCCGTGCTTGTCGCGGGCGGCGATCAGGCTGTCCTTTGTCATTATCATCAGGGACATCGTGCCCTCGATCTTGTCCTGCGCGTACTTTATGCCCTCGGCGAAGCTGCTCTTCTGCGCTATCAGCGCGGCGATGAGCGCGCAGGAATTCACGCTGCCGCTGGTCATAGCCTCGAAATTCGCGCAGCCCTCGTTCAGCAGCTCCTCATACAGCTTATCGGCGTTGTTTATGATGCCGATGCTGCATATAGCGTAGAGCCCGAGCCTCGAAGTCACGAGTATGGGCTGGGGGTCGGTATCGCTTATACAGCCGATGCAGACCTTTCCGCGCATACCTGCCGCGTCGTCCTCAAGCTTGGTGCGGAACGGCGAGTTCTCGATGCTGTGGATGCTTCTCTGGAACCCCGACTCCGGGTCGTATGCAGCCATACCGCCGCGGCGCGTGCCGAGGTGGGAATGGTAATCCGTCCCGAAAAATACGTCGGAGATGCAGTCTTTATGGGATATTGCTCCGAAAAAACCTCCCATTGTTATCCAAACCTTTCTTTTATCAGGCGGCTCATTCGCCGAAAATTCTTCTTCTTATCTCCCTGTAAGCGTCCTCGACTCCGCCCATATCTCTGCGGAAGCGGTCTTTGTCGAGCTTCTCGTGTGTCTTGCTGTCCCAGAAGCGGCAGGTATCGGGCGAGATCTCGTCCGCGAGGAGTATCTGACCCTTGAAGCGGCCGAACTCGATCTTGAAGTCGATGAGGTCTATGCCTATTTCCTTGAAGTATTTCAGCATGAACTCATTCACCTTGAACGCGTACTTTGCTATGGTGTCGAGCTCCTCTTTTGTGGCGATGCCCAGCGCGAGAGCGTAGTAGTCGTTGATGAACGGGTCGCCGAGGTCGTCGTTCTTGTAGCTGTATTCGAGGATAGGGGTGAGCAGAGCCTTGCCCTCTTCAACGCCCATTCTCTTCGAGAAGCTGCCGGCGGCTACGTTTCTGATGATGACCTCAAGCTGTACGATCTCGACCTTCTTCACGAGGGTCTCGCGGTCGCTGAGCTCCTTTACGAGGTGCGTCGGAACGCCCTCCTTTTCAAGCAGGCCGAACATATAGTTGGTCATCTTGTTGTTGATGACGCCCTTGCCCTCGATAGTGCCCTTCTTAAGACCGTTGAACGCGGTGGCGTCGTCCTTGTAGGATACTATCACGAGATCGGGGTCGTCGGTAGCGAATACCTTCTTTGCTTTTCCTTCGTAGAGCTGTTCTTTCTTTTCCATTGTGCTTGTCCTTCCTTTTTGTTATATTTCCTTTACAGTTTCCTGCATTTTCTTGTCCGCGTCGAGGTTTTTGGCGTGCTGAGCGGCCTTGAACTCCTCATATTTCCCGGCAAGCTCATCGTCGGAGACCGCGAGTATCTGGACCGCAAGGTATCCGGCGTTCGCGGCGCAGTCGATACCGACTGTCGCGACCGGCACTCCGGGGGGCATCATGACCGACGAGAGCAGCGCGTCTACGCCTTCGAGAGCCTTTGCCTTGACCGGCAGAGCTATCACCGGCAGGGTGGTGTTCGCCGCTAGAGCCCCGGCGAGGTGAGCTGCCATTCCCGCCGCTCCGATCAGCACTCCGAAGCCGTTCGCACGGGCGTTCTTCGCAAACTCCGCGACCTCGGCGGGAGAGCGGTGCGCCGACATAACGTGCATCTCAAACGGCACGCCGAAGGTTTTCAGGACCTCCGCCGCTTTTCTTACTATCGGGAGATCGCTGTCGCTTCCCATTATTATCGCTGCTTTTTTCATCGGTCTGCTCCTTTCAAAACAAAAAAGCCGTAACATTTCAGTACAGCTTAAATCGGTTGCAATTATGGCGTGATAAAAAGGCGGCGCGACGCCGCGGAGACTTACAGATACGCGTACCACCCATAATAACACTCCGTCCGGGATATACCATTTAATATATAAATACAAAATATGGAAAACGGAATGGCTGCCGTCCCATATCTTGTGTGGTCTTGACCACAGATATATTTTACTATATTTCAATAGTAAATTCAAGACTTTTCCGGAAAAATTTTTTAACATTTTTTCGGAACGGGCTGCATATCATTACGGTGATATTGCACAATAGAGGTATGTTGAAAGATGTGCAAGAAATAAAATTAACTGCGATATTAGCTAAATATCAAGCGAAAACGACACAAAATCTGCTTAAAAACAAAGTAAAAACCGGTAACAAAGTTATTACAATTTAGCGGAAAATTGTAATGTAAACGTTTGCAGCGACGAGATAAAATTTTTCGTGCTTATGCACAAATAAAAAGTTACAAATTGGTAACAACGCACATAAACGTCAAAAGGGTAAAATGTGAGAGGAAGGTGAAGAAAACAAAAAAACCTTGAAAAAAAGGGGAAAGATAAGTGTGAGGTTTAGAAAGCTTAATCTGTTTTGAGAAAAAAACGGGAGATTGTCAAAACGCACAAAAAAGACAAAATCCATGGTATGGTGAAATCGTTTCCGAGTGGGATGATGAAAAAAATTTTAAAAAAAGACTTGCAAAATCCGAAAAATTGTGATATAGTTACAAATGAAATTGAGGGGCGCGGTTTTAAGTGCCACCCCAATTCAAAAATCAAGCTCGGTTCATGAAGAAAATGAACCGCAATTTTTGGAGGAAAGAACTATGAAGAAAAGAATAATGGCTGGCCTTCTCGCGGCAGCCAGCGTCCTCGCAGTAGCAGGATGCAGCAATTCGGGCAGCGGCTCCACAACAACAACAACAGCAGCTCCCGCAGCAACAACAGCAGCTCCTTCGGGCGGAGACACAACAACAGCAGCTCCCGCTGACACAACAGCAGCTCCCGCAGCTCCCGCTTCCGAAGAAGGCGGCGTATTCAACATCTATGCTTGGAACGAAGAGTTCAAGGGCTTCTTCGAAAAGTACATGCCTGGCTACGATGCATCCGCTGAGACTCTCGACGGCATCAAGGTAAAGTGGACAATCAATCCTTCCGATAACGGCGTATATCAGGATAAGCTCGACCAGGCTCTTCAGGCTAATGCTTCCGCAGCAGCTGATGACAAGGTTGATATGTTCCTCGCAGAGGCTGACTACATACTCAAGTACACAGATTCCGACTACACACTCGACGTTTCTACGATCGGTGTAAGCCAGGTTCCCACTGAGTATCAGTACACAGTATCCGCTGCTTCCGACGCAAACGGCAAGATCAAGGGCGTATCCTTCCAGTGCTGCCCGTCCGCTCTTATCTATAGAAGATCTATAGCTAAGGAAGTTCTCGGCACAGACGATCCCGACGCAGTTCAGGGTCAGCTCGATTCTTGGGATAAGTTCGATGCAGTTGCTGCTAAGGCTAAGGACCTCGGGTACTACATGACAGCTTCTTTCGCTGAGACATACCGTGTATTCTCCAACAACGCTGACAGCGCTTGGGTAACAGGCGGCGAGCTCACAATGCCTTCCGCTATCAGCCAGTGGATCGACCAGGCTGATACATATCTGAAGAACGGTTACACCCTTACTTCCGGTATCTGGGGCGATGAGAAGAACGCTCAAATGTTCGCAGACGGTAAGACAATGTGCTTCTTCGGTCCTGCTTGGTACTTCAACTTCTGCATGGGCAACGCTCAGGATCCTGAAAAGGGCTGCTCCGGCGACTGGGCTATCTGCAAGGGACCGCAGGGTCACTTCTGGGGCGGTACCTGGATGCTCGCAGCTACAGGTACAGACAACGGCGCAACTGTTGCTAAGGTAATGAAGGCATTCACAGAGAATGAAGAAGTTTGCGAAAACCTCATCGTTAACGAGGGTCAGTTCACAAACAACAAGACTGTAAACGAGAAGTTCGCTAACGATCCGTCCTTCGGTTCTGACTTCCTCGGCGGCCAGAACGCTACTGCAGTATTCTGCGGCATGACAGACTCCATCGTTTGGGCTAACGCTACAATCTATGACCAGCTCCTTAACGAAGGTCTCCAGACCTACATCCTTGACTACTACACCGGCAACTGCTCCAAGGACGAGGCTCTCCAGAACTTCTACGGCTACATCAACGAGAAGTATCCGGCAATCGTTACTCCGTAAGTCATCTTACAGAAAAAACAAATAATTGCTGAATTGAGAGGCGAGGCAAGTTACTTGCTTCGCCTCTTGCTTCAATTTCAGACAATAACTAATTCATTATGAGAGGATAACGGCTTTATGAGTTCAAACACAAACGCGCCGGTAAAGCACAAGTCTATAAGCTACGCTAAATGGGGCTATCTATTCATATCTCCGTTCTTTGTTGTTTATATCTTCTGCTCGTTAGTACCGCTTTTCTCGACATTCTACAGTGCATTCTTTGAGGACTACATGGACGGACTCAAGCATGTCGGTCCGACCTTCGTAGGCTTTGAAAACTTTGTTACCCTGTTCACACCCAAGAGCAGCGGCAGCATCGATATCATCAATTACGCAGGAAACACAATGATAATGTGGATAATGGGCGCGGTTCCGCAGATCGTATTCGCGCTCTTGCTCGCAGTCATTTTTACAAGCGAAAGAATGAAGATCAAGGGTCAGACATTCTTCAAGACAGTTATCTATATGCCTAACCTGATAATGGCTTCGGCGTTCGCGATGCTGTTCTTCACCCTCTTCTCCAACGTTGGTCCTATCAACCAGATGCTTACAGCAAACGGCGGAGAGATCTTTGAATTCTTCAACAATAAATGGTCGGCACGTTCTATCGTCGCCTTCATAAACTTCCTCATGTGGTTCGGTAATACCACGATACTGCTGATGGCAGGTATCATGGGTATCGACCAGAGCCTGTTCGAAGCGGCTTCCATAGACGGCGCGACCTCGGTACAGGTATTCTTCAGAATAACGCTTCCCCTGCTTATGCCGATCATCATTTACGTTGTTATCACCGCTCTCATCGGTGGTCTCCAGATGTTCGACGTACCGCAGATCATTTCTTCCGGTAAGGGTTCGCCTAACAATACGACCAAGACTCTCGTAATGGCTCTGAACAACTACATCGGTACCTCCAAGAACTACGGTATGGCAGGTACGGTATCCATCGTTCTGTTCATCATAACAGGCGTACTGAGCTTCGTTGTATTCAGAACCACAGAACCAAAAAAGGAAAAAAAGGGAGGTAAGAAGTAATGGCTTCTCATATGGAGTATATCGATAAGGGCAACAAAACATCGCTTCTTATCGCGAAAATAGTTTCTTACATATTTCTTGTATTCGTAACTGTACTCAGCCTTTTCTCCTTCTATCTGCTGATAATCAACGCTACAAGAAGCAACGCTCAGTTACAGGCAGGCTTTACTCTGCTTCCGAAAGAGCATTTCATTGACAACCTTGTTACAGCCTGGAACGACCAGAGCATCTTCTTCCTGCCTCAGGGCATGCTGAACAGCTTTATCGTTTCCGCCTGCACCTGCATCATTTCGACATACTTCTCCGCTATGACAGCGTACGGCGTATGCGTATATGATTTCAAGGGCAGAAATGTGGCTCACAAGTTCATCATTCTCGTAATGATGATCCCGACGCAGGTTTCCGCGCTCGGTTTCGTAAAGCTCGTAAACGCTCTCGGTCTTACCAACACTTACTGGCCGCTCATTATACCGGCTATCGCGGCTCCGGCTACCTATTTCTACATGAAGCAGTACATCGACAGTACGCTTCCGCTCGAAATAGTTGAGGCTGCGCGTGTTGACGGCTCGAACGAGTTCAGAACGTTCAACTTCATCTGCACACCTATTCTCAAGCCCGCTCTTGCAGTTCAGATGATCTTCTCGTTCGTTGGTACATGGAACAACTTCTTCACTCCCGCTCTTATCCTTGATAAGAAGGAAGTATGGACTCTGCCGATCATGCTTTCCGTTGTCCGTTCGCGTATCAATTCGCAGGCGGGCGATATGGGTGAGGTTTACATGATAATCCTGCTTGCTATCGTACCGGTAGTAGTAGTTTATCTCTTCCTCTCCAAGTTCATCATCGGCGGTGTAACCCTCGGTTCTGTTAAGGGTTAATGTTCTCTTAAATGAAAATTCTGCTCCCTTTCGCTTAAAAGGGAGCAGTTTTTTTATGCTTTTAGTGCTAAAAGGCGTACTACCTACCCTCGCTGCAAGGCGAAGCGGTTGGCCTTTCCCGCGGGAGGGAGGGGAGAGGGAGATAGGGGGTCTGGGGGAGGGAGGGAGAGGGGAGGGAGGGAGCGCCTTTCCTTGGAAAGGGGCTTCCTTCCTACCCTTTCTCTTCCTCCCCCAGAAAGGGGCTTCCTTCCTTCCCTCTCCCTTCTTCCCCCAGCTCGCGTGCAGCGCTTATTCTACGGACTTGAGGGCTTCGATCATATCGACATTTCTGAGCCGCTTATGCATAGCAAAAGTCACGAGAACGGAGAAGAGGACGGTCGCGGCTGCGGCGACGATATAGCTTATCGGATAGATATTCCTGCCGAACATTACCAGATCGACCTCTGCGGTGGTTATCACGAACGTCGCAAGGTATCTGCCGAGGACGAGGCCTGCGGCGGTACCTATCAGCGACAATATGATATTCTCGCGGAAGATGTACTTATCCACCTCGATATCGTAGAAGCCGAGGACTTTGAGAGTCGCTATCTCGCGGATACGCTCGGTGATGTTGATATTCGTCAGGTTATAGGTCACGACGAACGCGAGCAGCCCCGCGGACGCTATAATGACCACTATAACGAGCCCGAGAGCCTCGAGCATAGCCGTGAATGTCCTTACCGTGTTGGAATTAAAGCTTACCGTCAGCACGCCGTCCTCGGCAAGAAGCTCCTCGCCCAGCTTGTCCTGCTCTCTGCCTGTTCCGAGACTGTGCCGGAAGTAGAGCACGTTGTATTCGGGCTTATCCCCGGTGATCTTCTCGTAGGTTCCGGGAGTCATATATATATAATGATTGGGATGGTTCTCAAAAGGCGCGGTAACGGTCACGGGGACGCGGCGCGTCTCGCCGAGCTCGATCTCCGCGGTGCCGCCCGGTCCGAGCCCGCCGAGGAGCAGAGTTGACTTCTCGTCCAGATAAATGCTGTCCCCGGAGAGAGAGTATTTCTCGCCGGTGGTGCGGTTGCGCAGGTCGAAAAATTCCGTAAAGCGCTCCGGCTCGGACGGAACGGAAATGTACGCGTTCACCGACCTGCCGCCTGCGGAGACCTTGACGAGCTTCTGATACAGCCTTATGCTGTCGCCGCCGTGCTTTGAGACGACAGCCGCCGCCCTGTCCGGAGCGTCGGGCTCGCCGTCCGCGTCATAGGCGAGTATGCCCTGATAGTTTTGTATGTCCTCGAACTGCTTGGCTATGATGTCGTTTATCGAGTCGTAGAGCGCAAGCCCCGTCAGCAGCAGCGCGGTGCAGCCCGCTATGCCTATCACCGTCATGAACATCTTGCGTTTGTAGCGGAATAGATTGCGCGCGGTGACCTTGCTGCTGAAGCCGAAATGCTTCCATATCGGCGTTATGTGTTCGAGAAGTATGCGCTTGCCGTTCTTCGGAGCCTTGGGGCGCATGAGCTGAGCAGCCTGCTCCGCGAGAGCCGAACGCGCCGTCAGCCATACCGTGAATGCGATAGCAGCCGTGAATACCGCGCTTGCTGTGAGAGCCGTCACGATATCTATGCTCAGCGACATTCCGATTATGTCATACATCATTCCGTAGGCGGTGATTATGACGAACGGGAAAAGATACATGCCCACGCCGCAGCCTGTCACGCAGCCCAGCAGGGTCGCGGATACCGCGTAGAACATATATTTCGAGATTATCGCGCCGTTCCCGTAGCCGAGAGCCTTGAGCGTGCCTATGCAGACGCGCTGCTCCTCCACCATGCGGGACATTGTGGTCAGGCAGACCAGCATAGCCACGATGATGAAGAACACCGGGAATACAGCCGCTATATTGTTTATCCTGTCCGCGTTCTCGCCGTACTCGGTGTAGCCCGGGTAGTCGTCCCGGGTGAATACGTACCATTTCGGCTCGGACAGGTCTTCGAGCTTTTTGTGAGCGTCGTCGAGCTCCGCGCGGGCATCGGCTATCTTCTCCGCGCCCTCGGTCTTGCCGTCCTCCAGCTCTTTTCTGCCGTCCTCCAGCTTTATCTTCGCGTCGGCGAGCTCCTTTTTTCCGTCCTCGACCTCGGCCCTGCCGTCGTCGAGTTCCTTCCTGCCGTCGGAGACTTCCGACTTTGCGTCGTTCAGTTCCTTCCAGCCGTCGGCGACCTCTGACTTCGCGTCGTTCAGTTCCTTCCAACCGTCGGCGACCTCCGACTTCGCGTCGTCCAGCTTCTTTCTGCCGTCCGCAAGCTCGGCTTCCGCGTCGGCGAGCTTTTTTTCGCCGTCTGCAAGCTCGGCTTCCGCGTCCGCCAGCTCCGCCTTTCCGTCGGCTATCTCCGCGGCGGCGCCGGAGAGCTGCTTTTCCGCGGATTCCAGCTCCATGCGCGCGGCGTTGAGCTGCAATTTCGCGTCCCGGAGCTGTATGCCTCCCTCGTCGAGCCGTGCCTGCGCCTCGTCGAGCTGCTGCCTTGCCGCGGCGAGCTCCGCCTCATTCCGCGCTATTTCGGTCTCCGCTTCCTCTATCGCTTTCTGCGCCGCTATGAGCTGCGCGACCTGCGGCACCGACGCGTACATCTGTAATGCCGCGTCGGGCAGCTCCGGCAGCCCCAGCGCCGCCGCGAGCTGCGCTTTCGCAGCCGTGAGCTGCGCCTTCCGGGCTTCAAGCTCCGCTTTGCCCGCCTCCAGAGCCTCCTCGCCGGCGCGTAATTCCTCACGTGCCGCCGCGAGCTGCTCCTTCCGGGCGTTGTATTCGTCAAGATTGGTCTGATATTCCGCGAGACCGTCGTTATATTTACGCAGCCCGCTCTCATATTCCGCGAGGCCGTCGTTGTAGGCGGATTCCGCGTCTTCGAGCTTTCGCCTGCCTTCTTCCGTTTCTTTTCTGCCGTCTTCGAGCTTTTTGCGGTTCTCTGCTATCTCCGCCTCGGCGTCGATGAGCTTCCGCTCATTTTCGGCTATCTCCGCCTCGGCGTCGAGGAGCTTCTGTTCGTTCTCGGCTATCTCCGCCTCGGCGTCGATGAGTTTCTGCTCATTCTCTGCTATCTCCGCCTCGGCGTCGGCGAGCTTTTGCTCGTTCTCTGCTATCTCCGCCTCGGCGTCGGCGAGCTTCCGCTCATTCTCTGCTATTTCGGCTTCACCGTCGGCGAGCTCCTTTTCGCCGTCGGCTATCTTATCGTCGTATTCCTTCTGTGCGTCCGCAAGCTCACGTTCCGCGTCGGCGAGCTTTTCGTCAGCCTCCGACACGATATCGGCATAGCGCTCCTTCGCGCGCCTTTCGCCGATCTCCTCCGCCGTATCCGCAAAGGCGTCCGCTCTGTCGCGGTACGCGTCGCTGTAACAGATGAAGCTCTCCAGCTCCGGGAAGCGCAGATACAGCTCGGTATGGTACTCAAAGATGAAATTCTCCTCGGGTATATAGTAGACCGACTCTATCGAGCCGTTGCCGACCGTGGTGCTGCCGCGCGTGGTCTTGTCGATGTACATGGGGGAGTTGACGGCTCCGACTATCGTGTACTCGTAAACGGACAGCATATCGTCGGGGTCGGAGCCGTCGTTTGCCGTGAAGCGCACCGTCGAGCCTACCGCGGGGCCTCCCTTCATCTTGGAGGAATCCACAAGGCACTCGCGCTCGTTCGCGGGCATTCTGCCCGACGCGAGCACGAGCGCGTTGACCCTGCCGCCGATAACGTCGGCGCTCAGGGACGTGAGCCTTGCCGCGGCGGGGGAGCGCCCCTCGCAGTGCGAGACCAGATCGGTAAAATATGACGGGTAGACCTCCGCGCCATCTATCGTCTGCGCTGCGGCTATATCGCCGCCGTCGAAGCCGCAGGTGGAGACTATGCGCATATCCGCGAGGCGATAATCGTCGAGATAGTCGTCGACTGTGGCGCGCATATCCGGCGACGCGGCCTTGACTCCCGAGAAGAACCCCACGCCCAGCGCCACTATGCCGAAGATCGACAGGAAGCGGCTGAGTGTCGAGCGTATCTCACGCAGGGCGCTTTTTTTCAGTACGTTTTTTCTCAAATCATTCCTCCGGTGCGGCCGGGTCTTCGGGTTCCTGCTCCTCGTCCTTGTTTTCGGGCTTTACGGCCTTGTAAAGATCGGAATACCTGTTCCTTACTGCGGGGGAGAAGCCTCCTATCATATTGTAGAGCGTATTGCGGTCGGGGTTGAAGATGACCGCGAGCCTGCCGTACTTGTCGGTATCCGCGCAGAGGTACCACATATCCGTGCCGGTCTCGTCGTGAGCCATTACGGTAACGTCGGCGTTCACCGAGCCGTCGCTTTTCAGCTCGGCGAGCTCCTGCACCTTGCTGAGGCTCACGGTGATCAGGCGTTTGCGCTTGCGTCTTCCGATTATCTTGTCTATGTCGAGGTCGTCGTTGGTGACGATGTACTCATACTCCACCGATGTGCCCTGGAGCAGCCACACCAGTCCCCATATCACGGCTCCGGCTATCGCGAGAGCCGCCAGCCCGAAATACAGCAGCAGGAACGCCGTCCCCGCGAGAAGCGCCATTGCCGCGGCGATATACAGCCCGCGGATAAACATATCCCTGCCCGTGGCTTCCTTTTTGATAAGCTGCTCGGAAAATCTGTCCATTATATATGTCTCCTTTGTTGTGGTCAATATACAGATACATAAAACCATTATATCACAAATAAACAAAAAATACAAGTGGGTTTAGTGCATATTTACAAGATTTTCTTCCGCGCTGTTTTGTAACCGCGATTTTACGTTTATACTAAAAGTTTTCCTTGACTTTGAAAGAAAAATGGTATATAATGATAGAGGCGCAGTTTGGAAAAACAGCGTAATTATGAATTTAATTTAAAAAGGAGCTTCGGGAGGTATGAACAGAATGTCAAGCATAACCTTGGTGACCGGCGGAGCAGTAAGCGGAAAAAGCAGATGGGCTATCTCGTATTTCAGGACCTGCGACAATGTATTATATATAAACACAAGCCCCGAGCTTCCCGCGGAGACCCGCAACAGGCTAGAGTATTCCAACAAGGAAAATGATGTCAAATGGGAGATCGTGGATAATGTGACCGACCCCGTAGCCTGTATCAAGGATCATAAGTTCTTCATACTCGACAACCTCGGCGGCTATGTCGAGAACCTCATGCGCAGCAGCGTGAAGGATATCTCGCATATCACCCACGAAGAGTATGAGAAGGTGCGCTCCACCGCCGTAAACAGCGTTATCGAGTGCATGAACAAGGTCATCGCCCTCAACGGCGCTCTCGTTATAATCACGATCGAACCCGGCTTCTCCGTAAACCCGCTCGACGAGGAGCAGACCGCGTTCCGCGATATCCTCGGAGCCGTGAACCAGCGTATAGCCAATACCGCGCAGGAGGTTTTCCTCTCCGTAAGCGGCATACAGTTCAAAATAAAGTGAAAATGGGAATTAGGGAGGAATATACACCATGTCCATGACAATAGATCAGCTTTTAAATTTCGCCAGAAGCAAGGCGGCGTCCGACGTGCATCTGACCGTCGGAGCACCCACGTCCATACGTATCAACGGTGAACTCAAGAAGTTCGACGGTATGAGCGACGACGTGGTCCAGTCAACGATCCTTTCCATGCTCACCGCGGATCAGGAAAAGAAGCTCGGCGAGGGCATAGATATCGACTTCTCGTTCACGGCTTCCTCCGGTGGACGTCAGAGAGTCAACGTATACCGTCAGAACGGCGGCAAGCTCGCGGCGGCTATCCGTCTGCTCAACGAGCATATCCCGTCCTTCAAGGATATCTCCCTGCCGACGGCGGCTATCAACCTCACCAAGGAGATGAAGGGCCTTATCCTCGTTACCGGACCTACCGGCTCGGGAAAGTCCACCACCCTCGCAGCCATGGTCGACCAGATCAACGTTTCCCGCGCCTGCCATATCCTCACTATCGAGGACCCTGTCGAGTATATCTATGAGCCCAAGCTCGCGACCATACATCAGCGTGAGATCGGCACAGACGTGCGCTCCTTCAACGACGCGCTCCGCTCCGGTCTGCGTGAGAACCCCGACGTTATCCTCGTCGGCGAGATGCGTGACTTTGAGACTATCCGACTCGCTATCACGGCGGCTGAAACGGGACACCTTGTTCTCGGCACCCTGCATACGACCGGCGCGGCTCAGACCGTAAACCGTATCATCGACGTATTCCCGTCCGAGGAGCAGAACCAGATCAGAATGCAGCTCTCCCAGAACCTGCGCGGCGTTATCTCGCAGATGCTCCTGCCCTGCGCCAACGTTGAAAGAGGAAGAACGGCTGCGTTCGAGATACTCATCAATATCGACGCGTGCGCGAACAATATCCGCTCCGAAAAGACCCACCTCATCGAGCAGGTAATGGCCTCCAACGTATCCATGGGCATGAGGACCATGAACGAGAGCCTTAAGCGTCTCGCGCGTGACGGCGTCATCACCAGGGAAACGGCTCTTACATACAGCCCCGACAAGGAAGAATTCAAGAAGATGCTCTGATGCTTCGGGGATATTCCCCGGCAGGAGGACAGACGATCCATGAAAAGCATTTGCGCCCGCCCCCCGTATTACGGGAGGCGGGTAAAACTGATTTTAATATGTCTGATGCTCGCCGCCTCCGTGCTGTTAGGTCACGGGGCGGCGGTATGCGCCGGAGAGGCAGCCGCCTCCGAGGGAGCCGTGGGCAGGACGAACCTTATCCGCACCACAGGCCTCGCGGACGCGTACTCGGTATTCGAGTGCAGCGGTACGACGATATCGGCGAAGGGTCTCTACGCGCGCGACAGACTTCGCAAAATGTTCATCTATAACTACGAGGACGAGTCCGGAGGCTATTCGATGCGCGCCGGTAAGGACGGCAGCTACACCGCCGAGCTGAATATGAGCCTCAAAAACGGCTCCTATCGTCTGGCGCTCAGGTTCGAGTCCGGCGCGCTGATGCTGTACAAGGTATACTTCAACGAGCAGAGCGGGTGGTATTTCCCGCTGAACGGGCTTGAACGCACGAACCGCGAGGTGTTCGGGCATATCTTCGAGGCTCCCGCTGAGGCTTCGGCTCTGTACCTGAGCGCGAATAACGATCCCGGGGAGATAAACACGGCTCTGGAGCAGATAGAGCGTTACGCGCTGAGCATTACCGAGGGGCTGGACGACGACCTCGAAAAGGCGCGCGCCATTTCCCGCTTCATATCCGGAGCGTTCTACTACGACGAGGACGCCCGCGATACAGACGCCGGCCTCGATACGATAGCTCTCTATAATGTGCTGAAAAGCGGCAGGACGGTGTGCGGAGGCTTCGCGAACCTGTTCTGCGCCATGGCAGAGGCTGTCGGGCTGGACGCTGTGAACATCAAGGGAGGCGTGGTCGGCGGAGGCGTGACCTACGAGACCCTCGGCGACGGCGTTCAGAACCACGAATGGGCTGCGTTCTGGTATGAAAAGGAGCAGCGCTGGATCTGGGCGGACCCGTGCTGGGACGGCGCAGGCAGCTACAAGGCCGGCGAGTTCGAGGCGGGCGACCCCAAGGAAATGTACATCGACGCGGGCGATGTGGCGCTGTCGTTCAATCACCGCGCCGACAAGGCCGAGCGCAGGCACTACTTCGCCGCTAAGCCCGAGACCTCTCCCGTCGGGATATCCGGCGGAGCCGGGGAAACGGCGGATACCGGCGAGACCGCCGCTACTGCCGCGACAGGCGCGGAGCTGCTGCCCGCCGCGGAGAGCGAGGCCGCAGCCGTTACCTCGGCTGCGGCGCCGGCTGTGAGACCGACTGTCGCCGAAAAGGAAGACAATACTGTACTGATCGTGATGATCGCGGTGCTGGGAGCGCTTACGCTCGTTGCCGCCGTGATCGTGGCAATAACGATAAAAAACGGAAGGAAGAAACTTAAAATGGTAGTGATCGAACTTGAAAACGGAAAGAAGATAAAGCTGGAGCTTTACCCCGAAATAGCCCCCATAAGCGCGGCGAACTTTGAGAACCTCGTAAGGAAGGGCTTCTACGACGGGCTGACGTTCCACAGAGTTATACCGGGCTTCATGATACAGGGAGGCTGCCCCAACGGCAACGGCACCGGAAGCTCCGGCGAGCGCATTAAGGGCGAATTTGCAGCCAACGGCGTTCCCAACGACCTTAAGCACACCCGCGGCGTGCTTTCTATGGCGAGAGCCGCCGACCCCAACTCGGCGAGCTGCCAGTTCTTCATCATGCACAAGGACGCTCCGCATCTTGACGGCAGCTACGCGGCTTTCGGAAAGGTGGTCGAGGGCATAGAGGTCGTGGACGAGATCGCCGCGGTCGAGACCGACTACGCAGACAAGCCCGTGACTCCGGTAGTGATGAAGAGGGTCTATATCGAGGAATAAATGGTAAATATAGGCAACGACTGGGACGACGTGCTTAAGGGTGAGTTTGACAAGGAGTATTATCTGAAGCTCCGGCAGTTCCTGATAGAGGAATACAGCACCCACACCGTCTACCCGGATATGTACGATATATTCAACGCGCTGAAATACACGCCCTATTCGGGGGTAAAGGCTGTGATACTCGGGCAGGACCCGTATCACGAGCCCGGGCAGGCTCACGGGCTGTCCTTCTCGGTCAGAGAGGGCACGGACCTGCCTCCGTCGCTGAAAAATATCTATAAGGAGCTGAACTCCGACCTCGGCGTGCCGATACCGCGGACGGGCGATCTGACGAAGTGGGCGCGGCAGGGCGTACTGCTGCTGAACGCGTCGCTGACCGTACGCCGCGGCCATGCCGACAGCCACAAGGGCAAGGGCTGGGAGATATTCACCGACCGCGTGATATCGCTGCTCAACGAGCGCGAGGAGCCGGTGGTCTTTATTCTCTGGGGAGGCAAGGCCAAGGCGAAGATACCGCTCATCACGAACAAGCGGCATTATATCATCACCTCCGCGCACCCGAGCCCGCTTTCGGCGAGCTACGGCTTTTTCGGCTCAAAGCCGTTCTCGAAGTGCAACGCGTTTCTGGAGAGCCGCGGTATTGCGCCGATAGACTGGAATATATAAATATCGGAAACAACAGAAAAAGGAAATAATATGAGAGAAAGTATTCTGACTATCCCCGTACATGAGGTGTTCGAGCCCAAGGAGGGCTGCCCGATCTGCCGCATGAGAGATACGGTCGAGCAGCATATCTGCGAGTACATAATGGGCGCCGCCATGATGGAGCCCGATGTCCGCATGGAGACCAACGAGCAGGGCTTCTGCCTGACGCATTTCGAGATGCTGCTCCAGCAGAACAACCGCCTGTCACTCGGTCTCATGCTCAACAGCTACCTTGAAAACGCGAGACACAATATCTTTGAGAAGAAGAGCCTCTTCTTCTCGAAGAACGCCAAGTCGAAGAAGTCGGCGGAGATAGAGAGCTCCTGCTTTGTCTGCGGCAAGGTGAACTGGGGAATCGACCACATGCTTGAGACCGTGTTCACGATGTACGTCAAGGACGGCAGGTTCAAAAACCTGTTCAACGCGCAGGAATACATCTGCGTGCCGCACTACAACCTGCTGAGCGCGAAGGCGGAGGAGAAGCTCCAGAAGGCGGATCTCGCGAATTTCCGCAAGGATCTCGACAAGCTGGTCAAGGAATATGTCAAGCAGCTCAATTCCGACGTGAACGACTTCTGCAACAGCTTCGACTACCGCAACGCCGGAAGCCTGCACAAGCCCGAAATGGAGCACGTGCGCACCTCGGTGGAGCGCTCGGTCGAGTTCCTTACCGGCAGGAAGCCGCGGACAAAATGATTCTGCATTCTGAATTATAAAAAGGGGGTAAGCGAATTGCTTGAAATAAGAGGTCTTAAGAAAAGCTACAAGGACTTCAAGGTCCTTGACGGCCTTGATATGAAGATAAACAGGGGAGATATCTACGGTTTTCTCGGCAAGAACGGCTGCGGAAAGACCACGACGATGAATATAGTCTGCAACGTTATCCCGAAGGACGAGGGCGAGCTGATACTCGGCGAGAACGGCGGCGAGAAGATAAAAATAGGATATCTGCCGGAGTCCCCGTCGCTGTACGGCTATATGAACGGGTATGAGTATCTGGGATATATCGCGTACTGCTCGCACTTCGACGGAGATGTGAACGCCCGCATAAGCGCTGTGCTCTCGCTGACCGGCATGACCGAGGGAGCTAAACGCCGCATAAAGGGCTATTCGCGCGGCATGAACCAGCGCCTCGGCATAGCGGCGGCGATATTCAACAAGCCCGAGCTGCTGATACTCGACGAGCCCACCTCGGCGCTCGACCCCGAGGGCAGAGCGGAGGTAATGCACATAATAAGCGCCCTGTCAGAGGCGGGGACTACCATACTGCTGTGCACACATATCCTCAGCGACGTCGAGCGCGTCGCGAACCGCGTGGGCATACTCACCGGCGGCAGGCTCGCAGTCGAGGGCAGCATAGAGGAGATACTTTCGAGCTACGGCACCGACAGCGTCGAGATACAGTTCTCCGAGCCGGATATGCAGGCTGTGGGAGCTCTCAATGAGTCGGGGCTGTTCAAAAAGGTCGATTTCTACGACAAGACGCTTACAGCGGTCTGCGAGACGGACGAAGCTTCCGCCGGGATACGCGACGCCATGCGCGTTCTCGCGGATAACAAGGCGAAGGTCTCCGGCGTGAAGCTCTCACGCCCGACGCTGGAGCAGGTATATCTCAATATTGTGGGAAGCACGTGGAAGTAGGTGAGGCACAGTGATAAACGGATTTAAAAAGGAAATGATGTTCTTTACCCGCGGCGGCAGAATGGCGGCGGTCATAGTCGTGACCATAGCTCTGGCGCTCATGGCTCCCGTGATGTTCGGCATGACGTCGGGCATGATGGAGGTAATGCGCGATATGTCGCCCTCGGAGGAGTACACCCAGATGATAGATATGTTCACGAACTTCTCAGCGGCCGATATCTCGATGTACAATGTCGAGTATGTGGCGAGCATGGGAGCTATCGTGATCCTGTTCGTGTTCAAGGGCGCGGCAGGCGGCGAGCAGAAGCTCCGCTCCGTCATAATGCCGCAGTGCTCGGGACTTTCGGCTGTGAATTACGTGCTGCCGAAGTTCCTCATCTATCCGGTGTTCGTGTTCTTTGTGACGACGGCGGCTATATTTGTGGGAGCCGGCGCGTCGCTGATATTCTTTGAGGGGCCTCTGGACTGGGGCTGGATAACCGTATCGGCGGTATGCTCGGCGATGTTCCTCACGTTCTCCACGTCTGTGCAGCTGTGCATAGGCATAAGCACGGGCAGGTCGGGGCTTGCTATAATCATGTGTATCGCGATGCAGATGTTCCTGCCGTCGATACTCGGAATGTTCCGTGTTGACAGATTCAATCCCTTCGCGCTGTATTCGATAGGGCTGTCGTCGGCAATGGCTTCGGGGCAGTCGGGCAACGCGCTGATGTCAGCGCTGGAGATGACCTCGACCTCGGGCGACCTGAGCGCGCTCAACATCGCGGTCAGCATGGGAACGGCGTTCGTTATCTCGATACTGCTGTACTTCGTGACTATCTTCGTTCTCCATACCAAGGAAGTGCACAACGAGGGAAATGAGCCGGTGCTGTGATAAATAAACGGTCATAAAAAGGCGACCCTTCTGCTCCGGCAGAGGGGTCGCCCTTAATTTATGAGCAAAAATGCAGTTTTGCTATTTACAAATTGCAGAAAAAGTGCTATAATATATAGGAATAAATGCCGCAAAGGCAAACATGAAACAAAGGAAGGCAAAATATCATGGAACTCAAGATCACAAAGACCACAACTCCCAAGCAGAAGCCCGACCAGACCAAGCTCGGCTTCGGAAACTACTACACCGACCATATGTTCATCATGAACTACGACGAGGGTCAGGGCTGGCACGACGCGCGCATAGTACCCTACGGACCCTTCGAGCTCGACCCGTCCTCAATGGTGCTCCACTACGCGCAGGAATGCTTCGAGGGCATGAAGGCGTACAGAACGGTGGACGGCAAGATCCAGCTCTTCCGCCCCGAAAAGAACATGGCGAGAATGAACCTCTCCTGCGAGCGTCTCTGCATACCCACCTTTGACGGCGATTTCGTCATCAAGGCTATCAAAGAGCTCGTAAAGATAGATCAGGACTGGATCCCCACAGAGAAGGACACCTCTCTCTATATCCGTCCGTTCGTGTTCGCGGTTGACCACCATGTAGGCGTTCACCCCGCAAAGCACCTCATCTTCTCCGTTATCCTCTCGCCCGTAGGCGCTTACTATGAGAAGGGCCTGGAGCCCGTAAAGATCTTCGTTGAGCAGAAGTATGTAAGAGCGGTAATAGGCGGCACAGGCTTCACAAAGGCCGGCGCCAACTACGCTATCTCCCTCAAGGGTCAGGAGGAAGCCGCCAAGGAGGGCTATGAGCAGACCCTCTGGCTGGACGGCGTTGAGAGAAAGTACGTCGAGGAAGTCGGCTCGATGAACGTTATGTTCGTTCTCGGCGACGAGGTCATCACTCCCGAGCTGCGCGGCTCTATCCTCGGTGGTATCACAAGAATGTCCATAGTTGAGCTGCTCAAGGCAAAGGGCTACAAGGTATCCGAAAGACTCCTCTCTATTGACGAGATCGTTGAGGCGTTCAAGAAGGGCGAGCTCAGGGAAGCCTTCGGTACAGGCACGGCAGCCGTTATCTCGCCTATCGGCGAGCTCAAGTACGGCGACCTCGTAATGCCTATCAACGACGGCAAGATCGGTCCGATCTCCCAGATGCTCTACGATACCCTCACCGGAATCCAGTGGGGTCGTATCCCGGACGAGTTCGGCTGGACGCAGGTCGTAGAATAAGCAGGCAGTCCCCGCGGGTGATACGGCTGTGACGATGCTTTGCGAAAGGCGGCACCTCGCAGCCGGCAGCTGAGATCAAAAGTGTCCGGCAGCTGCCGTAAAGGCGGCTGCCGGACATATTATCCGGTGTCAGGCTCATTCCGCCGTTCGGGCGATGAGCCGAAATGAATTATTTCGGGGGTGATCGGATATGAAAAAGGTTTACAGGATCATACTGATCGCGGCAGCGGTTATGACCGCTGCCGCGATGTTCTCGGGCTGCCGCGACGCGAAGCGTGACAGCACTCACGCCGCCAACGTGACCGAGATCAGCGACAGTGACAGGCTCTCGATGAAAGATTACCGCTCTAAGCTGTTCGACACGTTCAAGAAGTGGAGCGCCGATACCAAGAAGGTGACGGCGGGACTGTACGGCAGCGAAGGTGAACGGCTCTCGTTCACCGAGGTGTCCGACGCTATCGAAAGCGCACGCTCCTGCCTGGACGAGTTCGGCACATTCTATCCGCCGAAGTCTCTGGACAAGGAGCACAACGAGATGCTCCTCGCCATTGATAAGGAGTATGACTGGCTCAACGAGGCGGAGAAGGCCAACAACGCCTTAGCTGCGAACAATACCGAGGCTTTCAAGGCTGCTACCGAGGAGGCGGGGAAATACCTGAACGAGACGACCTTCCCCGCGAAGCTTCTGGAGCTCGTCAAGGCTATCAACGCTCAGTATGACATAGACTCGCAGAGCAGGGAGTAAGCGGAGCTGTCAGGCAGGTCTTTTTTCGTATTCCTCGTAAAAGACGAACCTCTGTCCCTCCGTGAAATCGAAAGCCTGCTCATTTTCGTCCCAGTAGTAGAGAGTTATCGACTTCTCCGTATATTTCATGTACACCCTTGTGAGCATAGGCTCCGAGCCGTCGGCTCCCATGAAATCCTGTATCCAGTACTCGCCGTCAAGGGGGACGAGATCGGAATGATCGACCGACATATACGCGTTGACGCCAATAAACATCATCTGCATACTCACGTAATTAATCTCTCCTCACGAACAAAATAACCCGTTAATATAGCCAAAAAGCGAGAAATGTGGTATAATAAAAGTGCAAGGAAAAGAGCGAAAACAGAATAAAAAGCTTGCACTTTTTAGGAGAGCACTATGTATAAGAAGAACA
>JAIKZF010000025.1 GCA_024682455.1 Ruminiclostridium sp. | reverse complement strand
CACAAAGGGCGATACCGAAATACGCTCCGCGACCACAAATATCGAAGTCCTGACAAAGGATAGCTTTACTCCGGCGATCATGAAACGTGTCGATTGCAAGTCGATAAGCGATAATACTCGTGATCCGTTCTCCGGCGTGACGAACAATCTATTCAATACAAGCAGATATGGCGATGTAAATCACATTTCGACATATTACTATTCGATGAATGACTTCGGCAAGTTATTCACCTACGAATTTACCGTTGAAATGGAAGACGGCAACAACGTAGCCGACGAGGGTATGCTCCTCACCGTGACCGGACAGAACGGCGAGGAATACTACGCTATGCTGACCCGTCAGGGCAATACGAACAAGTTTGTCGGCTCCGTTTCCGACGAAAAGTTCCTGTTCACGAACTGGGCGGTGTCCGTAAAGTCGAAGCTTCCCGAAACTATCGACGCTTCCTCCGTCGGCTCGGGTATCGAAGACCTTATAGCGAAGTACGGCAAAAACTACAAGATAGTCAACCCCGAGACAGGCGCGGAACAGACCTTACAGCAGTATTACGACTATATTTATAACGATTATGTAAATACTTACAGCGAAAATCAGGAGCTTCTCAGAGAGGCGCAGCAGGAGGTCGTCGATATCTTCCTTGAAACTATGGCGTCCTACGACGACTTTTTAGAGGGCGATAACTTCGATTACTCGAACTTCGACGGCTCCGAGGAGTCGATGAAGGCTCTCAAGGCGCACTTCGGCATCTACGAGGGCGTGTATGCCGATATCCCCGAGACCGTATGGACGAGCCGCGCGGGCGGTGAGAAGGAGATAAAGCTGCCCAACGGCGGTACGGCATGGGTAAACGTTCCTCCGACATACTATGAATCGACAGGCACGGACGGCAGAGTTTACCGCTGTGTGGTAACAAACGAGATAGACAGCCGCGGACATAAGATCGAGATCAAGTACAGCGCGGCAATGCCGCTCAACGGCGACGAGGGCTATTCCTACATTCAGGGTATAGATTACGGCGAATATTCCTCCCTGGAAAGATACGCGTTGGTCAAGAGCAGCAATTATGTCGAGCACGGTATCGTCGAGAAATTCGACAACGGCGATTACGGCACGATGACCGCAGCTGAAAGCAAAAAGGGCGACGGAAAGAATTTCCCGACCCTGAGCAACAGCGGGATAAGTAATCTCCAGAATACCGGAAAAATATTCAACGCTCTGCACGACAGGATCGTCGGGACACAAACAAGATATGCTCAGAGTTTGGGAGGCTGGCGCGCCAATCTGGATGTCGGTTTCCAGACCGACCACAGACAGCAGACAAAGGCGCAGATAAACACCGAGACCGCGATAGACGGTCTGATTGAAAGCAACAGTTCCAGAATCGACGCGGAAACAAGACAGGAGCTTGGCGAGTGCAAGGATCTTATCCGCGATATCACATCGAGCACGGAATGCTCCGACTTCTCTCAGGCATTGAAGCACACGATGCAGAACATCAACGACGTCGTGAACACTATCCATGACCTTAAGGAGGGTATCGTCGACGCTTCGACGAACGGCTTAAAGGCACTCAAGGACAAGATAATGGGCGATGCTGCGGACGCGGCTCGTGAAGCGACAAGAGACGCTATCGAGGAAGCGACGGGTATCAAGATACCGCTCGACGTTGTCGAGGCGTGCAGCGACCTTCTTGACGCGTACAGCTCCGGACTTCTCAGCGAAGCGGAGAAAAAGACGATAGAGCTTTATCTCAAAGCTCAGGCTCTCGCGAAAAAGCACAATGTAAGAGTTCCCGGGGACAAAACAAAAGGCGGCATCGGCGGCAGGAGCTCGGGCGGCTCCGCGCGTGCAACCCACGACCCCGAGGGCATAATCTATGAGGCGGTGCTCTCCAACCCCGTTGAGGGTGCGACCGCTACGCTGTACGAGCGTGCGGCAGACGGCACCGTGACAGTATGGGAGGCCACCGATTACGGTCAGATCAACCCGCAGGTGACCAACGGCTCGGGCTGGTATCAGTGGTTCGTTCCCGAGGGCGAATGGCAGGTAAGAGTCACGGCTCCCGAGGGCTCGGGCCTTAAGGACAACACGAGCAAGGATAACGCCGCGGCGAACCTCGACGACGGCTCGACGGCGGGCTGGCTGCCGGTAATGCCGGTGCAGCTCGGTATCAACATACCGCTCTTCTCGACCGCAGACCCGGAGATCAGCGACGTGACGGTGAGCGCGGACGGCATACACGTCGGGTTCAGCCTGTACATGGACGTTTCGACACTCACGGAGGACACGGTCTATGTCAAGGACGGCGACACGCTTATACTGTGCGTGATAACGTTTGAGAACGCAGAGGCAGACCCTGCCGACGAAAGCAGGAGCTATGCCACAGTAATGATACTCACCCCGAAGGACGGAAGTACCTTTGAAGCGGGCAGGAACTACACCGTGACCGTGACGGACGGTGCGGAGGCCTACAACGGCAATTCCGCGCAGCTCACTGCGCAGGCTGCGTCTCCCGAGGTACCGGTAACGGGCATTACGCTCGACAGGACTTCGGTAACTCTCACCGAGGGAGAGACGGTAACGCTCAAAGCGACGGTTCTTCCGCTTGAAGCTATGGCGGCGGTAACGTGGAGCTCCACAGACCCGGGTGTCGCGAAGGTGGATAAGGGCGTTGTAACGGCTGTGAAGATGGGCTCGGCGCGCATTTCCGCGAGCGCGGGCGGCAAGACAGCGTACTGCACGGTAACGGTAAATCCTGCGGAGAGCGGCGACGTCGACTGGACGAAGCTTTATCCGACCATGGACAACGGGAACTTCGTTCCGTACACGCCTCCGGCGGGCGGGACTCAGCCGGCGGCGGCAACTCCCGAAAAGGACGACCCCGGCGACAGCTCGTCCGGCGGCAGCACGTCCGCACAGACTCCCGCAAAGCGCGGCATGAGCGGCAGACAGAACGGCAATAACGACATAAGCCTTGCATGGGACGCTGTATCCGGAGCGCGGAGCTACTCGCTGTACGTAAAGCGCGGCAGGAAGTATATATTTGTTTGCCGCATATCCGGGACCTCCGCAGACATACTGTACGGCGCGGACGGCAGGTATTATGTATCGGCGGGAGGCGCGTACTCGATATTTGAGTACGGACGCGGAAAGTTCGTAAAGACCGGCACTCTCGCGGCGGATAAGATCAGCGGCGTAAGGGCGGCGAACAACGTGACCGTGGACTTTATGGTGCGCTGGAACGTCGGCGGCACCCTGTCCGACACCGCAGTATCCTATACTGCGTCTGTCAGGGTATACTATAAGCCTTCCGTGAAGCTCACGGCGAACGAGGGCAGCATCGCGCTGAAATGGAAGAAGGTCGCGGGCGCGACGAAGTACAGAGTTTACAGGTATGTGAACGGCAAGCTCAAGCTCGTCACCGAGACCTCGGCAGCCGGCGTGAAGATCACCGGCACAAAGGCGGGCAAGCGCTACACCTACGCGGTAAAGGCTCTCGTGAACGGCAAGTGGACGAAGATCTACAACACCGACCTCGCGAGCATAAAAGCGAAATAAGTACAAAACGCGGAGCTTTCTGCTCCGCGTTTTTTCTGTCAGAGAGGCCGCTTGCGCTCGAGAGGCCGCTTACGCTCGAGTGGCCGCTTACGCTCGAGTGGCCGCTTGCGCTCGAGACTGGGGGAAACTTTTTTGAAGCTAAATAGTGTGCGAGAAGTTTTCTGAAAATTATTGTAAAGGCAAGCTCAGAACAGATATTATAAAGTATAAGCCTTGACATAATGGAGGAAAACATCTATGGACACTATTATAAGCAAGCTCTACTATGGCGAACTTTGCCCGAGCGAGAAACCAGCCCCCCAGACCAAGCGCTGTATTGAGAACAGAACAATCATCTGTGATACAGAGGCAAAGATGATCGAGCAGTTCCCAAAATGTAAGGAACTGCTTGACACCTACTCGGACGCACTTCACGTTGAAGCCCAGCTTGAATGTGAGGCAGACTTTGCGCGAGGTTTCAGACTCGGTGCTCTGCTAATGCTTGATGTAATGACAACCGAATAACAAAGTGACCGGCTGAGTATCAATGCTCAGCCGGTTTGTTTTATGTGGCGTTATTCTGTTGTTACGGGGGCTTCCGCCACATCATCGAGTACGAACGTCTCGCCGCAGAATGTAATGGAATAAGCCGCGTTAAGATCTACCACTTCGTCAAATGCACCGAACAAAACCTGACGGTCATCTATTCTGCTGTCATCTCCGGCAGCGTCATAGCCGCTGTACCATACCGTTCCGTCCTTTCTAACGACGATCATCTGATTATGCAGGGATTCGAGATAATAGTTGCTGCCCGACTG
>JAIKZF010000105.1 GCA_024682455.1 Ruminiclostridium sp. | reverse complement strand
ATGGACGGCGTGGGCTATGACACGATAGAGGCCGCGTATAGCGACGCGGGAGAAACCGCCGACATACTCGTGCGTGAGAGCCTGACGGTGTCCAAAGATCCAAAGTTTAATAGCAACAAAAAATTAATTCTTACGACAGCGCCCGGAGCGGTCATCACGCTCGGTAAAAATACACTAACGATCAGGTCCGGCAGCCTGACGCTCAACGCGGCTGTCGAAACCTCCAATGCAAAAGCCAAATATATACAAATATCACAGAATAAAAATACAGTTCTTACTGTAAAGCGATTTACCTCCTCGCTGAGGCTGTATGTAAAAGGCAACAAGTACGCCGACGTCGTTTTTGATACGGGCGATGTGATAAACAGCGCAGGTGTCTCCGCCGGCAGAGTTGTTATCGAGGAAGGCACGACCGTGCGGGTGAATAACGGCACATTCAATCCGACTACCCTCTCCGGCAAGGGAAAGCTCGATATACTCGGCAAATCGAAGGTCAATATCGGTGAGCTCGTCGAGGCGGACATCACGCTCAATCAGTATAAGGAAGTTAAGGATACTATCAACAAGAAAACCCAAGAGGTCACCAAGCGCGAGGTAAAGCTGCTTCTCCCGACTATGACGATAGACGGCGGTAATAATCACGATCAGTTCGGTAAGCTGACGCTGACGGTAAAAGACCCAGACGGCGAGCTTGCCGATATTACCGGTCTTCAGTTGTTCACGGTGAAGAATGCTAAGAAGCTCCCTATCGCTGATATGGACGATCGTATAAGCATAGTGAACACATCGAGCAGCGGTGCCGCGCTGGGCGCGTATGCCGACGGAAAATACGTTTACGCGTCTTATCCGGAAGCGATAGAAATGGTGCTGAACGGAGCGGCGGCGTTTTATCCGAGTGTTACGCTTGCTCTGAACGCCGTCAACGCCTATATCAAACAGAACAAAAAAGTGACGCTGAACCTCGGCGTAACGCTGAACAGCAATATGTTTACGTACAGCAAGCTGGAGCTTAAAAACAAAAACGGCAGCGCCGTTATCGACGGCAACGGCAACAGCCTCACATTTATCGGCACCGCGTCTTTGATTTTCTTTAGCAGCACGGAGATCAAGGACATCATCATAAACGGTGTGAACAAGTACTTCCTCCCCACGAATGTCACAGTTAAGGTAAGCGGCGGCAACGCGGCGCTGAACAATGTCGATCTGAACGGCAAAGCAGCGAGCATAAACGTGACCGCAAAGGACAGTATGCTGACGCTCGGCGATGTCGGAGGAGTATACCGCGATACCGCCAATGACGCGGAGCGAAAGCTTGAGTGCTGGAACAACGGCGCGGTCGCTGTTTCCGCAAAGAATATGACCGTAAAGGGCGCGATAGTCGTCGCGGAAAGCAAATCCTTCGCGGCATCGCAGACGATGACGCTTGAAGACGGCGCGAGCATCACGCTGAACAATAAATCGTCATTCAAAGCGAAGAACGTCTTGCTCAGCGGTAACGCCGAGATGAAGCTTGTGAAGGGCTTCAAAACCCTTGCCGGTAATATATTTATAAGCGAAAGTGGCGGCAATAATGTGGCCGACAACGCAGAATACAAGATAACGCTGACAAGTGATGAGTATCTTAATGGTGAAACATTCGCTAAGTACAACAAAAAGAATCAGGATTTCGGCAAATGGTTCGATGTGGATATTCCGGACTGCGGCGGCGAGTTGATACTCGATGGGTCATGGAAATTTCCGCAAGCCTAGAATAACAAAGACCCCCGATACATCTTGTATCGGGGGTCTCATTCTGTACGAAAGCTCAGCGAGGTGAGGACACCGTGCCTTTATCCACGCTGTCAGTGCGGCAGATAAGCGACGAGCTTTTCGGTGAGCTCGGCGAACGGGCGCTTGAACCAGTCCTTCTCGCTCTTCTTAATGATGATCGTATCCTCCTCGGCGATACCGAGCTTTTCCATATTGATAGTGAAGTCGGTCATAAGGAAGAACTTCCACTTATAGACATCTCTCTGATGAGCTATCATATCGTGGAGCCGTTCATAGGTGCAATGCTTGCTGGCGTTGTCGCGGCCGAATACTATTATAGTGAGTATCACCTGCGAGGGGCGCTCCTCCTCGGGAGTCCCCGCGAGCCTTACGCCCACGTCGTCCATGAGCTTCGATGTACGGTCGAGCATGGGGCAGGCGCCTGTGCCGTCGCCGCCCAGTTTTATCTCGTAAACCTTATATTTACGCAGAGGCATATTTACTACCTTGATATCCTTGTCATCAACGAAAAGGATACCTGAAACGTTCTGCTGTCTGCCGGTCTTGCGGAGGGCGTTTCCGAATTTTTTGATCGCTGCGATAGCGTTATCGTGCTGCTCGGGAGTTATACCGTTGCAGTCGAAGGCGAATAGCTGTAAGGAAAGGGAATCATTCATGGTTTATACCTCCTTTTAATCATTGTTAATATTATAACACATTTTTCCGATAATTTCAATAGTTTTTTATCATTTTTTTCCGTAAAAGACCGCCGAGTCTTTCAGAAGCAGGGCGGAGGCTTCCTTGCGGGTCATGAAGAGACCGCCGGTGGTGTCGATAAGCTCGACCTTCTCGTAGCCCGCGTCGCGCAGAGCCTGCATGAACTGCATGAGCTCAGGGGTGCGGTCGGGAGTGACGATATCGTGTATCGCGAACACACCGCCTTTTTTCAGGGTGCGCAGAGCCTCGCTTAGTATGGTGACGAGGTCGCCGCGGGACTTGCGCGCCGGGAAGCTGCCGGTCACCGCGTCGAAGGTCTCGTCCTCGAACGGGAGCTCATCTATCCTGCCCTCAACGAACTCTGTGCGTTCCGACACGCCCTCGGTCCCGGCGTTGTATTCAAAGAGCTTTCTGCGCGAGGACACCCCGTAAGCGGAGGGGAAGTCAATGCCCGTCATAATGGCGCCGGGGCAGCGCTTTGCGCAGGCTATGGTCAGCGCTCCGCTGCCGCAGCCTATGTCGAGCCCGCGTCCGCCGTCGGGAATGTCTATCAGCTTTGCGATCCCCTCTGAGATGTGGCGCGAGAGCTTGCGCGGGCCGTTGTCGGAGAACATGACGTGAGCGTATGCGCTCCATGCCGCGAGGGCTCCGCAGCCGAGAGCTCCCGCCGCCAGCGCGAACGCCGCGGCTCCGCCCGCCTTCGAGTGTCTGCGCTTAGCCGAGGCATTCACGGCGAGCGCGGTCAGCGCCAGAGCGCCGGTGCCGCTGCCGAGCGCCGCGAGAGCCGCGCCGGGTACGGGATTGCCGTAGACCGGCATATCGGGCAGTCTGTCGAACAGCGAATATGTCTTTTTCAGCGGCGCGTCCGTCATTTCGCACTCCGCGTACATAAGGGGGATCATGGCTTTCAGGACGGTATGGCTTATCATGTTGAAGCCGTTGCCCTCGATGAAGCGCTCGTAGCTCTTTTCGTCCCAGTCGTTCTCGAATTTTATGCCTGCCGCGCCGAGGAGCTTGACGGCGGTCTTTCCGAAGGAATCGGCCTCCGCGTGCAGGAAGTTCGGCGCTATCAGACGTCCGCCGGGCTTAAGAACGCGGCGTATCTCGGCGAGCACCTTGCGGGGCGCGTCCACGATGTGCAGGGCGTTGGCGATTATAACGACATCGAACCTGTCGTCGTCGAACGGCAGGAATGTGGCGTCCGCCCAGCGGAAGTCGAGATTGTGCGGCACATAGCCTGTTCTCGCGCGGGCGAGCAGGTTCTCGGCCACGTCCGTCGCTATCATGCTTTCGGCTGCGTCGGCGACGTTCTTCGCGATGAGGCCGGTCCCCGCGGCTATCTCAAGGACGGTCTTGCCTTTTATCGCACGGCGTATCATGCCGTACATCTCCATATACGCGGGTCTGTTCACCCGCATGAAAAGATCGTACACCGGAGCGTAAAGATCCCATACCGAATTTTTGCTTTCCATTGGAATTTCCCCCTTGTATCTGTCATTTCTATAATATTATACCACGTTTCTTCATTATTTGCAAGTATTATAATACAATTGACATTAAGGATATTTTCTGATATAATATAAGTTGATAAAAAGGGGAGGCGGAAGCAAATGGCAAACCGCAGAGACAAGCAGTTCAGGCAGATAAAGAGAAGCCACACATTGGCGTGGCTTATAATGTTCATCGTCATAATCTTATTTCTCGGAATGCTGACGGGAGTATTCATTTCCGTGTTCAGCACGGCTATCGTGAGTGACAAGTTCAAGAGCGGCAGATCGGAAGCCCTGAGCATGGCGCGTGTGTATGAGACCTGTATCCGTGAGGGCGCCGACCCCGGGGAATATATGAAGACCTTCGGCATGGACTACATAATAACCGACAGCGAGCACAATGTCATTGCCTCTGGCGGGGAGAACACCTGCTCCTTTGAATCTGCGGAACTGGAAAACCGCATAGGTCTGCTGCTGCGCATGTACATTGTCACAGGCGGAGTCAATGCCTACCCCGATACCTCGGTGCCGGTCTTTTTCAGCGTTGACAACGATGAAGACAACGGCGGCGAGATAGTGATAAATATTGTCACGATAATTGCCAACAGCGACAAGTTCATCACCGGGCACCGGTCGATAGAAGAGCTCGACATGAACGGCGAGCTCAGTTACGATACCGGAATGGCGAGCATACCGATATGGCTCGGGGTAAATATGAGCGACGGCAGGGAGTTCATCGCGAAAGCATACATCACGGTAGACATAGGCGATGTAGGCATTATACTGATGCTTATGGCCAGTATATCTGTCTTCCTTCTTGTCATCTTTACAATGATAATAGTCAATTTCATCTCCGGAATAGTAAGACACGGCAGGACTCTTAAGGTATTCTTCACCGACGCGGTGACGCAGGGCAAAAACGCCATGTACTTCCTGTACAAGGGCGATGAGCTCATCAAGAAGCTCCTGAATCACAGCACCTCCTACGCCGTTGTGGATCTGAATTTCGTCGGCTACCGCAATTTCTGCGTGTGCCATTCCGTCGCGGAGGGCGAGCGCATACTCGGGCGTATAAACGCCGGTCTGGAGGCTCGTATGACGAAGAAGAAGGAGATCTGCACGCGCTTCGGAGAGGCGGACTTTGCGCTTCTGCTCAGGGCTGACGGCGCACAGACGGTAGCGAGCAGAGTGCGCGAGCTGATCGACGCGGTAGCGAATGTCGACCCCGACCATACCTTCACCTTCCACGCAGGCGTGGCTATGATACACCCCGACGGTACGCCCGGCATGGACGGCGAACTGATACGCCGCAGGAACACCGACATCGGCGAGGCATACAACAACGCCTGCACGGCGCGTGAGACGCTTATGGATACTGACGGCTCGGGCGTGGCGTTCTTCAACGATACGCTGGTCGCCGACAGGAAGTGGGTCGACGCGGTGCAGGAGAGACAGCGCTCCGCCGTGGACAACGAGGAATTCGTGGTCTACTATCAGCCGAAGTACGACCCCCGCACCGACGAGCTGCTGGGAGCCGAGGCTCTTATCCGCTGGCAGTCGCCCGATCTGGGCTTTGTGCCGCCGGGGCGCATGATACCGATATTCGAGAAGAACGGCTTTATAACCGAGATCGACCACTATATGATAAAGCACGTGGCTCGGGATCAGAAGCGCTGGCTCGATGCGGGCTGCCGCTGTGTGCCTGTTTCCGTGAATGTGTCCCGCTCGCACTTCATCGAGAGCGACCTTGCCGAGCAGATACGCGATACGGTCGATGCCGAGGGCTGTCCTCATGAGTACATAGAGATCGAGCTTACGGAGAGCGCGTTCTTCGACGACAAGAAGGCTATGATAAATACCATAGGCAAGCTAAAGAGCTACGGCTTCGCGGTGTCCATGGACGATTTCGGTTCGGGCTATTCGTCGCTGAATTCGCTCAAGGATATGCCGCTGGACGTTCTGAAGCTCGACGCGGAGTTCTTCCGCGGAGAGAACGGCGGCGGCCGCGGCGAGATCGTGGTCTCCGAGGCGATAAAGCTTGCAAAGAGCCTGAATATGCGCACGGTCGCCGAGGGCGTCGAGATACGCGAGCAGGTGGATTTCCTTGCCTCGCAGGGCTGCGATATGATACAGGGCTACTTCTACGCGAAGCCCATGCCGGGCTCGGACTACGAGAGCAGAATGAAGGAACGCTATAAGCCCAAGGGCGAATAAAACGGGAGGCATAAAGGTCATGGAATACGGTTTCTACGGCAGCGGAAGCGCCCCCGTCAGCCCGGTCGATCCGGCATACGCGGCTGTGCGCGATCAGAGGCACCTTTACGAGATACTGTCGGAGCTGTGGTGCCGATATACCTGCGCTCCGAGGCTCCGGGACGGCTGGAGCGAGGAGGACCGCACCCGCGGTCAGTGCTCTGTCACCGCGTTTCTGGCGCAGGACATCTTCGGCGGGAAGGTATACGGTATCCCGCGCGAGGGAGGCAGCAGTTTCCATTGCTACAATGTCGTCGGCGACAGCCTGTTCGATCTGACCAGCGAGCAGTTCCA
The DNA here is from genome assembly GCA_024682455.1 of Ruminiclostridium sp. Classification (GTDB taxonomy): domain Bacteria; phylum Bacillota; class Clostridia; order Oscillospirales; family Ruminococcaceae; genus Ruminiclostridium_E. Next base: position 96 of record JAIKZF010000105.1, on the reverse strand, counting down.
CGGCGAGGAGCTGTGCTACGAGGGCAATCCCGAGCAGCTGCGGGAGGTACACTTTGCTAAGACCGAAAAGCGCGAACGCTATGAGTATCTGAAAAA
>JAIKZF010000090.1 GCA_024682455.1 Ruminiclostridium sp. | reverse complement strand
GCCTGTATAATTGAACCACGCCTCGCGGAACTTCATATTCCCCAGCACCGCGAACCGGCGGCTCATCTCCCTGAATCTCGGGGGAACTCTGTCGGGGTCATAGCCCGTCACATAGCCTCCGTTCACCTCGTCCATGCTGTAGCCCAGCTCTGTAAAGATATTGTTCACGGCCTCATTCGCAAAGGAAATGACAGCCGTTCTCGGCACATCCCCCTGACCGTCGCCGTAAATAACAGACAGCAGGTTGAGTATCATCTCCGTTTTTCCGGTGCCGGGAGGCCCGGTGATGATGACAGCCGGGTCGTGGAGAGCTCTGGCTATGGCGATCTTCTGGTTCGGATAAGGCTCTCTGCCGGGCTCGTCGTTGATATACGGCTCGACGCGCTCGCGGATGATATGCTCTATCTCGGCGTCGTCTGCGATCCGGGCGCGCATAGTGTCCAAAGCGTCCGGATAACCGAAATACGCCTGTATCAACAGATTCGGGTGGAGCCATGCCGCAGAAGCGAAAACTGGCTCTACCGAGAAATTGGTAGGTTTGCCGTTCTTGTTCCGATCCACAGTTTCCGCGATCTTTTTGTAATTTTTGTAGTATTTATAGTTTTCGAAATTCACATCAAATGGCATGACGCGTCTCCTCCGTTATTTATGCTTCCCCGCGGCGTTCTGTCACGAGATATTCGCCGCCTGTCCCACGGAAACGTAATTGTCGAGCACCGCCCTGAGATCGGTGCCCTCCGCGGCTTCCCAGCGGCGGTCGCCGACGACTGTATATCTCGTTCTGCCCGGCGATACCGCGAGCTCGTTATAGTGATCCAGATAAAAGACCTCCGAGGATACCTTCCGGTCACGGAGTATGCCTGCACATTCCGCCAGAGGGCAGCCGGGAAAATTCACGTTCCATATACGGTTCAGCCCCGGAGACAGCTCCAGCAGCTCACCGATGATATCGTTCAGGTAACGGTCGGTGACCTCGTGCATATCGGACATATCCTCGGAGAAAGCTATGGTATGTATCCCCTGGAAGGCAGCCTCGAACGCCGCTCCCGCGGTCGCCGAATACTGAATGTCCGACGCGAGGTTATAACCGCGGTTTATGCCCGAGAATACGTGGTGGGGCTTGCCCGGCACTATGTTCAGGACGCCTATCCTGACGCAGTCGGCGGGAGTCCCGTCACAGGCGAACGCGTGTACTCCCGGGACAGGGAGATCTGCCTCCCATGCCTCTATGCTCTGCTTAAGGGTTATGCTGTGCGACACTGCGCTGCGCTGACTGTCGGGAGCGACCACCCACACCTCTCCGAATGCGGAAGCCGCCTCCGCCAACCGTATAAGGCCGTCCGAGAATATCCCGTCATCGTTCGTCACCAGTATTCTTCTCATATATCCCGCTCCTCGGTACCGTAATTTGACCTAATTATTTTATTATATCATAAATGAGACGATTTGTAAATATTATTGCGATAAAAACCCGCGGCGAAGTCCGGTCACTTAATTGACAAAATCTCATTATTGCTGTATAATATAATAACAGGCAATATCCAAATACTCATAAACGAGGGGGAACTTTCGATGAATTACGAGGAAGCAAGAAAAAAGATGTCGGCTCTGGGTCAGGAGCACGTCCTGAAATATTATGACGAGCTCCCGGAGGAGAGCAGGACAGCGCTCCTGGAGCAGATAGCCGGAACAGACTTCTCTGTGCTGGAAAGGATAGGAAGCGTCTCGTCCGATAAGCGCGGAGTCTTTTCTCCGCTGGCGGCGATGCAGCTCCCGGAGATCGAAAAGCGCGAAAAGGAGCTGTATGACGCTGGAGTAAAGGCGATAAAGGCCGGAAAGACCGCCGCGCTCCTGCTGGCGGGAGGCATGGGCACCCGTCTCGGCTCCGACGACCCGAAGGGTATGTATAATATCGGCATAACAAAGCCGATGTATATTTTCGAGCGCATTATAACCAACCTTCTCGATGTCGTGAAGGAGACCGACACATGGATAAGGCTTTTCGTCATGACCAGCGAGAAGAACCACGACAAGACCGTCGCTTTCCTGAAAGAGCACGATTATTTCGGCTACAGGGAGGACAGGATAGTGTTCTTCCGGCAGGATATGGCTCCCGCCTGCGACTTTGAGGGCAAGCTCTATATGGAGGCAAAGGACCGCATCTCCACTTCCCCCAACGGCAACGCGGGCTGGTACTCGTCAATGGTGCGCGCGGGGCTCGACAGGATACTCGCCGACGAGGGCATCGAGTGGATAGACATATTCGCCGTCGACAACGTTCTCCAGCGTATTTGCGACCCCTGCTTCGTAGGAGCAACGGTGCTCGCCGATGTGTCAGTCGGAGCAAAGGTCGTGCGCAAGGCTGCTCCCGACGAAAAGGTCGGCGTAATGTGCCTTGAGGACGGCAGACCGTCTATCGTGGAGTACTACGAGCTGTCGGACGAAATGATGAACGCTAAGGACGCCGACGGAGCTCCCGCCTACAACTACGGCGTTATCCTGAACTACCTCTTCCGCGTAAGCGACCTTGCGGGCATTACCGACGACAGAATGCCCATGCATATTGTGAAAAAGAAGATCCCGTATATCGACGGGAACGGTAATGCGGTAAAGCCCGCCGAGCCCAACGGCTACAAGTTTGAACAGCTCGTCCTCGATATGATACACCAGCTCTCGACCTGTCTGCCCTATGAGGTCATCAGAGAAAAGGAGTTCGCTCCTATCAAGAACCCCACAGGCATAGACTCGGTGGAAAGCGCCCGCGAGCTGCTGAAAAAGAACGGCATAGAATTATAATACTGATTTTAATTCATGTTGTCTATAAATTTGATTTAAATTTATTATAATACACCGGACGGCAGGACTTCTCAGCCGAGAAGCCCTGCCGCGTTTTTATACAGTATATTCTCCTTATCCGCGTCGGATATGGGTTCGTACATCACCGCTCCGACATACATCGCCGGGTCGCATATCGGAAAATCGCTGCCGAAGATGAACTTCTCCGAGCCCGCCCTGTTCACGCCGTATGTGATAAGCCCGTATCTGAAAATGCCCGTCCCCGAAAGATCGAGATAAAAATTGTCGAATCTGCGGAGCCTTTCAAGGTGCAGCAGGAACAGCTCCCTTTCGTTCGGGTGAGCCGCGACGAATACTATATCCGGGTGGGCGGCTATCATTTCCGTCATTTCACGCTGCTCGTCCTTCATCGTGTGAAAGCTGACGATCATTCCGTACTGCCCCGCCGCGTCGAGTATCGTATGCAGCCGCCTGTCCGAATAATCGCTCCAGCCGTGCATATACGGGACAAGCTCGCCTATCAGACGTATCCCCGCGCCTGCCATGCGTTCTATCTCGGCGACCGACTCTTCAACAAAATGCGGGTGTATGTGAAAGCCCGGCGTGTACAGACCGCCGAGCTTTTTCTTAAGCTCCAGCGCCTTATCGTTCAGCACGCGGATATACGAAAAGCCCTCCTCCGGCGTATACGGCCTTTTCAGCAGCACGCTGCCGCATATATGGGATATCCCGGCGCGTTCGATATCGGCCCTGAGCTGCTCCGGCGAAGGGTCAAAGCACTCGGGATAGAAGCCCATGAACTCGTCCCGGGACAGATACGGGTGGGTGTGGAAATCAATTACATTCATATAGATACCCTTTTTATACAAATTTTAATTCAATTTGTCTATAAATTGATTTAAATTTAGCATTATTAATATACGGCACAGAAAAACGCTTCCCGTGCCGTATTATCATCATTGATTGATCCTGAACCTGGCGACCTGCTCCTTGAGAAGCTTCGACTGACCGGAAAGTTCCTCGCAGGAAGCCGCGGTCTCCTCGGCAGTCGCGGAATTGGTCTGGATGACCTGCGCTATCTGCTCCACGCCGGAGGTTATCTGATTTATCGAAGAATTCTGTTCGGCGCTTGCGGTCGCTATCTGCGCAATAAGTACGGCTGTCTCGGCGGACATCTCCTTGACCTCCTTCATCGACTCGGCTGTGGCTTCCGCTATGGCGCTGCCCTTGCCTACCGCGTCGATAGAAGCCGTTATCAGCGAGGATGTGCTCTTTGCAGCCTCGGCGGACTTGTTCGCGAGATTGCGCACCTCGTCCGCTACCACCGCGAAGCCCTTGCCCGCGTCGCCGGCTCTTGCGGCTTCGACCGCCGCGTTCAGCGCGAGGATATTGGTCTGGAAGGAGATATCCTCGATAGTCTTGATGATCTTCTCGATCTCCTTTGATGTATCGCTGATCTCGTTCATTGCGGAGACCATGTTCCGGATCTGTTCGTCCTGACGGTTGACCTTGTCCTGCGTCTGAGCGGAAAGGTCGCCGGCGTGTGCGGCATTCTGCGCTGTGGAGGCTACCTGGGAGGAGACCTCCGCGATAGTCGCGGATATCTGCTGTATCGCCGATGCCTGCCTCGTCGAGCCGTCGGCGAGAGACTGCGAGCCCTCAGCCATCTGGTTCGAGCCCGAAAGCACCTCATCGGAGGACAGGTTCATATTGCTGAGAGTTCTGCCGAGATCGTCCTCTATCTTTATGATGTTCTTCTCGATATCCTCGAACACGCCCGGATATCTGACGCCCGGAGTCTCGGTGAAGTCGCCCTCCGCCATGGCGGCGAGTATCCTCGACGAATCGCTTACAACGTCGCACATACCGTGCTTGGCGTTCCTCAGTATCTCGACGAACTGACCCACCTCGTCCTCGGCGAACTTATAAGTGACGTTCGTGGTATCGAGCTGACCTGCGAGCATCTCCCTCGCATACTCCTCGGCGTATCTGAGAGGCTGCGTCACGCGCTTCATGCAGAACACGAAAATGAATGCCGCGATACCCGCCGCTCCTATGATGCCTATTACTATCGCTATGGTCGTTACGCCGGAAAACTCCTTGTCCGCCTCGGAGGCGTTCGCGCCAGCCCAGTACGCGCCTATGATCTTGCCGTCGTAGTCCTTCATCGACTGGTAGGAGACATAGTAGTGCCTGTCCACCACATCGTGCTGACCCTCATACTTGCCGTCCTTGTCAAGGACCGCCCAGCCCACGTCCTCGTTGATCTCCGTGCCTGTGGCGCGCTCGCCGTTGTCTCTGAGCAGGGTCGTGGCGTAGCGTATGTTGTTATTCCATATCGTCGCGTCGCAGTTCGACACCTTCATTACCTCGTCGAGCCAGTCTGTGGCTCCCATGGTGAAGCCTAGGCAGATGACATAGGTATCTCCGTACACATTTACGGTATCCGCGTACATGGCGACTATCTCATCATCGCACCTCGCAGTGCCCTTTATCGTCCTGCCTCCCGCTACCGGAGCATAGTCGAAGGTCCTGAGCGGGTATGTATCCGACTTATAGGTGATATTGCCATTCCCGTCGGCAACGACCATATAGAAGTCCTTGTTCCCGTCGAATTCCTCCTTCAGCGCGGCTTCAAAAACGTCTCTGTTCTTTTCCGCGGAAGGCAGATATGCCGTGACAGCCTCGTCCTTTATCACACTTTTGTATGAGTCGTGGAGCTTGTCGAGCTCAGACTGCACCTGTTTTTCAAGCACCTGCATACCTACGACTGCTCGTTCGAGCATGATGCTGTCATTGTACCGGCGCATCGAAACGAGAGTCACCGTCACCAGCGCCGCTATAACGACGGCGATGCATATTACGGTGATAAATACGATCTGAGTTCCAAGCTTCCTGAACATATAGGCCTCCGTTTTTATCAGACAACAGTCGCCCGGCCCGGAAAAACCGGGTCAGGCGCCAAGTTTTTATTTACTTCGAGAAATATTTTACCGCGTTGTTGTAGCAGATGTCTTTTACTATCTGCCCCGCGAATTCCACATCGTCCGGGTATTCGCCCTCCTCTATGAGAGTGCCGAACATATTGCAGAGTATCCGTCTGAAATAGTCGTGACGCGTGTAGGACAGGAAGCTGCGGCTGTCGGTGAGCATACCCACGAACTTCGACACGAGACCGAGCTGCGAGAGAGCCATGAGCTGGCGCTCCATGCCGTCCTTCTGATCGTTGAACCACCACGCCGAGCCGAACTGCATCTTTCCGACAACGCCCGCCTGCTGGAAGCAGTTTATCATCGCCGCGAGCACCTCGTTGTCGCGCGGGTTGAGGCAGTAGAGTATCGTCTTCGGGAGCTCGTCGGTGCTGTCGAGAGTATCAAGCAGCATTGCGAGCTTCTTCGCAAAGGTCTGATCCTCTATCGCGTCAAAGCCCGTGTCGGGTCCGAGCAGTCTCATATATCTTCTGGAATTGTTGCGCAGAGCTCCGATGTGGTACTGCTGCACCCAGTGCAGACGCGCGTACTGCTTTCCGAGGTGAACGAGCACATAGCCCTTGTACTGTTCGGTCTCCTCGCGCGTCAGAGTTTCTCCCGCCAGAGCCTTCTTCACGATCTTATCGACCGTATCTCTGTCGGCAGGCATGAACATGACAACGTCAAGCGCGTGGTCGGAGCATACGCAGCCCACGCTGTCAAAGAATTCTATGCGCTTCGTGAGAGCCCCGCAAAGGCTGTCTATGCCGTCTATCTTCATCTCCGCGGCTTCGGCGAGCTTTCCTATATACGGAACATAGGTCGGCAGCTCGATGTTTATCGCCTTGTCGGGACGGAAGGCGGGATAGACCTCGACCTCGAAGGATTTGTCCTCCTTCAGCAGCTTGTGGAAGTGCAGGTCGTCGATCGGATCGTCGGTGGTGAACAGCTTCTTCACGCCGCTCATCGTTATCATTTTGCGCGCCGTGAGAGTTTCGAGCTTTTCGTTGCACTTGTCGAAGATCTCTTTGGCGGTCTTCGGGGAAAGCACCTCGTCGATACCGAAATACTTTTTCAGCTCCATGTGCGTCCAGTGCAGTATAGGGTTGCCGATAGCGTAGGGCATGACCTGGGCGTACTTGAGGAATTTCTCGTAATCGCCCTTGTCTCCGGTCATATAGCTCTCGTCTATACCCATTTCACGCATAAGGCGCCACTTGTAATGATCGCCGCCGAGCCAGCACTCGGTTATCGAGTTAAATTTCCTGTCGTTCCAGATCTCCTCGACCGGCAGGTGGCAATGGAAGTCGAATATCGGCATATCCTTTGCGTAGTCTTCGTAAAGCTTCTTCGCTGTGTCGGTTTTAAGGACAAAGTCCTTGTCCATGAATTTTTTCATCGTATGCTCCTTGATCTATAATGTTACGCCTGTCTTGAACAGGGCTATATCGCGCGAATCATAACGTTCGCTGACAGTCTGCTTACCGCTCGCGACGGCTGCCACAAGCTCTATGAGCTCGTCGAGCTTGCTGTCGAAGCTCTCGCCCTCGGCTATACCGCCTGCGCTGAAATCTATCCAGTTCGGCTTATGCTTTGCCAGCTCCGAGTTTGTGGATATCTTGACCGTAGGCACAAAGCCTCCGAACGGGGTACCGCGCCCGGTGGTGAACAGAACGAGATGACACCCGGCACAGCCGAGGTTCGTCACAGCCACCATATCGTTGCCGGGGCCGTTCAGCAGGTTGAGCCCGTGCGCCGTCAGGCTGTCGCCGTCGAACAGCACTCCGCAGACCTCGCCCGAGCCGGACTTCTGCGTGCAGCCGAGGGACTTGTCCTCCAGCGTGGTTATGCCGCCCGCCTTGTTTCCGGGGGACGGATTCTCATATACGGGCTGACCGTGCTTCTGATAGTACTCCTTGAAGCCGTTTATCAGGTCGACTATCTTCCCGAAGGTAGCCTCGTCCTTCGCGCGGTCCATGAGCAGCTGCTCGGCGCCGAACATCTCGGGGACCTCGGTGAGCACGGTGGTGCCTCCCACCGACGCCATATAGTCGGAGAAACGTCCGACGAGCGGGTTCGCTGTGATGCCCGAAAGCCCGTCCGAGCCTCCGCATTTGAGCCCTATCTTAAGGCAGCTTATATTCCGCGGAACGCGCCTGTCGTTCTTCGCCGACTCATACAGCTCTTCAAGGAGCTTCACGCCCTCCGAGATCTCGTCGGTCACGTCCTGCGCCACAAGGAACCTTGTCCGGCTCTCGTCGTATTCGCCCAGAGTCTCGCGGAACACGTCCATGCGGTTGTTCTCGCAGCCGAGTCCCAGCACCAGCACGCCTCCGCAGTTGGGGTGCTTCACCATGCGCTGGAGCAGACGCTTCGTGCGCTCATGATCCTCGCCTATCTGCGAGCAGCCGTAGGGGTGAGTGAAGGTGAAACAGCCGTCGGTACCCGGAAGCTCGCCGTGCTTTTTCCGGAACGCCTCAACTATCGCCCTTGCCTGCGCGTTCACGCAGCCTACGGTCGGTATCACCCAGAGCTCGTTGCGTATGCCGGCCTCGCCGTTCGCGCGCTCATACACCTCGACGGTGCGCGGAGCTCCTGCCGGGACGGGAGCTGTGTCCTTCTTCCGGTAGGTATATTCCAGCGTGCCTTCAAGGCAGGTCTTCATATTGTGCGTATGTATATGACTGCCGGGCTCTATATCCGCTGTGGCTCTGCCTATGACCGCGCCGTACTTGATGACGGGCTCGCCGGTCTTTATGGCTCTCAGCGCGAACTTATGGCCTCTTTCGATGTCCTCGGTCAGCGTTATGCCCTCGGCTGTCTCGCCCTTTTTCAGAGCCGCCAGAGCTACGCCCACAGAATCACCGGGAGAAATAATAATGCTTTTTTTCATATCGTTATCCCAAAAACTTCTTCAAAGCCGCTCTCATGCCGTCCTTAAGGATGTCGCCGATATAACCCGCAACGAGCTCGGCGTTGCCGTCCTCGTCAAGATCCTGCTGCCAGATGTCGGCGGCGGAAAGAGCCTTCTTCGCTATTGCCGCGGGGTCGGAGAGCTGCCATACTTCCTTCCAGAAGTCAATGTATTCCGCATCGTCCTTTATCGCTATGTCCTCATCGCCGCGCTTTCCGCGGAAGAACACAACGAGAGCCGCGAAAGCGAACAGTATGTGCTTCGGCGAACTGCCGTACCTCGCGCGGTAATCATTGTACGAGGGCAGGAGACGCGTACGGAATTTCGTCGTCGAATTGAGAGCTATCGACATCAGCTCATGACGTATGAACGGGTTCATGAAGCGCTCGATAACGCTGTTTGCGAAAGCGTCAATCTGGTCGGCGGGCAGGTCTATGGTCGGCTTTATCTCCGTATTAACCAGCTCGCTTATGAATCTGCCCACATCGGGGTCCGTGACAGCCTCGCGCACCGTGTCTATGCCGCAGAGATAGGCTACCGGGACCATTGAAGTGTGCGAGCCGTTGAGTATCTTGACCTTGCGCTGCTTGTACGGGGTTATGTCGTCGGTGAAGATGACATTCAGCCCGGACTTGTCGGCAGGCAGTCTTTCATATACAAAGGGCTCGTTCTGCAGCACCCAGAGGTGGAATATCTCGCCCTTGACGATGCTTGTGTCGTTGTAGCCCTCCTCCTCGCATATCTGAGCCGCCTTGTCCTTCGGATAGCCGGGTACTATGCGGTCAACGAGGGTGTTTGTAAAGTGGTTCGCCGCGGTGAGCCAGCCTATGAACGCTTCGTCCATGCCGTTTATCCGCGCGAGCTCGGCGAGTATGCGCTTAAGCTCGTCGCCGTTATGGTCGATCAGCTCACAGGGAACTATCGCGAGTCCCTTTGAAGCGTCGCCTCCGAAGTGATCGTATCTCGCTTTCAGGAAAGCAAGCAGCTTTCCGGGGTAGCTCCTCGGGCAGGCGGAAAAGTCCGTGTCCGTGCTGTCAAGAGCTATTCCCGCCTCGGTGGTATTGGAAACTATGATCTGAAGATCTTCGCTCTTCGCGTATCCGAGGAACTTATCATATTCTGTGTACGGGTCGATGAAATCCCGCAGGACATCTATCACCCGCCTGCTCTGTACCCTTTCGCCGTTTTCGATGCCCTCAAGGCAGACGGTATAAAGCCCGTCCTGCTTTTCTATTTCGCGTACCCTTCCCGCCGGCGTAGGCTGTACAAGTACGACGTCCGCGTCTATAACGCCTTTATCGTTGAGATCCTGCAATATCCAGTCCACAAAAGCGCGGAGGAAATTTCCCTCACCGAACTGGAGCACCTTTACGGGTCTTTCTTTCGCAGGATAAGTGGTTCTGTTCAGATCCTTCATAGCTTATGTCCGCACCTCCGGGCGGTGCGGCTCCTTTCATTCTTTTCTGAGCTTTATGCGTTTTTCCGTATGCTTGTCGAACAGGTAAACGGTCTCCCACGGGATATCGAACTCAAAGGGCGAGCCCATATTCGGGGAATTGTGCGGGTCTACCTTAAGTATGCTGTTTACGCCGTCGTAGTTCACATACACGTTGGTATTGTCGCCCAGCAGCTCTACGAGATTCGCAAAGCACTTTATCCTGTAGGCTCTTCCCACGGTATTGTCCATAACTGCCTTTACGGCCTCGGGACGGAAGCCGAACACGACCTCCTTGCCCTCCCAGTCTCGCAGCACGTCCTCGTCGGCAGCCTTGGCAAGGTCTATCACATTCTGTCCGAGCTCAAGCTTTCCGTTTTTCAGAGTACCCTCGACGAAGTTCATCGGCGGCTCGCCGATAAAGCCCGCGACAAACATATTCACCGGGTTGAAGTACAGGTCATAGGGCGTACCGATCTGCTGGATATACCCTTCCTTCATGACCACTATCCTGTCAGCCATTGTCATGGCCTCGGTCTGGTCATGGGTGACATATATGGTGGTAGCTCCGGTCTCGCGGTGTATCTGGGTGATCTCCGAACGCATGGTGACGCGCTGCTTCGCGTCGAGGTTCGACAGCGGCTCGTCCATGAGGAAGATGTTCACCTTGCGGATTATCGCGCGGCCTACGGCTACTCTCTGTCTCTGACCGCCGGAAAGCTCTCTCGGCAGTCTTTCGAGATAATCCGTAAGACCGAGTATCTTGGCGGTGGAATATACGCGCTTTTCTATCACGTCGTCGTCCACGCCCTGGAGCATAAGCCCGAATGCGAGATTATCGTACACCGTCATGTGCGGATACAGCGCGTAGCTCTGGAACACCATAGCCACGCCGCGCTCACGGGGACCCTTATCGTTCACCTTTTCGCCGTCTATATAGAACTCGCCCTTGCTGATATTTTCAAGTCCGGCGATCATGCGGAGAGTCGTGGACTTCCCGCAGCCCGAGGAGCCGACGAATACTATGAACTCGCCCTTTTCGATCTCCATATTAAAATCATGTACGGCATGGAAGCCGTTGGGGTATATCTTGTTGATCCCGCGTAATGTTAAATATGCCATAACTCAGCCCACACTTTTTTAAGAATTGATTTATCTCAGATCAAGGTTGTTTATGTTGTCCATGTCATCATAAGTCTGGTTCTCACCGCACATACCCCAGATGAACGTATAGTTGCTGGTAGCAGTGCCGCTGTGGATAGACCAGCTCGGACTGATGACAGCCTGTTCGTTGTGCATTATGATGTGACGGGTCTCCTGCGGCTGTCCCATGAAGTGGAATACCACATTGTCCCCCTCAAGCTCGAAATAGAAGTATACTTCCATTCTTCTCTCGTGGGTGTGCGACGGCATCGTGTTCCACGAATTGCACTTATCGAGCTCGGTCATTCCCATCTGCAGCGAGCAGGACTCGCATACCGCAGGGTGGATATACTGGTTCACGACGCGCTTGTTCATGTTCTCGTCGCTGCCGAGAGGTCTGTGGTTAGCCTTTTCCTTCGTGATGTATACGGTGGGATAGGTCTTGTGCGCGGGACTGGAGTTCAGGTAGAACTTAGCAGGCTTTGCCGCGTCGTCCGAGCGGAAGATGACCTCCTTCGTGCCCATTCCGATGTACATACCGTCCTTATAGTTCAGAGCGTATTCCTTGCCGTCGAGTATGACAGTACCGTTGCCTCCGACGTTGATGAGACCCATTTCGCGTCTTTCGAGAAAGAACTCAGTTCCGAGCTCCTTGGTGCTGCCGAGCTTGAGCTCGCCGTCCACCGGCATTGCTCCGCCCGCTATCATTCTGTCCTGATGCGAGTAGGTGAGTGATATCTCGTCCTTAACGAACACATTCTCGATAAGGTAGTTCTTACGAAGCTTTTCGGTGTCGTAGTATTTTGAATCGTCGGGGTGATTGCTGTATCTTATGTCGAGTTTCATTATAAATGTCTCCTTAAAATAATTTTCTCAGATGATCGACGGCAAACGGGATATCATCTCCCGTGGTGCCTTCAAGAACAAGGTCCGCGTCCGGGCAGACCTTTCCTATCTCCGTGAGTATGCGCTCATAATCGAATACGCCCTTTCCGACGCCGACCTGTCTGAGCGAGCCGTCGCCGTTTATAACGCAGTCCTTGATGTGGAACACGCATATCCTGTCTCCGAATCTTTGCAGGCCCTCTTCGAGGATATCGTACATTTTTCCGATGTTCGAGCCGTCGAGGTAGTTGTACAGGTCGAAGATGAAGCGGATATTGTCCCTGCCGATGCGCTTTGCTGCCTTTTCGAGCACCGCGGGCTCCCAGCACACGTGACCGAACGCTCCCTCCATGCAGACATATACGCCGTAGTCCTGCGCGTATTCGGTAAGCTCCGAGAACACGCTGACCACTCGGTCAAGAGCCTCGTCCGTGCGGTTCTGCGGGTGGTAGGTCCACTTGTCGCCGTTATATGAGCCGGTCTCGGAGCCTACGTTATCGCAGCCGAGCTCCTTCGCCAGCGCGATATGGTCCCTGAACACCGCGATACCGTTCTTTATCTTCGCTTCGTCCGGGTGTACGGGATTGAAGTACGCTCCGATCAGCGGAACGGTCTTCCCCGCTTTCCCGAACGCATTCCCGAACCCGGCAGCTCTTTCGCGCGTAAGCGAGCCGGGCGTATATGTTATCCCGTCAAGGCACTTGTAGGTCACGAGCTGTACGCCGTCCAGACCGAGCTCGTCAAGCCGCGCGATGATGCCCGCCTCGCCCTTTACGCCGAGGTCGTGGGCGCGGATGAAAAGCCTCATCATCTCTGTACGCGTCCGGAAGCGTCACCGCCCGCAAGAGTCTCGACCTCCGCGCGGGTAACGAGGTTGAAGTCACCGGGGATAGTATGCTTGAGAGCGGAAGCCGCCACCGCGAATTCGAGCGCCGCCTTGAAATCCTTGCCGTCGCAGAGCCCGCAGATAAGTCCGCCGGCGAAGGAATCGCCGCCGCCAACGCGGTCAACTATCGGGTTTATGTTGTACTTTCTGGAATGATAGAACTCTCTGGTCTTGCCGTCCATGATGCACGCCGACCAGTCGTTGTTCGAGGCGGAGTGGCTCTCGCGCAGTGAGGAAATGACATATTTGAAGCCGAACTGATCTATCATTCTGCCGAATATGTCAACATAGCCCGCAAGCTCCAGCTCGCCCTTGGTGACGTCTGTGTTGCCGGGCTTGAAGCCGAGCACCTTCTCCGCGTCCTCCTCGTTGCCTATGCATACGTCAACGTACTGCATGAGATTTGTCATGACCTGCTTCGCCTTCTCGGACGACCAGAGCTTCTTGCGGAAGTTGAGGTCGCAGGACACGGTCACGCCGTGCTTCTTTGCCGCTTTCAGAGCGACTTCCGTTACTTCCGCCGCGAGGTCGGAGATAGCGGGAGTGATGCCTGTGAAGTGGAACCAGTCGGCGTCCTTGAATATATCGTCAAAGTCGAACTTTGAAGCGTCGGCAGTCGCGATAGACGAATGAGCGCGGTCATATACCACGTTCGAGGCTCTCAGCGAAGCGCCGGTCTCAAGGAAGTAGATCCCCAGTCTCTCGCCGCATCTCGCGATATGGTCGGTCTTTACGTTGTACTTGCGCAGAGCCGCAACTGCAGCGGCTCCGATCGGGTTGTCGGGCACCGCGGTAACAAATTCCGCAGTATGTCCGTAATTCGCCAGCGACACAGCAACGTTCGCCTCGCCGCCGCCGTAGTTGATATCAAACTCGTCCGCCTGAATGAATTTCTCGTTGTTCGGGGTCGAAAGCCTCAGCATGATCTCGCCCATTGTAACTATTTTAGCCATGATAAATCACTCCTTATGTCAGTTATTTTATTTCTTCTCAACAACGCAGACTTTGAAGCCGGCATATTTTCTCTTAAGATATACACAGGTCATTCTGCCGCTCTCATCATATCCGGCATCGGACATTTCGAGCGCGAAGCCCCAGTTCTTAAGATGAAACGCCGCTCTGCGCACATTGCTCGTCTGTATGGCGATATGGCCCTTTTCCGGAGAATCGTATTCCTCGATGAACAGATCCATAAAGCCGCGGCTGTCGTCGGGCCCCTGTCTCCAGCCGAACAATCCCGAGAATTTATCTATTGTCTCTTGCTGCACTTTCTCGCCGAAGCAGTTGATGCCTATGTGCTGAATGGAGAAATCGAGCATCTTTCCGACCGCCGAGCGGCAAAGAGCCGTGATCTTGTTCCATTCGCCCTCCCTCACCAGACTATCCGGGACTATCCAGCTTCCGCCGCAGCAGATTACCTTCTTGAAGGAGAGGTAGGTGTTGAGGTTCTTCTCGTTAACCCCGCCTGTGGGCATGAACTTCATCGAGGAATAGGGCGCGGATATCGCCTTGATGTAGGGAAGCCCTCCCGCCTGCTCCGCGGGGAAGAACTTGACGAAATCAAGTCCGAGCTCCATAGCCTGCTCTATCTGCGAGCCGTTTGCAACGCCGGGAGTGAAGGGCACGCCCCTGTCGAGGCAATGCTGCACGACCTTCGGATGGAGACCGGGAGCCACGCAGAACTTAGCGCCGGCATCTATCGCCCTGTCGCACTGCTCGGTGGTGAGCACGGTGCCTGCGCCTACCAGCATATCGGGATATGCCTTGACCATATCGGCTATGACCTTGTCGGCTCCCTCGGCGCGGAACGTTACCTCCGCGCAGTGTATGCCGCCTTCATAGAGCGCCTTCGCGAGCTTTACCGCGTTGGCGGTGTTTTCGAGCTTGATGACCGGCACTATGCCCGTACATTCAAGCTGTTCGAGATATTTTTTGTTGTTCATTTGCGTTTTGTCCTTTCGGAATATGATTTTTTAAGTTATTACTGATAGGTGCCGTTTCTTTGCATGGATAGTTTTATCGGAGAATAACGGCTGCGAGGCAGAAACATTCCGTCAGCTGAAAAGTAACAGACGGATTCGCCGCGGGGCGCTCCCCGCTCAGCGCGCGAGCCAGCCTCCGTCGACCGCAAGGGTGAAGCCGTTCACATAGTCGCTCGCGGCCGACGCGAGGAATACCGCAGCGCCCATAAGATCGTCGGGAGTGCCCCAGCGTCCCGCAGGTATGCGCTCCAGAATGTCCGCGCTCCTCTTCTCGTCATTGCGCAGAGCCTCGGTATTGTTCGTCGCCATATAGCCCGGAGCAATAGCGTTCACATTTATGCCGTACTTTGCCCACTCATTCGCCATGGTCATCGTGATACCCTTGACTGCGGACTTGCTGGCGGTGTAGCTCGGCACTCTTATGCCGCCCTGATACGAGAGCATGCTCGCTATCTGTATTATCTTGCCGCCGCCGTTCTGTTTGATGAACTGTCTCGCCGCCGCCTGAGAAAGGAAAAAGAGCGTGCGGCAGTTGACGTTCATCACGAGATCCCAGTTATCCACCGAAAAGTCGATGCTGTCCTCGCGCTTGATGATACCCGCGTTGTTCACGAGGATATCCAGTCTGCCGTACCTCTCAACCGCTGTGTTTATTATCGTCTCAACGGGTTCGAGAGAGGAAAGGTCGGCGGTGATGTAGCTGAAATTATCCTCGCCGAGCAGTTCCTGCGTTGCCTTGCTTGCCGATCTCGAAACGCCAAGCACCTTCGCGCCCGCCTCAACGAACGCCTTGCTGATGCCCTGTCCGAGTCCCGTGTCGCTGCCTGTTACGATCGCGACCTTGCCTTTTAAGCTGAACATATCCAGAATCATATTTTTACCTCCGTTTTTCCGTAAAATTTATTGACCTTCAGAATATCCCGATCATTTTCAGGATCGCTGTATAAATGAATATCGTCACCGTGCTGAACAAACTCGTCCATACCACGAGCTGCCCCGCGAGCTCGTCGTCGCCTCCCATTTCCTTCGCCATTACCGCGGAGGATACCGCGACCGGAGTCGCGAACACGCCGACAAACGTCGCAAAATGCTCACCCGAGAGCGAAAGCGGCTGCATAAGCAGATACGCTGCCGAAAGCCCCAGCACCGGCACAGCGATATTTCTCATTGCCGTGCCGAACACGATCTCTCTGCGCAGCCTCGCCACAGCCGAAAACTCGAACCTGCCTCCGAGCACTATCAGAGCAAAGGGCGTGCATACAGACCTTATACTGTCCAGCGACTTGTATATGAACGTGATGTCGCTGAGCCTGAACGCGATATCGTTCGCCTCAAATACGGCGCGTATGCCGAGCACCGCAAGTCCGGCTGCCGTACCGATTATCAGCGGGTTCTTAACTATGCCGAGCAGTATCTTCTTAATGTCGGTCTTTTTCTTTTCGCCGCTCGCGTTGAACACCGTAAGGGATATCACGCCGAGTATGTTGAACAGCGGCACGCAAAACGCGGACATCACGCCCGCGGCGGAAGCTCCCGCCTCGCCGAACAGCGACTCCGCGAGCGGTATGCCGATTATCGCGTAGTTCGAGCGGAATATGCCCTGTATCAGCACGCCGCGCTTGCCGCCGTCCTTCGTGAACGCGCAGCAGACCGGTATCGCCATCAGAAATATCAGTATGACCGCCCCGATGCCGAATACCACATACGCGGGCTTCACGTCCGTGAGCCTCTCGATCTTATACACGTTGCAGAACAGCATTACCGGCAGCAGCACCCTGAACACGAGCTTGTTGCCCGCGTCGAAGAACTCCCTGCCCAACAGTCCTCCGCGCTTTATGAGATATCCAAGCGCTATCAGTATTATTATCGGCAGCACGGCGTTTGCCGCGAATATAAACGCTTCTCCCACGATCAGAAGCTCTCCGGGAGCCGCCGGTAGTCTTTCAGGTACTTCTCCGTGGATCTCACCATTCGCCGGAACAGCTCACGCCCGTCGGCAAGTCCCAGACCGGCGCAGAGAGGCTGATTCATGAACGCCTCGAACACTATATCGTATCTGCGTTCCTTTATGCCGTAATACATATTCTCGATGTTCAGCGCGTTACGCAGGACAAGCGCGTTCACGGCGGGCGGCAGGCGCTTCGCCGTGACAGGCTTAAGGCTGCCGCGCGAGAATACGCAGTTTGTCTCCACCACCGAGCCGAGAGGCAGGTCAGGCATCTGTCCGACATTCACCGTGTTCGCGTTGGATACGCGCTCCGGTATCACGCCCGCCAGAGCCTTGATGAGCTCCACGACCTCCTCGTCGCTGTGTTTTACTTCTATTGCTTCCGTTCCGTCGGCTAAGCGGCGGGAACGCTCTGTCTTCTCTTTCATATCCCTGACGCGGTGATCTACCGTCGTCAGGTGGAACAGCCAGCTCTCTGCGCAGGCCTCGTCCTTCAAGTACCACGACCTGTCCATGAACTCCGCGAGGTGTCTGTCCCCTGCTGCGGCAAGCACTCCGAACCTTCTGAAAAGATCCATTTTGACCTTGTTGCCGTACCTGAACGGGTCATTATGAAAATCGTCCGGAGCAGCGTCGATGTGCTCGCAGTAGCCGGTCTCATAAAATCTGTCTATGAACCCGGGCAGTATCTCCAGCATATCGGTGCCGTTATAGTCCGCCTCGGTTATCCATGTGAAGTGATTTATCCCGCAGGCGTCGATCTTTATCTCGCTGCGGTGGGGTCTCACGACTCCGAGCATTTCCTTCGCGGCGCAGGCGAGAAACTCCTGCGCGTGGAACACCTCGTGACAGCAGCCGAAAGCCTTTATCTCCGGGAATACGTCGTAAAGCGTCTTTGTGCACGCGGTCATCGGGTTTGTGAGGTTCAGCACCCACGCGCCGGGACAATGCGCCTTTATCCCGCTGGCAAAGCCCTCGTATATCGGTACGGTCCTCATTGCGCGGAGCACGCCTCCGGGCCCCACGGTATCTCCCACAGACTGGAATATGCCGTATTCCTCCGGGAGATGCACGTCAGCCGCCATTTCGCCGAAGGTGCCCGGAAGTATGGAGCACACAACGAAATCGGCTCCGTCAAGCGCGTCACCGAGACTGTCGTACACGTTGTATTCCCACACGGAAACAGTCTCCGGAGCGGCGTTTATCCTGTCGCCGATGCGCTTGTTGAGCTGCGCCGCGGGTATATCTATATCATACAGCGCTATCTCGCCGCCAAGATCCCCGGCAAGAGCCAAATCGGTCATGAACACTCTTGCCCATGCCTTTGAGCCGCCGCCTATATAAGCAATTTTCACTTTTTTCATAGTTGAGGAGAGAACGCCTTTCTCAATTGTTTCCGTCTGCTCTCATTATCTCCGTGTAGCAAAGCAGGAACGGTGCGACGCCCTTTGCGTCGTTCTCCACCACCGGCTCGGAGATGTAGTATCCGTAGGTACCGTCGCGCCTGAGGTTCGACTCGGGACCGAGCCCCGCCACAAGGCATATACCGCCGAGGCTGAGCTCTCCGCTGCCGCTGACGGTCAGATACCTGCCGCAGATGCCTTCAAAGGTCTTTCTGCCGAGCTCCGCGTATTCCCTGCCGAGCACGCCCAGTCTCGCGCCCTTCGTCATGGCGTAGGCTATCATGCTGCTGCCGCTGGTCTCAAGGTAGTTGCCCTCGCGTCCTCCGCAGTCCACGACCTGATAATACATACCCGTTTCAGGGTCGGCGTACCGCGCTATGCCCTCTATTGCCTCACGGAATATACCGGCGAGCTCGTTTTTATGATCTTCATTCTTTATATAATCTATGATGTCAGCCAAAGCGACGGTGAACCAGCCGATAGACCTCAGCCAGAAGCTCTTCGAGCAGCCTGTACGCTTATCCGCCCAGAATACCGTCTTTGAGCAGTCGCAGCCGTGATAGTAAAGCCTCTTGTCCTCATCGAACATCAGTCTGCGGACATTCCTTATCTGGTCCATCGTATCGGAGCAGTCCCCGTCGGCGAACTCCTGACTGTATCTTACGGAAAAGACCTGCGCCATATAGAGCCCGTCGAGCCATATCTGATCCGGGTATATCTTCTTATGCCAGAAGTTCCCGGTCTGCGTGCGGGGCTGTTCCTCAAGCTGCTTATGCAGCAGGGATATCGCTCTTCTGTACTTCTCCTTGCCGGTCATCTTATACAGATCGAACAGGACGCGGCCCTCGTTCACATCGTCAAGGTTGTACTTTCCGATATCATACCCGCGCATCGAGCCGTCCTCGCTCACGTACCAGTCAATGAAGCTCTCGGCAAAGTCCGAGTATCTCTTCTCGCCGGTAATGTCGGCGGCGCTGAGCAGCGCGGTCATTATGCACCCGTCTATGTAGTTCCACACGGCGGGCTTGCCCTGGTGTATCTTTTCTATGTTCCACAGCGGCTTATCCGGCGTCGAGCCGTCCAGCAGCCTTTCGATATATCTGTCTATCCTTTCGTGCATCGTTACTCCCTGATAAGCTCTCCCACGTTGTGAGTCATAAGCTCTTCCCCGTCGCAGCCCTTCACGCTGACGTTCCTGACCGTGAGCTTTCTTACGTTGTCAAAATACATTCCCGCCCTGCGCATCTTCTCGGCGTTGTTCCTCATAGCGGGAAAACCCTCCTTCGCGTCGGAGGCGTAGGTGAAGCTGATGTTCTCCACCGTTATCTCGTCTATCGGCATTTCCGGCAGACCGTCGCAGTAGCACGCCGCCACGTGGCAGTTGAGGCACTTCATATCACGGAAGGTGAACCTGCCGAGATACGGCGTTCTGTCGTCTACCGGCAGCTTCTCGCGGGTGGTGTTGTACTCCGAGTATCTGTCCGGGTCGCAGCAGTTATACCACATATTTATGACAATGGGCGTCATTACGCCGTCCATGTCGATATGCTCAAACGTTACCCCGTCGATCACAGCGTCTTTGCCTCTGCCGCGCCTCGTCTTTATGCGAAGTCCGCGGTCCGTGTGCTCGAACCTGCACATTTCCACCGTGAGATCCTTTACGCCTCCTGCCATTTCGCTGCCGAGAGTCACGGCTCCGTGACCGTCCACCATGCGGCAGTTGCGTATCGTGTGGCGTGAAGCGGGGCGCTTGAATTTTCTTCCCAGCTCTATCTTGCCGGACTTTATCGCGATACAGTCGTCGCCCACGCTGAACAGGCAGCCTATGATCCTCACGTTATCGCACGCCTCGGGGTCGAGAGCGTCGGTGTTCGGGCTGTCCTTCGGAGCGAAAACGGAGATATCGAGGAACGAAAGATCCCGCGAGAAGTACGGGTGGATATTCCACGAAGCGGAATTGCGCACCGTGATACCGTGCACCGTTATACCGCCGCACCGGTTGAAGAACAAGGCTCTCGGGCGCGCGGTCTTTCTGTCCTTGACATTTATCCACCATTCGCTGTTCTGTGCGTTTCCGTCTATCGCGCCTCTGCCGACTATACGGATATCCTCGGCATACTCCGCGAAGATCAGCGACTGGTGCATAGGCACCGCGTTGCCTTCCCACGCGCCGAAGTGTACGTCCTCGCCGGATACTATATCCGCCGCTGTGCCGGGTATCACCGGATACCGCGCCGGGTCGGTATTTCCCAGCAGAACGGCATCTTCGGAGATGTCGAGCGTTATGTGGCTTTTAAGCGCCAGCGGAGCCGTATAATACTTCCCCTTCGGGAAATACAGCCTTCCTCCGGGAGGCAGGCAGTTTATCGCTGTCTGTATGCTTTGAGTATCGTCCGTCACTCCGTCGCCGACAGCGCCGAACTCCCTCACATCGACAGCGCAGGTCTCCTTTTTCGTGCGGAACGTGACCTGACCGTAACCGGTTACAGACGCTGTGTATTCCGTATCGGGAGTGAGGTCAAACAGAGAAAAAACGTTGTTTTCGCCCGTGACCTGCTTGCCGCCGATATCAACGCAGTACGTATTTCCGGTCCGATACGGCAGCCCGCCGTCCAGCTCAAAGCACGCGCTTACCGAGCCGATAAAAAGTGTCTTTATCATTCAGTCTCCAAACGTCATTTTCCGGTGCCGCCGACTTTTTTCTCGGCGTCGCGGAATATTTTTATCAGGGTGTTCTTTACAAATATCAGGAGCAGGTCAAAGCCGAGATAGAACAGTCCGAACAGTATCGGCTCTACGCCCAGCATTGCCTCCTCCTCGGTATGGCTCACGTTCGGGTCGACGCCCATAAGAAGGTTTATAACATAGTACGTCCTGAACACGCAGTACAGCAGCACTCCGGCATACAGCACGTTGACGAAAACCGACCAGAATTTCCCGGAGGTTACCATCATCCACTTGTCATAGGCGTGCTCAACAGGCTCGAAACGCCGCAGGAACCTGTTCGTCAGCAGGTCTGTGACCACTCCCAGCCCTATCGCGAGCGTGACCATGAGCTCTATGCCCTGGAGGTACATTCCCAGCCCCCACAGGAAGAAGTAACACACCGCCCCCGCGAACCAGAACTTCACAAACACGATCTTCAGCCACGCCGGTATGCGGAGCTTCTTTTTCGAGGTGTACTTTCTTATCTCGGCTTCCGTTACCTCGGGAGCGTTGTCGGTATTGACAAGGCGCTCTACCGCGTCGGTTTTCAGCTCGTAGTATTCCGCCGCCGACTTTTCGGCGGCTTCCGTTGTGTTCTTACGTTTCTTTCCGGACATACCTGATCACTGATCGTCGTCCTCAAACTCGATAGCAGCCATATTCTCGTTGCCCTCGACTTCGATAGACGTCTTTATCTTCCTTATAGCCTTTGAGTAGAGCGGCAGAGTTATGAGCAGAAGAGCGGTCGCCGCGATGAATATGACATGGAGCGTTACCACGGTCTGCGCCGTGCTGATATAGCGGGAATTGTCGTCTATGACTATCGTGTTCTCCGCGCGGGTCGTTGCGTTGACGATACGCGAGATGTACACCGTGTCAACGAACACCAGCAGAGCAAGCATACCGCCAAGCAGCCCGAGCATCACCTTGTTTGCCTTGCGGCGCTTCGGAAAAGCGCGCAGGAATACGACAAACGCGAGTATCGAGAACAGCATCGCCACAAATTCGCACTGTCCCATATTCGCGCCGTTTATCCTCGCGGTGGTATTCGCGATGGAGGAAAGATTAAGAGAATACAAAAGAAACGCGATAAGCAGTACCGTGAGCGGGATAGACTGAGGCGAGCGCTTAAGCGCGACCATATACTTACGGAATACCTCTTTTATCCCGCGGCCTTGTTTCTTTGGGGTCTTCTGATCAGACATCTGAAATTTCTCCCTTATCATCTTATAGCGTTGGTGGTCTCCTTATCGAAGAAGTGCTTCTTCCTGAAGGACACCTTTACCGTGTCGCCCTGTTTGTATGTGCACCAGTCGCGGAATTTGCAGGTGATCTTATGCCTGCCCACGTTCCCGTTGACCAGCGTGTTGTATCCGAGATTTTCATTCGAGAACACATCGACGGGTATCTCTCCGCCCTCGGAAACGTCCTCGGGACGGACGCCCATGGTCACAGTCTTACCCTCATAGCCTCCCACGCGTTCCTTTTCCTCGTCGGTGAGATCGACGGTAAAGTCCGCGCAGACCGCCTGACCGTTCCTTATCTCGACATCGAACAGGTTCATCGGAGGAAGTCCTATAAAGCTCGCGACGAACAGGTTCGCGGGCGAATCGTAAAGATCGAGCGGAGTTCCTATCTGCTGCACGTGACCCATGGACATACAAACTATCCTGTCCGCAAGGGTAAGAGCCTCGGTCTGGTCGTGCGTTACATACAGCATAGTCGCGTTGAGCCGCTTGTGGAGCAGCAGTATCTCGCGGCGGGTCGCGCTGCGGAGCTTCGCGTCGAGGTTGGAGAGCGGCTCGTCAAACAGGAACACCTTAGGCGTGCGCACTATGGCGCGTCCCATGGCGACTCTCTGTCGCTGACCTCCGGAAAGCTGTCCCGGCTTCTTATTGAGCTGACTGGTGAGGTCGAGTATCTCCGCCGCCGCCAGTACCTTCTGATGTATGACGTTCTTGTTCTCCTTGCGCAGCATCATCGAGAACGCCATATTCTCGTAGACTGTCATGTGACCGTACAGGGCGTAGTTCTGGAATACCATGGCTATGTCCCTGTCCTTCGGAGCCGTCTGGGTAACGTCCTTACCGTCGATGATAAGCTTACCCGAGGAGATGTCCTCCAGACCTGCCACCATGCGCAGAGTCGTTGACTTTCCGCAGCCCGACGGTCCTACGAGAACGATCAGCTCACCGTCCTTGACGTCAAGGTTGAAGTCATATACTGCCTTGACCTTGTTGTCATAGACCTTTTCAAGATGTTGTAATTTAAGATCGCTCATCGTTTAGCTCCTGTTTTCTTTTTTTTCCAGCTCGGCGCGGTAACTGTTGAGCGTGGTCGTCTTTATGATCCCGGTGATCCCCGCAATGATCAGAAGCACCGCCGAGATGACAAGGCACGCGGTAACGAATGTGAACTGCTCGCCGGTCATTACGGTAGCGGTATCGGCTCCGACCACGGGGTTCGGCGCATTCAGCGCCTCGGTGGGGAGCCAGAATATGCGCCCTATCTGCAAGGCTCCGAGCACTATCGCGACGAAGCAGTAGCCGAGCTTATAGTTCTTTACTCCCTCCGACGCCAGAAAAGCCGCCAGCATGAATACGAGATTGTAAACGACCGATATGCCTATAAGCAGCTTGTAGTAATAGTTCCCGACATTCGACCTGTAAATGTCCACGAAGTAGAGCGCGTTCGCGACGATCGAGAATATTATCAGGTTCGCGGAGAGCTTGTTCTTTGTAAATCTAAGGCGATCCTTCTTTATGGTCGCTTCATTCATCTCAGCCATTCTGTACTTCCTTTCCGCTTCCTATCGCGCGCTGCTCCGCCTTCATGACCGTCACCTTGAATACGCAGTTGACGACAAGAAGCACGGCAGTCAGCAGCAGGAAGCCAAACACAACGCAGCTTATATCGAACCAGAACGTATCGCCGGGTCCGATATAGATAGTGCCCCAGTCCTTCGAGAACGCCTCAAGAGCCTCAAAGTCGACGTTGTTCTGGAACTGCGCTTTATAGCTGAGTATCTGCGGTATGCACCATACCGAGACACCGACCGCCGCCGCCGCGGACAGACCTGTCGCTATGTAATTGCCTATATAGTATTTTCTGCGGGAATGGGTGTTTGTGAGAAACAGTATAAGATTGACAAGGATAAGACCGATAGACACTCTTGTGAACGCGGAATTGAAGCCGAACATATCATAGTACACTCTCGACCCCGTGACCGACGTGTAGTCAAGATCATAATCCGGATAAAGTATCGTCTTGGAAAGAGCGTCGTAAAGATCGGTGGAGAGCCCCAGCGAGCTCACGAACACCAGCGCGGAGGCTATGAGCGTCATCATACACACGATCTTCTGCATCAGCATTTGTTTCTTATACATAACAACCTTCCTTTTATATATGGATCATTTACTGTACTGATTCTCCGTCAGAATACAGACATCATCTGTACTCTGACCGATAATCAGCATTATGGTGGGAAGAGAGCAGAGCTCTCTTCCCGCATAATACCTCAGATCTTTGTATTATCCGATCGTTTATCAGCCGTTGATGCTCTTGTAGAACATAAGCAGTCTCTTCCACGCTTCGTTTCTTCTCGCGAGGTAGGTCGTGCCGCCCCAGCCGCCGTCTGCTACGGACTTGGATACCTTATCCGCTGTCGCAGCTGCGTCTGCGCCTGCTTCACCTGTGAAGCCCTTGCAGATGATGTCAACGAGAAGGTTCATCTGTTCCTTTGCTGCACCGAACTGACCGGAAGCGCTGAGCTGTGTGAGCTCGTTGATAGCGTTTGTTTCCGCAACTTCCTGAGGAAGAACCGCAGGAACGGATGTGTACCAGGAGTTGTCAGCAATTGCGAGTGCGGGATGCTTGATAGTTCCGAGAGCGATAGCCTTGGAAATGTGACCTGCACCTTCCTTGCCGACTTCATGTGT
>JAIKZF010000064.1 GCA_024682455.1 Ruminiclostridium sp. | reverse complement strand
CTGGCTCATCGCAGTTGACGGTGCCATTACACAGCTTGTGCATCCCGATAACGGAGCATGGGCGAACGGTACCGCTACGGATCCGAGGGATACTAAGTACTACGGCTACAGCCTTTCTGATATTGTTAAGAAGCGCGGCAGCAACTGCAATTACTATTCCTACAGCATTGAATTTGTGCATTGTTCGCGCGGTGACATCACTCCGGCGCAGGTGACCGCAGCTGTCGAGCTGATACAGCAGGTCATCATACCACATATGAAAAATAACGGCGTTACGCCGAAAATCGACAGGCAGCACGTCATCGGGCATTCCGAGGTCACACCGAAGACCCGGGATCCGGAAAAATGCAACTGCCCGGGTAAGCTGTTCCCGTTTGACGAGATCATTTCTCGCGTAAACGGGGAAGAAGTCGACGCGGATACATCTCACGAGAATGTACAGTACATTTACCTTGCGGTATCTGCCGCCGCTGTCCGCTCCGGTATGTCCAAGAACTCGAAGATATACAGCCGCGTTACGAAGGGTGACTACTATCCCGTAGATCGTATCTATACGATAAACGGCAAAAAGTGGCTCAGACACGCGGGGACGGACTCTTATTCCATGCTCACCGACGGGGGCGCTCTCTTCCAGCGCGCAGCATCGTACTCCACGAAGCGTACGGCCTGCAAAATCAATATCCGAACCTCACCCGGCCTTAAAGGTGACATTAATGATACGCTGCCGGCAAAGACTATCGTCTACATGTGGGGCGGGGAACCGCCGGTCCTTGTCGACGGCTATCACTGGGTAAAGATCGTGTATGAGGGGAAGGCCGTATACGCGGCGAGCGAATATCTGAAATAAAAGAGAGCAGGGGAGACCCTGCTCTCTTTTTGATTTTGACCCCCATGTTGACCCCCCTACTATGCGAAAACTGTCTTATTTTTGGTCTAATTTGCCAACATGGGCTATAAAACAAAAAACCTCTCAAAGCCGTTTGTATAAGGCTTTGAGAGGGCTTTCCTTATGGTCGAGGTGACGGGACTTGAACCCACGGCCTCTGCGTCCCGAACGCAGCGCTCTACCAAACTGAGCCACACCTCGATATTAATGACCGCCTCTCCGGAGACGATCATGCTGGTGCGGATGACGGGACTTGAACCCACACGGCATTGCTGCCACTGGCACCTGAAGCCAGCGCGTCTGCCAATTCCGCCACATCCGCATATACATTGTATCGTCTATTATATCACACAATTTCAAAAAAATCAAGTGTTTTTTAAAAATTTTTTAAATTTTTGTAAAAAACGAATGATGTCATTGTATGTCCGTATAAGACGTGATATTATGCTAATGTGGAAAGCTGAGGAGAGACAGGCTTTCCGCGACAGAGAAAGAGCGTTTCCTTCCTGCGGGAGGGAGGCGCTTTTTTGTATGCGGACGGAGGTGAAGAAAATGCATGAAGAGGAAAAGACCTGTGCGGAGCAGCCGGAAGAGAAGCTTTACACACAGGCGGAGCTCGACGCCGCTCTCAATACCGAGCGCGAGAATTATGAGACAAAGCTCGCGGAGGCGGAAAAGCTCTCGGCTATGAACGACGACGCAAAGGCTGAGTATCTTCGCGGTCAGCTGGAGAAGGCTCTCGCGGAACGTGAGGAAGCCGTGGCAAAGCGCGAGCTCATGGCGGACGCTCTCGATAAGCTCGAAGCGGCGGGTCTTCCCAAACAGCTCTCCGAGTGCCTGAACTATTCGGGCAGGGAGGCTTGCGAGAAGAGCATAGAGCGCGTAGGCAAGGCGTTCGAGTCGGCTCTCACGGAAGCCGTAACTCAGAGGCTGCGCGGCAGGATGCCGAGAACGGCGGTCGGTGGAAGCAGCGATGCCTTCCTTGACGGACTCGGGATCTACAACGGAAAATATTGATTAAAAGGAGAACAGAATTATGGCGATCAATCTTGCGACAAAGTATTCGGAACAGGTGGACGAGGTCATCAGACGCGGACTTCTTTCCACAGCCGGCGTGAACAACGACGTTGAGTTCGGCAATGCGCGCTCCGTCAAGGTCTACACTCTTGACACGGCTCCGCTCAACGACTATGATCCCACGGCGGGCATGAACAGGTACGGTGAGCCCGTAGAGCTGGAGGACACCGTACAGACACTTGAAATGACACAGCAGAAGGCGTTTACCTTCACTATCGATAAGACCTATGAGGCGGATTCTCCCGAAGGAGTCCGCGACGCGGGCAAGGCTCTCCAGCGTCAGATCGAGCAGGTGATAATCCCCGCGATAGATACTTACCGCTTCTCGGTGCTTGCGGACAAGGCAGGCACGAAGATCTATGAGGAGCTTACTTCGGAGAACGCTTACAGCACCTTCGTCGCGGCTAACACTGCGATAACCGATGAGGAATTCCCCGTGGAGGGACGCGTGGCGTTCTGCTCCAACGAGTTCATCGAGATGCTCAAGAAGGACACAGGCTTCACCAAGGCGACCGAGCTCGCTCAGGACAGAGTGGTCTACAAGGGCATGGTCGGCGACTGCGACGGCGTGGCGATAATCGCCGTTCCGAAGCGCAGACTTCCCGAGGACTGCGCGTTCATTATCACTCACCCCATGTGCGCTCCCGCGCCGGTGAAGCTCCAGGACTACAAGATACACCGTGATCCTCCCGGTATTGCGGGCACTCTTGTCGAGGGTCTTCTGTACCACGACATCTTCGTTTTCGATAAGAAAAAGAAGGCTGTAGCCGTATGCTTCAACGGAGAGGAGCCCGAGACCGAAGGCGGCGGCGACAACGAAGGCGGCAGCGACAGCGAGGGCGGAGACGACAGCGATAACACGGAAGAGACCTGATCCGCGCAGCGAGGGGGAGGAAAGATAAATGAGAAACATAGATATTATGCGTATACTCCTGCCTCCCGATGATGACAGCTCCGACATAAAGCTCGGTATCCTTCTGGACAGAGCCGAGAACACGCTGCTTGACTATCTTGGCAGAGATGAGCTGCCCGAAAGGCTGAACGACATGGTCGTACAGCTCGCGATAACGATGTACAACAGGCTCGGTACCGAGGGAGAGGAAAAGCGCGATGAGAACGACATTTCGATGTCGTTTTCCGCGCTGATAACCGACGATATGAAGCAGCGCCTGAAAAATTATCCGAGAAAGGTGGGGACGATCAATGCAGATAAGCCAGAGATACCTCCGGAAGATTAACATATATTCTCCGTCGGAAACAGCCGGGGACTATGTGGGGACAAAGATCGTTCCCGAGCCGATAGGCTTTGTGTACGCCGAGGTATTCCCGGAAAAGTCCGTGCTGACGAAAGAGCGTGACGGAAAAAGGACAGGAGCCGGTGCAACGCTCATCATGCGCAGGGAAGCCGGGGTCAAATGCGGGGATCTCGCGGCGGTATACGGCAATACGGCAGACAGCAGGGTGATAGAGGCGCGCATATACCCCGGTCATCTTACGGTAAGGACGGAAAGACTATGAAGGACTACACCGCGGAAATAAACGCTGCTGTCGCGGAGCTCGGCAGGATAGCGTATGAGGAAGCCCGCAGGATCTGTCCCGTCCGCACGGGAAGGCTGAAGAACAGCATATCGAGGCGTGAGCTTTACGACATGGCGAAGGGACTGACTTCTGTCGTCATCGGAACGGACGTGCCCTACGCCCGCGCCGTCGAGATCGGCGCGGGGAAACGAAAGCCGAGGCACTATCTCGGAGGAGGCGCGGAGCTTGCGGCGAGAATGGCTCCCGCGGTCTTCACTATATATCTGGGAGGTAAGAGCCGATGGTAGATGTTAAGCCTTGTATCGCCGGGCTGCTCGGTGATATAGCGGATGTTGAGCTTGCTTTTCCGGAACGCGCGGAGGCTCTTCCCGTAATAACCCTCTCCGAGACGGGGAACGTGTCCTCGGTCATACTCGGCGGTGAGGACAGATACAGCGTTATCACGCTCCAGATAGATGTTTTCGCCGATGAGCCCGGGCAGTCGCAGCAGCTTGCGGCGCGGGTGAACGATGTGCTCGCCGCAAGGGGGCTGAAACGCAGCTTCGCGCAGCTCATAACCGACGAGCGCTTCCCGCGCACCTGCATGAGATATCGCTTCGGCATCGACGAGATCACCTGGAGAACGGTATCATTATAATAATATCAAGTCCGGCAGTTCGCTGCCGGACGTTTTTTGGAGGTTCACAGAATGGAGCTTTTGTCATCGGGAACTGCCTATTTCCTTAACGGGCAGGACCTTTACGGACTCAAATCAACGCCCGGCCTCGGCGGAGAGCGTGAAAAAAAGGAGGTCACCAACCTCCTTGACACCGCTCATCGCTATATAGCGGGGCTTTATAAGTACGACGATCTGACCTTTGACTTCTACTACAACAGCGCCGAGCCCAATCCGAATGTCAAACAGGCGCAGACAGCCGCGGCATTCGCCGCTGCCAGAGCTGTGGAGCTTTCGGGCAATTCGGTGCAGCAGAAGGTGCTGTTCCCGGACGGTACGTACTTCACGTGGACAGGTCAGATAGCCACAAAGGTAAAGAAAATGGACGCCGACGGGGTCATGGAGTTCAGCATCATCTCGATACCGAATACCCCGCTTGTTTACAGCGGCGACCCAACTTAACGGACAAGGTCTGCGCCGGACGGCGCAGACTGCTTTTCAGGGAGGTACATTATGAACGGTAACGTACTGAGGCTCCCCTATACGGAGCTTGAGGCGGGAGGGAAGACATACCGGCTGAGGCTGACGGCGCTGTCGGCTGCAAGGCTTGAGGAATGTCTCGGTATGTCGGTATACGGGGCGCTTGAACGGGCGGATGAGGTGAGGATAGAGGCTGAGCTGCTCTACGCTCTTATCGAGGGTATGCGCCCGGAGTTCACCAGGCAGGAGACCTTCTCGGTCATTGACGATTACATCGTGGATGGCGGGACTCTTGCCTCTCTGAGCGGAGAGATAGCGAAGGCGCTGGAGCTGTCGGGTTTTTTCGGGCGGGCTCCCGCAGCGCAGCGGAGCTGATCGCGCGGCTGAGGGAGCGCGCCGCTCCGTATGTCGCGGATATGCGCGTGCTGTGGGAGCTTACCGCCTATGAGACGGAGGAGCTCATAGCGGCGGGCGACAGGCGCGGAAACGCCGCCGCCCGTGAATCGGAGATGCTTGCCTACAATATCGGAGCGCTTGTCCTCACGGCTGTGAACGCGCCGTCAAGGTACCCGAAAAGCCCCGAAGCGGCGTTCGGCAAGGGCGCTGAGCCCGCCGAGGACGGAGGAAAGGCGGCTTTCATGCGGATAGCCGGGCAGCTTAACAGGCGCATCGCAGACAGGGGGAACAGGAATGACAGTTGAGGAATTGAATATAAAGATAACCGCCGACGCGGAGAACTTCAAGCGGGCGGTCTCTGAGGCGAACTCCGCGATGGAGAGCTTCCGGAGGCGCGCCGTATCGGCGGGCGAGGAGGTCAGCAGCGCTTTCTCGGGGCTTCTCGGCGTGAGCCTGAGCGGTACGCTCGGCGAGCCGTCCGGGAGCCGTAAGGCTTCCGCAGCGGCGGACAGCCCGGAAAGAGCGGCAGCATCGGCGGCTTTCGCGGAGAGCACGCGTGTCACGCCGAGCACCGAGGGCTTTATAGAGTGGCTCGCGCGCGAGGGTACGTCGGCACGTACCGCCGCGCTTCCGAAGCCCGAAGAGCGGGATAGCACGGCAGGCACCGCAGATCAGGCTGTGAGTGAAGGCACATCTGCGCGCGCAGTCTTTCTGCCGGAGACCGTAACGAACGATAACTCGTCCGGTACGGCGGGGAGCTCCGCGGGAGAGGAGACGGTGGTCCAGCCCGTAAATATTACTACCGAGATAGTGCTCGACGGCGACAAGGTGGGCGAATCGGTCAGCAGGTATTTTTTCAGAAGGAACCGCATAACCAACGGCATTGAGGAATAAGGGGAGAGGATATGTATTTCATAAAGACAGACGATACCGAGCTGCCGACGCCGTATTACTATTCGGTGACGTCGAAGGATATAACCGGCTCGGACA
>JAIKZF010000056.1 GCA_024682455.1 Ruminiclostridium sp. | reverse complement strand
CGTTACGCACGGGTTCCCGCCGGTCTGCGACGAAAACAGCAGAATACTGATACTCGGCTCGATGCCGTCCGTAAAATCGCGCGAGGCGCAGTTTTACTACGGACATCCGCAGAACCGCTTCTGGAAGGTGCTGGGAGCTGTCATAGGAGATGATTTCCCCGCCGATGCCCCCGGGAAACGCGCTCTTCTGCTGAAACATCATATCGCGCTGTGGGATGTCATAGCCGAGTGTGATATCGAAGGATCGTCCGATTCGTCGATAAGAAATGTCGTACCGAACGATCTTTCTCTGATACTTGATGCGGCACCCGTTTCCGCAATATTCGTGAACGGCGGCACAGCAGCAAGGATATATCGCAGATATCAGTTTCCGCTCACCGGAAGAGAGGCTGTGCAGCTTCCCTCGACAAGTCCCGCCAACGCGGCATGGACGCTCGAAAGGCTGACAGACGAATGGCGGGAGCGTATTTCGGCAGTCTCACGTTTCCCAGATCTCTTCCGCGTAATATGACGAACGAAGGGATTTGCTGCCGTTTTTGCCGACGATGATATGATCCGTCAGCTCAACTCCGAACTCACGCAGCAGAACAACAAGATGCTGAGTCGCGTAAACATCTTCCTTTGAAGCATTCCACGTTCCGCCCGGATGATTATGCGCGATCATTATTCGGTCACAGCCGCAGTCGAGCGCAAATTCCATGAGCTTTCTGGGAGAGATATCCGCTTTTCCGAAATCTCCGTCGGCTATCTTTTTCTCGTTGGAAATACCGAGGTCGGCGTCAGCGGCGGCAATATGTATCTCCTCGCCCCGCACATTCATGAACACGCCCTCAAAATATCTGCAAATATCATCTGTATTCTTTATATGCACGCCGTCGGATCTGTGCTTTGAGCTTACATAATACGCCGCCGCTTCAGGCAGAAGCTTCAGAAAAACAGCGGTATGCTCTCCGACACCTTTGATCGAAAGGAGCTTATGATACGGCGCATCAAAGACGTTACAAAGTCTGCCGCCACATTCCTTTATGATCGTATGCGCAAGCTCATTTGTGTCGCCTCTTTGTCTGGTATAGAAAAGCAGCAGCTCGAGCATCTGATGCTCGTCGAACTGACTCAATCCGCCGCGAATGAACCGCCGTTTCATTCTCTCCCTGTGTCCCTTGTGCAGCTCAGGGTCTCTATTTGCCATATCTGTCACACCCTTTCTGTTTGATCTGTTGTTATTAATGTCTGCTCATCAACCGCGAAATGAGCTTGACATCAAGGAATGTGTCAGCTGAAAAACACGCTGAAAGCGCGTTTTTCAGCAATCCCAAATCCTGTAAAACAGGATTTGGGACAACAACTGCCAAACGGCAGTTGTTGAGGACACATTTATTATACCATAGGTATAGTATGCTTTTCAAGGGGTAACGCGGAATTTCGGCAAAAAAGCACAAAACGACGCCCCCGACAGACCGTCAGGGACGCCGATGATAGTGGATTTTTACCTAATGATCTAATAGAGACTGTCGGCTGCGAGGCAGAAAAGCCGCCCATTTGCCCGATGTATCATACGGATCGGGAGCGCGGGCTCCGCGCTACTTTGACATCTTAAGCATATCGCCGAGCTTGAGTCTGCTGCCGGTGTGTACGATGATGTTCTCATAGACCTTGGCAACAAGCACCATAATGCCGATATCCGCGGCTATCAGTATAGCAATGGATAACAGAGCCTCGGGCAGCCCTATCTTGCCGAGCATATAGTCCGACGGGAGTATGAACGGCGAGGAGATAGGCACATAGCGCGCTACCACCGCCATAGAGTTCTCTTCCGGTGTGACCTGCGGGAAGTAAGCAAGATAGAAGCCGAGCACCCCTATGATCGAGAGCGGCTGTATGGCAGAGGCGAGATCCTCCATTTTGCTTACGCTCGCGCCCGCGATGCCCGCCATTCCCGCGAACAGCAGGAAACCGAACACAAAAGTCAGTATCATTATAACAAGCGCCATAGCGTCAACGTTCGAGAACGCCTTGGTGATGTCACCGAGGATACCCTGCGCTTCAAGGCCGTTGCCGGTAAGAGCTGCTCCGCCCGCAGCCTCAACGAGCTTGTCGATCTTCGTGAATATGCCGAACGGCATGGAGATCAGGAAGCCGAGGCCTCCCCCGAGCCCGATGATAATGAACTGCATAAGCGAGACCAGACACATCGCGATCACCTTGCCTATGATGAGAGCAAGGGGCTTTATCGAGGTGAGCAGGTACTCGACTATGCGGGAGGACTTCTCGATAGCCACAGACTGCGCAACCAGCTGGCTGTACGAGAAGATGAATATGAACAGGACTATCGACGAAAGCATAGGAACGACCGACTTTATAACAGAGCTTACCATGCTCTCGGGCTCCTCGCCCGCGCAGCTCACGGTCACGCTCACGCCGGAAAGTGCCGTAGCGAGCTTATCCTGCGGCAGTCCCGACAGAAGCAGGAACTGCGCGTGCATCTCGCCCGAAACAGTCTGCGTCACGGCGTCGCAGTCGCCCTTGGTCACGCCGGAATCTCCGCCCGCGTACTGCGAGTCGATGCTGAACATATCGTCAACGACGGTTATGCGCGTGAGCATCGCCTGCTCGGCGGTATCGGTGAGCTCCTTCGCCTTGGCGTCGGCTTCCGCAGCCGTGACAGGCTTTATCGTCACAGCCATGGGCTTCAGAGCCTCGGTGAAATCGAAGGCGTACTCCGTCTCGTTGTCGAGGTAGAGCGTCCTTACGGTGAACGAATCCAGCGGGGACGCCTCGCCGGACAGCGAGCTGTCGAGGAAGAAGGTGGGCAGTATGTTGGCTGTCGCCGCCATGAGCGCCACTATGAGAGCTATAACTATCGTACTGATGATGAAGGATTTTGTCTTTACCTGCTGAATGAAGGTGAACGCGAGAACTTCCTTCCAGCCTTTAGTCTTCATTGTTTACTTCACCTCCGCATTTTTCGACAAAGAGTTCGTGCAGCGAGGGCTCGCTCAGATCGAACTTTATGACTCCGACGCCCTGAGACATCATCTCCGCGAGCATATTGTGCGCGTCCTGCTCGGACTTTACCTTGAAGTACGAGCCGTTGGGGGTCTCCTCGACAAGCGTGAGCCCGCATTTTTCCGCGATATCGCCTATCGGTCTGTCCGCCTTGACGGTCAGGTTCTCACGTCCGCGCTCGCGCTTGATATCGTTCAGGTTGCCCTGCATCACGACCTTGCCGCGGTGGAGCAGCACGAGGTCCTCGCAGAACTCCTCGATAGTCTCCATCTGGTGCGAGGACATGATGATGTACTTGCCCCTGTCGCGCTCTTCACGGATTATGCTCTTGAAGAGGTCGGCGTTCACGGGGTCGAGACCGCTGAGCGGCTCGTCGAGAATTATTATCTCCGGGTTATTCAGCAGAGCCGCCGCGAGCTGGACCTTCTGCTGGTTGCCCTTTGAGAGCTGGTCGGCTTTCTTTTTCCTGTACTCGTCGATCTTAAGCCTCGAAAACAGGTAGTCTATCGAAGCGGTAGCTTCCTTTTTGCTCATACCCTTGATAGAGCAGAAATAATACATCTGCTCCAGGATATTGTATTTCGGGTAAAGTCCGCGCTCCTCCGCGAGATAACCTATCTTCTCCTTCATAACGTCGAGCGCCTCACCGTTCCATGTTACCGTTCCGCTGTCTCTTGTCAGCATATTGAGTATCATGCGGATAGAGGTGCTCTTTCCTGCGCCGTTCGTGCCGAGGAAAGCGAATATGCCCGGCTTTGATATCT
This sequence comes from Ruminiclostridium sp., assembly GCA_024682455.1. GTDB lineage: Bacteria > Bacillota > Clostridia > Oscillospirales > Ruminococcaceae > Ruminiclostridium_E. The sequence goes on along the minus strand of JAIKZF010000056.1, from coordinate 4,307 downwards.
CGAACGACAGGTCTTCGACCGCGACATGGTCTCCGAATTTTTTGGAGAGATGCTCTACGACCAATGCCATTGGGGAAATCCTCCTTTGAGTAAATTTTGCTTACTGTATTATATCACAGCTCCGCGGCTGTGTCAACAACATTTCCCGAAAAAACGACCTGCGGCTTTCCGGCGGGATCGTCGGAAAACCGCAAGCTCTCGGTTTCAGCGCTTTTCGACCGTAAACTTCATTCCGGTCTTTGTCTCGCCCGCGACCTCAAACTCTCCGAATTCCGGCATACAAACGAGGTCTATACCGTCCTCCGCAAGAAAGGTCCTGGCAACAGCCATAGCCTTGACCGCCTGATTGACAGCTCCGGCTCCGACTGCCTCGACAGTAGCGCCGGCACCGCCGCGTATCACGGCGCAGACAGCGCCCGCGACCGACTTGGGTACGCTCCGCGAGGATACCTTGATAACGTCCATTCCCGATTCCTCCCCTCAGAATTCACGTTGTTTTTTTGCCTATACTATATTCAAACGTTCAATGGCTGTGCATTTCCCGTTCTTTTCGTCTATCGTCATAAGGACGGCATTTATCATTATCTCGCCGTCCGGATATGTATGCTTCTGCGGATAGTAGGTAGTGAGCCGCGCGATTATAACGTCCTTGTCTATCCCCAGCACCGAATCGCGCACGCCCGTGTAGCCCACGTCGGTCATATAGCCCGTATGCTCCGCGATTATCTGTTCGTCCGCAGTCTGCACGTGGGTATGGGTGCCGATGACCGCCGATACGCGCCCCGCGAGGTAGAAGCCCATGGCCTTCTTCTCCGACGAAGCCTCGGCGTGGAAATCTACGATGATAACGGGCGTGTCGAGCTTCGCTATGATCTCGTCGGCGCACCTGAACGGGTTGTCGCAGCTCTCCATATACGCCATGCCGATGAGGTTCACGACCGCCGCGCGCGTCCTGCCCATATCGAACACGGTATAGCCGCGTCCCACCGTGTCGCCGAAATTCGCGGGGCGTATGATCGCCTCCGACTCCTCGAACATCTCGTTCATTTCCCGGCGCCGGAAGCAGTGGTTGCCCGTGGTTATCACGTCGGCTCCCTCCAGCAGCAGCTTCGCGGAATAAGGCGTTATGCCGTTGCCGTCCGCCGAGTTTTCGCCGTTGGCTATCGTCATATCGACCGAATACCGCCTTTTCAGCTCCGGCAGCCGCGAAACAAGGTGCTCGGCGCTTTTCTGTCCTACTATATCGCCGACAAACAGTACGTTCATGCTTATCTTTCCAGTATCTGGCTTCTGTCGGGGCCTATGCCGACCATAGCTATTTTACAGCCGCAGAGCTCCTCAAGCTTAAGGATATACTTTTTGCAGAGCTCCGGCAGCTCGTCGAACGACCCGCAGCCCGAGATATCATCGTCAAAGCCCGGGAACGTCTCGTAAACGGGCTCGCAGTCCGCAAGCTCCTCCAGCGTGGGCGGGAAGTCCTTTATAATGCTCCCGTCGGGCTTTTTGTATGCCGTGCAGATCTTAAGGTCGCCGATGCCGCAGAGGGTATCGAGCTTATTGACCGCCAGCTTCGAGAGGCCGTTCACGCGCACGGAATGGCGGACTATCACGGCGTCGAACCAGCCTGTTCTTCTCGGTCTGCCGGTGGTGGTGCCGAATTCGCCTCCGCGGTTGCGGATAAGGTCGCCGGTCTCATCGCTGAGCTCTGTCGGGAAGGGTCCCTTGCCTACTCTGGTGGTGTAGGCCTTGGCGACGCCGATGATATCGTTTATTATCATGGGTCCCACGCCCGTGCCGACGCAAACGCCCGCGGAAACGGGGTGCGAGGACGTTACATAGGGGTAGGTGCCGAAGTCTATGTCGAGCAGGGTAGCCTGAGCTCCCTCGAACATTATCTGCTTACCCGCCTTTGCCGCCTCATAGACGATGACGGAGACATCGTCGACGTACTTGGCGATGCGCTTGCCGTACTCGGTGTACTCCCTGATTATCGCCTCGATGTCGTGAGCCTCGCCGCCGTAGACCTTGGTGATTATCTCGTTTTTGAGCCTGCCTGTGGCGCGGGCCTTCTCAGCGAAGACCTCGGGGTGTATGAGGTCATACACTCTTATGCCGCAGCGCTCGTATTTATCCATATATGTGGGGCCAATGCCGCGCTTGGTCGTTCCGATATCGCTGTTGCCGCGGAACTGCTCGGAAAGCCCGTCGAGAGTGATATGCCACGGCATTATGACGTGGGCTCTCGGGTCGATCTTAAGGTTGTCGAAGGATACGCCTCTTGCTCCGAGGCTGTCCAGCTCTCCGATAAAGTCCTTCGGGTCGAGCACCACGCCCGCTCCGATACAGCAGAGAGTTTTCTTATAGAGTATTCCCGAGGGGATAAGGTGAAGCTTATAGGTCTCACCGTCGTTCACCACGGTATGGCCCGCGTTGTTGCCGCCCTGAGAGCGCACCACAACGTCCGCGCGGGAAGCGATGATGTCGATGATCTTGCCCTTTCCCTCGTCGCCCCACTGTGTTCCTACTACGATACTTGCCGGCATTGTATATACCATTCCTTTCATGTTCGTACAACTTATTTTGTACATTCAGGTTTATTATACCATAAATTTTACGATTTGTCATCATTTTTTCTGATATTTTTTAGGGCAATTCCGCACAAATATACAGGTTCAAAATAACGATTTCTTTATAAAAAACGCTTGCAAAACCGTGACGGTTATGATATAATAAAATATCGCATCATCAACAGACAGGATCGAGGAAGTAAAATGTCCGACAAGAATTACCTTGACGAAATACGCAATTTCTGCATAATCGCCCACATAGACCACGGCAAATCCACGCTCGCAGACCGCATTCTCGAACAGACACGCACGGTCGCCGAGCGCGATATGGAGGAGCAGCTCCTGGACAATATGGAGCTGGAGCGCGAGCGCGGCATAACGATAAAGGCGCGCGCCGTGCGCCTGAACTACAAGGCTGACGACGGGAACACCTACGTGTTCAACCTCATAGACACCCCCGGCCACGTCGATTTCAACTACGAGGTGTCGAGGTCGCTGAACGCCTGCGAGGGCGCGATACTGATAGTGGACGCTTCACAGGGTATCGAGGCTCAGACCCTCGCAAACACCTACCTTGCGGTGGAGCAGGATCTTGAGGTGGTGCCGGTCATCAACAAGATAGACCTGCCCTCGGCTCACCCGGACGAGGTCAAGGAGGAAATAGAGGACGTTATCGGCATTCCCGCCGACGACGCCCCGCTGATCTCCGCAAAAATGGGCATAAACATAAAGGAAGTCATGGAGAAGATCGTCAGCGGCATCCCCGCCCCCAAGGGCGACCCCGACGCTCCTCTGAAAGCCCTGATCTTCGACAGCTACTACGACAGCTACAAGGGCGTTATCGTCTACGTGCGCGTGAAGGAGGGCTCGCTGCGCGTCGGCGACCGCATACGCATGATGGCGACAAACGCTGAATTCCAGGTGGTCGAGGTCGGATATATGGGAGCGACCGAGCTCGTTCCCGCCGGGCAGCTCCGCGCCGGCGAGGTAGGCTACATCGCCGCGTCGATCAAATCTATCGGCGACACCAAGGTCGGCGATACGGTGACAAGGTGCGATATGCCCGCCGACGAGCCGCTCGCGGGATACCGCAGCGTGAACCCCATGGTGTTCAGCGGCGTTTATCCCGCCGACGGCTCAAAGTACGGCGACCTGCGCGACGCGCTGGAAAAGCTCCGCCTCAACGACGCGTCCCTGACCTTCGAGCCGGAGACCTCGATCGCGCTGGGATTCGGCTTCCGCTGCGGCTTTCTGGGGCTCCTGCACATGGAGATCATACAGGAGAGGCTGGAGCGCGAGTATAACCTCGACCTGATAACCACCGCCCCCTCGGTCGTGTACAAGATAGACAAGATGAGCGGTGAGACCATATTCATCGACAACCCGATGAACTTCCCCGACCCCTCGGAGATAAAGCAGGCGTACGAGCCCATGGTAGAGGCGCACGTCTACGCGCCGTCCGACTATGTCGGCAACATCATGGAGCTCTGCCAGCAGCGCCGGGGTGTGTTCAGGGATATGAAGTACATCGACAAGACCCGCGTCGACCTCCACTACGACCTGCCGCTCAATGAGATAGTGTACGATTTCTTCGACGCTCTCAAATCCCGCACCCGCGGCTACGCAAGCTATGACTACGAGTTCAAGGGCTTCGTGCCCTCGAAGCTCGTCAAGCTCGATATCCTGCTCAACGGCGACATCGTGGACGCGCTTTCGTTCATCGTCTTTGCCGACAGCGCC
>JAIKZF010000032.1 GCA_024682455.1 Ruminiclostridium sp. | reverse complement strand
TTTTACAGCGATCCCAAATCCTGTATAACAGGATTTGGGACAACAACTGCCAAACGGCAGTTGTTGAGGACACATTAATTATAGGTGAAAAGAACAAAAATTGGCTGTTTTTGATATATTTATAGCAAAAAATGGTCAGGCGCAGCAAAATGTGAGCTTCCCGCTCGGGGTGCAATATCTTGCATAACGAATAAAGCGCAGACCGCGTAAAGCGGTCTGCGCTTGAGAGTGTCAAAGAAGTCGCTTACGCTCGAGTGCCTCCGGCGGCCACCCCTTTTAAAAAAGGGGTGGACCCTAAAACAAACCGCTTCGCCTTGCAGCGGGGGTAGGTAGTGCTCCTTTTGATAGTAAAAGAAACAGAAATAACCACAAACTGTACTTTTTTGACAGACTGAAGCGCAGACCGCGTAAAGCGGTCTGCGCTTTTCCTTGTGCCCGAGCTCATATCTTCCGGAGCGGCACCCATATATAGCTCAATGTATCAGCCGGATCTTCGGCGGGAGGCATATAGATCTCAATAGAGTAATTTCCCGCAAGCTCATAGCCCTTAAGCGACGGCAGCCACTCCGACCATATCTGCGTATTCACGCTCTGTAAGCTGTCCGGGAGCGGACCTTTGCATTTGAACTGCGCCCAGAGGCTTCCCGGTATTGAATACGTTTCGCAGCCCTCGGGGATATCCTCCCAAGGCGTGTAAAGGTCGGCGATCCAGTAATCAAAATCCTTCCCGTCCATATCGAGACAAACGCCGAACATTCCCTTGAGCCCTTTCATATCTGACATCCATTCATTCCAGAACTTCGGTATCTCCTGATAGCTTGTCTCGGTATTGAACCGTCTTTTGAAGCCAACAATAGTGAACGGCGCTTTCTCTGTAATACTATAATCCAACATTTTTCCACCCTCCAGTGTTATCCTGATGTGAAGCGGAGCGAATGAACGCAGCTCCGCGCCCGCTTCTCTTGCCTGTGACGGGGTTATGCCGTGAAACCTCTGAAAAGCCTTTGCGAAGCTGTCCGGCGAGTCGTAGCCGTACTTTACCGCGGCGTCGATCACCTTTATGTCGGAACACGCAAGCTCCTGCGCCGCCAGCGTCATTCTGCGCGCACGGATATATTCGCCGACGGTCATACCGCAAAGTGCTCCGAAGATACGCTGATAATAGAACGGCGACAAAGCCGCCTTTTCCGCGATGTCTCTGATGTCGAGCTCGTCCGTCAGACTGCGCTCGATATAGTTTATGGACTCCTGAAAGCCCTCGGTCCAGCCGTTCATATCGTTCACATCCCCCGTTCTGTTATCAGTATATCACATTGAAAAGCACGATGCCCGACTTTCTGTGCACTCTTTTTCGGTTAAGCGTCAGTCGTGCCTTTCCTGCGTATTTGTCCACATCTCGCAGAAGCGCCCGGAGAACGACGGCTCCTCGCCTCCCGCGTACAGGTGAGATATATCGCCGAAGCCGCTCATGCGGAATGAAGCTATGCCTTCGCGGCGTTCCTCGGTGCAGAGAGTGGTCACCGAGGTCGGGAGAGCTATCGCACCGTGCCACAGCACCATGGGGGATATGCCGAGCAGATGCCCGATAAGGACGCAGGAGACTCCGAAATGGCAGAAGAACACGAGAGTATCGGAGTTCGGCTTTTCGGCGAGGTAGAAGTTCCCGTATCTGGTGTAGCCGTGCTCCGAGAGCACCGCGTCCAGCGGCTCCGTGACATTTCTTACTGCCTCAGCCATATTCCCGGCGCTCATCATAGGCACTCTGACCCACTCGTCCTTGTCGTAGAATTCGCGTACGTTCGTCCACATCGCGGGGAGCTGATCCCATGCGAGACGCGGTTTACCCGTCTCGGCGTCCTTTACGGGCACGGTGTCGAACTCGCGGAGCCAGTCGCAGATAACGGCGCCGCGTCCTGCGCGTTCGAGAGTGTATGAAGCCGTCTTGCGGGCGCGTCCGAGAGGCGAGCAGTAGTATTCCTTCACATCGAGCGGCGCGACCCTGTCCGCGAGCAGCTCAGCCTCACGCTCGCCCTTGGCGGTAAGCGTATCGTTCTCGTAATCCGGGTCTCCGTGTCTTATTATCAATAATCTCATTATAATTCACCCCGTTGAAATGATAGCATATATCGCGCTTATTGTCAAGTGAAAACGGGTAATGATACGTGAGCAGGTCACGGCGATACGAGAGGCTTATGCTGCCGGCAGCTCCGGGGCGCGGACAGTTTTTCGTTTTTTTCGTAAAAACCTTTACATTTGCGTCAAAACGTGCTATAATATATTTAAATATCGTCTGTCATGCGGACAGACTGACATTGGCTCTTTTGAAACAGGAAAGGTTAAAGAATGTACACAAAAGAACAGCTCCTGAAATACAGTTATTTCAAGGAGCAGCTTAAAACGAAGACCGTGGAGCAGATGACGGATTCTCTTACGGGGATCCTTTCAAGAGAATATATACTCGGCTTTGCAAAGTCGCTCATAGCCGAAAAGATACCGTTCACATTTGCTATGCTCGACCTCGATAATTTCAAGTTCATCAACGACAACTACGGTCATCGCGCCGGAGACGGGATACTCACGGACGTATCGGCGGAGCTGGTGAAACAGATCGGCGGCTTCGGCATAGCGGGGCGCTTCGGCGGTGACGAGATACTTTTCATAAATTTCAGGGATATCGTTTACGCGGACAAGAAAGCCTTCTTTAACGTGCTTTACAACGGGAGCACGCTCCTCCGCAGGAACTACAGCCTTGTGGACTGCAGCCCTTTCGTTACGGGTACCATGGGCTGTGCGACCTTCCCGGACGACGCTTCCGACTTTGATGAGCTGTTCCTGATGATCGACAAGACCCTGTACCGCGGAAAGAACAAGGGCAGGAACTGCTACATAATCTATGTTGAGGAAAAGCACAAGAACATTGAGATAAAGAAGCTTGCGGGACACGGACTTTGTTCGGTCATGCAGTCGCTCGTGAGACAATGCGAGCTCGTTCCCGGCAGGGACAACAAGCTCCACGCGGTCATGCCGCTCATTATGGAAGAACTCAGGATAACCGACCTTTACTATACCGATAAGACCAACCGTATGCACGCGATCCTGAACAAAAGCTTCAATGAGGAGGTCGGCGATATCGGGAACTTGATGAAGGACGACATCTACTGCACAAACGAGATCGGGAGCATTGCGGAAATATCTCCCGTATTCTGCGGAGTATTGATGAAGCATAAAATGGAAACGCTGCTTATCGCGAAGATCGGGATAAAAACGGATACGGACGGTTATCTGATATGTGCCGAGCCGCGGAGCCGCCGCATCTGGCAGGACGACGAAAACGCCATTCTGTTTTTCCTCGGAAAGCTCCTGGCAGCGACTATCCGGCTGGACGGCGACTTTCTTCCCGCCGAATAATACAAAAAAAGAGGGCAGACCACCTGACTTTGTAAAGAAGGTATCTGCTCTCTTTTTGTTTGCCTGTTTGTCCGGTACTGCCGTTTCTCCGTGCTCGTTATGAACGGGGAGCCAGCGCTTTTTCCAGTTTTTCCAGCATCTCCGAATATTCGTCGAGCAATGCCCGGTGGTGTTCCGCGATAAAATCGGTATCGGAATCCTTCGCGGCGAGCTCAAGAGCCCTTGCGTGCTCCGAGAGGGCTTCGGCTCCTATATTGAGAGATGTGCTTTTCAGCGCGTGCACGTAGGCAGCGTATTTGTTCCAGTCTCCGGTCTCGAAGGTCTCTGACAGCTGCTGCCTTTTGTCGCCGTTCAGATACGCGGTGAGCATTTCGGTATAGAAATCCTCATCGTCCATACAGTAGCTTAGCCCGACCTGCGTGTTCAGGAAAGGGAATCTCTCCGTGAGCCCGGTTTTTTCTGCGCTCTCAGACTTGTCCGGAGGCGCCGCCGAAGCGCTTTCGCCGGAACGCTGAGCGTTATCCGAGCCTCCGCTCGAATATTCCTTCACGAGGGACTTCGGGAGATATCTGTGAAGCATCTCTATCAGGTCGTCGCGCCTGATAGGCTTGGAGAGATAATCCGTGAAGCCCTTTTCCAGATACATTTCCTTTGCTCCCACGACAGCGTTGGCTGTCAGCACGATGACGGGCGTGCCGTCATTGGGGCTGTTCTTCCGGGCTTTCATCTGTTCAAATGTCTCTATGCCGTCCATTTCCGGCATCATGTGGTCGAGAAGAATGATATCGTAGCGCTTCTTACCCGTCATCTCGATGCAGTCCCTGCCGCTGTATGCCGTGTCGAGCTCGGCGTGTGTGCGTTTGAGCATTCCCTTGACTACCTGCACGTTCATCTCTACATCGTCGACGACAAGTATCTTCGCGTCGGGTATATCAATGCGAGCCGCGTTTTCTTTCCGCTGATTTATGAACTCGGTATGTTTATCGTAGAAATTGCCCACAGGCTCTTCGTTGACGATCTTCTGCGAAAGCTCCACGGTAAACACCGAGCCCTTGCCGTACTCGCTCCTGACCCTGATCTCGCCGCCCATGAGCTTCACGAGGCTTTCGGTCAGCGCCAGACCCAGTCCCGTACCTTCGATATTGCGGTTTTTCTTTTCATCGAGTCTGGTGAAGTTGGAGAAGAGCTTGTCTATATCCTCTTCCTTTATACCGATACCCGTGTCCGACACATCGAAGGTGAGACAGACGATACCGTCGTTTCTGCTTTTCTCCCCGATATTGAGGGCTATCTTTCCGGAGGGGGTATATTTTACGGCGTTGGAGAGGAGATTGTTGATTATCTGCCTGATATGTATCTCGTCTCCGAAGAGCACCGAGGGGATATTGCTGTCTATGTTTACCTCGAATACAAGACCCTTTTCCGCCGCTCTCGATATCGTCATATTATAGCAGTCGTTCAGCACGGAGAAGATACCGTATTCGACCTGTATGAGCTCCATTTTGCCGGACTCGATCTTGGATATGTCGAGGATATCGTTTATTATCGAGAGAAGGGTCTGGCTGGCGCTGTTTATATTGAGAGCGTATTCTCTTACGTCCTCGATGTTCCCGTCGTCAAGCTCGTCGAGCAGCATGGTGTTCATACCGATTATGCCGTTTATCGGGGTCCTTATCTCGTGGGACATATTCGCGAGGAACTGGCTTTTCGCGTCATTTGCTATATGAAGCTCCTCGTCCTTCTTCATTATCTTCCGCTTCTGCTTTTCATACACGTATGTCTGGTACTTGAAGATTATGCCTATTATCGCGGAGACGCACACTATCGACTGTATGATATCGCTCTGCATAAAGTCGTCGGGGACGGGTGTGAACCATTCGGGGTGGTAGCTTCCGAGCATTATACAGCCTATATGAGCGACAAGGTCTATGGTATAAAGGATATAGCAGATACGCCCCTTAAGGGTGAGCCATGTGAATATGAGACCGAGCACGAACCATATGGGCATACCGCTGTTCATTCCGCCGGAGGAGAAATACATCAGCGGGAATATCAGCAGGTTCGCCATTCCGGTTATAAGTATCGCCGCGGCAGTCGTGCGGTTGCGCACCACCGACAGATACAGGGAGATAAGTACGATCACGAGCACGACGCCAGTTGCTGCGGCGCTTGCAAGACCGCCTATCACTATCGTGGATATCAGGGAGAAGATCCCGCCCACGAACGCGGCGCTAAGTATAAGATTCAGCAGTCTGTGCTGGATATCCAGCTCTTCGCGGAACATCTTATTGGTTATTTTCTTCCACATATATGCTACTCCTTATCGAATATAACACAGTATGATCACGGCTCCGGTCATAGCCGGACAATAAAAATCAAAAAAATACAAAGATATTATATCATATAAATATAAAAAAGGCAATAGGAGAAGAAAACTAAAATTTGCGCAAAGTTACCCGGATATCAACGGCGGCGCGGTATGCCTGCAAATTCGGTCGTCTGCGGCTGTGGGAGTCATACTGAGAGCGAGGGATATCCGGGCGTTGTGAAAATGCATAAGCGCGCTCTTGAAAATTTGTCGATAATTGCCTATAACGTAGAAAATTTACATAAAAACGCCGATATAATAAAAAAATTATTGAATGTAAACTATACTATATGTTATAATACATCATATAGTGTGTAACGGTATGTGTTCATACGTTATATTGAGCCCCGCCGGCGTTTCGGATAAGCAGCGGGGAAAAGGAGCGCGGATAACTGTTTATGGAAGATGAGAGTATAGTTGAGCTTTATCTTAAACGTGACGAAGCCGCGCTTTCCGCCACGTCCGAGAAATACGGGAAAAGGCTGACCATGCTGGCAAACCGCGTGACCGCCGACGAATTTATGGCGGAGGAATGTGTGAACGATACTTATATGGAGGCTTGGAACACTATCCCGCCCAACGAGCCCAGAACATACCTGTACCCGTACCTTGCGCGCATAACACGGCACATTTCTCTGAACCGCTGTGAAAAAGAGCGGGCGAAGAAAAGAAACGGAAATTTCGTCGATCTCGGCGAAGAGCTTGAGCAGTGCATCGCCGCTCCCGACAATACGGAGAGCGTAGTGGACGATATCACGCTGAAGGCTTCGCTCAACACCTTCCTTTCCTCGCTCGACGAAGAGAAGAGGAACATATTTATAAGAAGATACTGGTTTTTTGATGAGATATCCGTCCTCAGCGAGAGGTTCGGTTATTCGGAAAGCAAGATAAAGTCACTTCTGATGCGGCTTCGCGGAAAGCTCCGCGAGCAGCTCGAAAAGGACGGCATAGGAGTCTGAATAATCTTTCGGACGAAAACGCAACGCGGATATGCCTGTTCCTGCTTATATATATGAAGGCGTAAAAATACGCGAAACAGGATCGGAGGAATACAATGTGAACGGAAAAGAACTGCTCAGGAAAATGGAGCTGATTGATCCGGAATACATCGAAGCTGCCGATAAGATCCCCCGAAAAAAGAAAAAGCCCATACGGTGGATGCAATGGACAGCGCTTGCCGCGTGCATCGCTCTTACCGTATTCTCGGGCATAATGGTGATTATATCACCGAATGAGGGAGCGGCGGTGAAAGTATCTCCCGGAGACACGGCAAGCCTGTTCTCGGCCGACGGAGTCATGGTGCTGCTGTTTGCGGCATCGATACTCGCGACTTTAGCGGTGGTGGCGCTTATAATAAAGGATAAAAGGAAATAAAAAAAAATCCGGAAAAATTTTGAAAAAAGCGCAACGCGGGCGGAAGATAATCTGCTTATATAGGTGAACGGGCAGGAAAGCCTTTTAATAATCGGTAACTGTTAAAGAAAGGATAAAAAGCAATGAAAAACATGAAGAGAAAGATTACCGGCGTGATCGTTGCGGCTGCAACGGTACTTTGCGTTGGTACAACGACAATGGGTCAGAGCACGCTCGGCTTTCTGCCGGGGCTCGGCACCTCGGCGAGCGCCGCTACCGGTGTGGATTACATAAACGCACAGGGTCAGGCCAAGACCGTGACATCGTATACCGCGATAAAGTCGTCTACCACAAAGCTCACAGGCGGCTGGTACACGGTAAGCGGCAAGGTCACGATCGACGGACGCCTCAGGGTAACGGACGACTCCTACATTATACTTACCGACGGGGCAAAGCTCATAGTCAAGGGCGGTATAGGCGTAAGCTCGGGCGTCAAGTTCAATGTTTACACACAGTCCGACAGCACAGCCGAGCTTTATGCCGGTACGACCACGGGAAGCAACGTGACTGCTGATTCCGGCTACTGCGGCATAGGCGGCAGCGGAGCGAAGGTCAACATCGTGGGCGGTAACGTCTACGCAAGAGGCGGCTCGGGCTCCTACGGCATACAGGGCAGCGATATCCACCTTTACTGGACCAATCCGACCGACAGCATATACGCTTCGTCCTACAGCTCCAAGGTGCAGATCCTCAGCGCTTTCGTAAACGTAACTAAGAATATCGCTTACGACAACGTCCAGATCTCCGCCGGCTCGATAAACGGCGTTACACTCAGCGCGGCAAGAGTCGTTACCTCCACCACGCAGAGACTGGACAACGGCAATTACGTTGTATTTGACAGCATAAGAGCAAACGACAGAATGACCGTTAGCGGAAACGTTGACCTCTATCTTGCGAACGGCGGCTCGCTTACAGCAGATGAGGGCATTACGGTAGCAAATAAGAATACACTCAGCATCTACGGCGAGGGCAGACTTTTCGCCGGCACAAGAAACGGCACGACCTTCCTCGCGGACGACTACGCGGCGGGTATCGGCTCGGAGAACGGCGACAAGTGCGGCAAGATCGTTATCTACAACGGTAACGTTACCGCAAACGGCGGCAACTACGCGGCAGGTATCGGCGGAAGCAACGCCGAGATCGAGATCAGAGGCGGCAAGGTGACCGCAAACGGCGGCAGCTACGGTGCAGGTATCGGAAGCGGCTATGCCGACAACGGTGCAGACATAAGGATCAGCGGCGGTATCGTGAACGCAGTCGGCGGCACAAGAGCGGCCGGTATCGGAAGCGGCTACAACTCCTCCAGATCCGACATCACTCTCGGATACACAAACGCGGGCGATAAGATCACAGCGTCCTCTTACAGCGGCTCGGTAAGATTCACAAGCACAATGTACACCGACGACGGACAGTTGGCAAACGCCTCCAATATCGACGGCAGAACTCTCTCGTCCAAGGTTAGCGGCTACACGGTATCCTTCGAGTCCAACGGCGCAGGCTATGTGGCTCCCAAGATCGTTCCCGCAGGCCAGGCTATCTCGGCTATGCCTGAGGTTTACAGAGCAGGCTACATCCTTGAGGGCTGGTACACGGACAGCTACCTGAACAACAGATTCAATGAAAGATCGGCTATCAACGCTAACATGACGCTTTACGCGAAGTGGGTATCGAGGACCTACACGGTACAGTTCGAGTCCAACGGCGCAGGCTATGTAGCTCCCAAGACCGTTCAAGCAGGTCAGGTCATCGGCGCTCTGCCGACAGTTGCAAGAGCCGGCTACATTTTTGACGGCTGGTACACAGACAAGAATTTCAGAAACAGATTCAGCACCAACAACGTAGTAAACTCCAACCTGACACTCTACGCGAAGTGGGTCGCGGGAACACAGACCTACACGGTACAGTTCGAGTCCAACGGCGCGGGCTACATAGCTCCCAAGACAGTACAGTCGGGTCAGACGATCGCTATTATGCCTTATGTTGAGAGAGAAGGCTATGTATTCGACGGCTGGTACACGGACAAAAACTTCAGGAACTGGTTCAACGCCGACAAGCCGGTAACGTCCAACCTCGTTCTTTACGCAAAGTGGACATCGGCATACGTTACTACCTACACGGTACAGTTCGAGACCAACGGCGCAGGCTACATAGCTCCCAAGACCGTAGCGGCAGGCTCGGTACTGGATATGGTTCCTTACGTTGAGAAGAGCGATTACATCTTCGACGGCTGGTACACAGACAGCAATTTCAGAACAAGGTTCAACGCAAACAGCAAGATAAACAGCAACCTCACTCTTTACGCAAAGTGGACATCGGCGAGCAGAACATACACGGTACAGTTCGAGTCCAACGGCGCAGGCTACATCGGTCCCAAGACAGTAGCGGCAGGCAGCGTGATAGACATTATGCCTTATGTTGAAAAGTCCGGTTACACATTCGACGGCTGGTTCACGGACAGCAGCTTCACTTACAGATTCAACGCGAATTCCGCGATCAACTCCGACCTCACCCTTTTCGCAAAGTGGTCCACAGAAACTGTAACGGTAAGCTTCAACGCAAACGGCGGCAGATTCGGCAATGGCGGCTCCGTTTTCGAGGGTAAGATCCACTCCGGTGAGATGGCTTACAGCGTATATCCCTCCGACCCCGTAAACGACGGCTTTACATTCGTAGGCTGGTACTATGACGCTTCCGGCAGCAAGGCATACAAGGGCGAAGCTCTCTACTCCAACACCACACTTTACGCGGCATACACAGGAAGCTCCGTAAAGATACTCGGCACCGTAACGGTAGATTTCATAACGAACTGCGAAGAAACTATCAAGTCTATGACCCTTATCCCCGGCGAGGTTATCCAGAAGATGCCCGAGATAAACAGACAGGGTTATGTATTCAAGGGCTGGTATCTTGACGAATACTTCAGATACAAGTTTGACGAAAAGTCCTCGATATTCGAGAACATCAAGCTCTACGCACTGTGGGAAGAGGATATCCAGCTCTTCACGATAACATTTACCGACGCTAACGGCAATGTTATCACGACAGACACTGTGCCCGGCGGAAAAGTTGTAACATGGTTCCCGTCCGCTCCCACGATCGACGGCTGCCAGTTCTCCGGCTGGTACAACGAAAGAACCGGTCTGATGTACAACTACGAACCGATCACAAGCGACACAACGCTGAGAGCCTTCTACATGGAAGTTCCTTCCTACGACACAGCGTCGACATTCAGCGGCGGCGGACTCGTAGCAGCGATAGCGGCAGGCGTGGTTGCACTTGGCGGCGGCTTCGCGGCAGGCATGGCAGTAGGCAAGAAGAAGAAGGACTGATAAGAGCGAAAGCGCTCATATCCGACGAATAACAAAAGCGGGCTGTACATTTTGTACAGCCCGTTTTGTGTGCCAAAGAAGCCGCTTACGCTCGAGTGCCTCCGGCGGCCAGCGCTTTTGAAAAAAGGGCTGGACCCTAAAACAAACCGCTTCGCCTTGCAGCGGGGGTAGGTAGTGCGCCTTTTGATATTAAAAGAAACATAAATAACCAAAAACTGCACTTTTTTGATAAACTGAAACGGGCTGTACAAAATGTACAGCCCGTTTTGTGTGCCGTCCGGCAGTTGTTGAGGACACATTATTTATCGGATTTCGCCTTAGCCTTGCGCGAGGTGAGCTCCTTTACGAGAGTCGGGATATATACGGAGGCGGGGAATATGAATGCCGCTATGCGGTAGTCGGACTGAACGAGGACGTTGAACGTCGCGTGAGTCAGTATAGCCGCCGCAAGAAGAGCGAATGTGCCGCAGAAGAACAGCTTTTTGCGCTTGTTGATATAGCTGATGCCCATACCTATCATCGAGGTGCAGGCACCGTGCATAAGCGCGGCACCGATTACTCTTGCCAGAGCCCAGCCGATAGATACGGAATTTATGTTCTGCGCAAGAATGACTGCGTCCTCAAGGATCGCGAAGCCTACGCCCAGCGCAAATGAAACGGAAAGAAGAGTTTCTCTGTTGTCGGTGAAGAAGATCGCGAGATAAAGCACCGGAATGGCTTTAAGTATCTCCTCGGTGATCGGGGTTATCGTTGTGGTGACATAAAGCATATCATTGTTGAACAGGCTCAGCATAAACAGGTTCAGCTCGCCCGCGATAAGGCAGATCAGAGAGCCGATCATCATATATCCAAGAAACAGTCTTGAGCGTTTGTCGTTCAGAATGAACAGCATAGGTATCATAGGCATGGTGATACTTATGAAGAGTATCGCACTTATCTGCTCCAATTCACCACCCCCTTATGCATGACAGGTATCAGCGCTGCAGAGACGATACATTCGAGAACGCATATCACAAATACCGGCGTTTCGGCGCCGTTTGCGGTGAAGACCAGCTCCAGCATACACAGTATGCCGTAGATCAGGGCGACGATGTTATATCCGCGCTGACATTTCACGACTCCGTAATCAACGTCCGGGATAAGCACGTGCTTCACGTGGAAATATGAAGCTCCCGCCACGGCAGCAGCCGCGAGACTGTCGGTTATCTTTTCCGCTGTGGAGGCGGGGCTGAGTATTATAAACATATACAGTACAAGGGTAACTATGACACCCGCCAGACCCGCTATACGGTATTTTGACAGATCTTTTTCGCCTCCGTCCACGAGTGAATCTATCTGACCGAAGTTCGCGGAGAAGAAAAAGGCGAACGCGCCTACGATGCCGAGTATGCCAACGTGGAATATGCCTGTGACCGGAAGTCCGGTAAGTATCCTCAGAAAGCTGTATGCTCTTCCTATCATGATACAGCCGATACCGAGCACGATCATAGAAGCGTATAAGGGCTTGTGCGGTTTCAGGTATTTTACGGCTCCGTAAGCAAAGCTTCCTGCCGAGGACAGCGTCATCGCGGCGTACAGCAATAGGATATGTTCCATGATACCTCCTCTTTTTTCGTTTTGATCTTTCGGGAAAATGAAAAAAATTACCCCGAAAAGCTTATAAGAGATTTTCGGGGATCTGTCGAACGTTATGTTATTCTGTCAGACTCCGAACCGCGACGCAGAAAACCCGTCCCGGGCTGAACGCCCGGAACGGGTCTGGTGCGGACTGATGCCCGCTGGTCTGAGTGACGGGACTTGAACCCACGGCCTCTACCACCCCAAGGTAGCGCGCTACCAACTGCGCCACACCCAGACAACAGCCGTTTTCCTGACTGCTCTAATATTATACTACACAAATCAGAGTTTGTCAATACCTTTTTGAGAATTTTTTGCTGCATACCCGCAAACTGACCGTATACCGCGGCACAAGGCAGCAGGGGAGACGCGGCGCACGCCCCGTCTCCCCCGCCGGATCACTTCGTAAGGGCGAGAGCGGATATGGTGAATACGCTTTTTTCGCCGGTATGAGGCACTATCTCGACGGTGTGCCTGCCGCACTCGTCGAAGTCGATGATCTCCTCCGCCTCGACGTAGCTGCCCCAGCCTCCCTTAAAATCGGAGTTTATCGTCTTTTCGATATTTCCGTCCACAACAACATCGAAGGTCCCGCCCTTTGCGGTCATTTTGCCGTAGAACACGCCTATGGACTTCGCCTCGACCTCGAAGGTGAGGGGCTCTATGCCGTCAAAATTGCCGTCCTTTGACATTATGCGCCAGCAGTCGCCGAAATTGCCGAAGTTCTCCTGCTTGATATCCCAGCCTTTGCAGACGGTATTCTCGGGGCTTCCGGGAACGACGAGGGTCGCCGTGGAGTATTTGTCGCTGTTGAACGGCACGGAGAGGTCGCTCTCGGCCTCGGTGTCGATGCTGTCCAGATCATCGAGCACGCCCTGAAGATACGAGGTTATCATCTCTGTCAGCACCGCGTGTCCGGGGATATTGGGGTGTATATCGTCGTCCGAGATGTCGTCCCACACGATATGACCGTTCGCGATAACGTCAAGGATAGCGTCATGGTAGGAGATCATGGGGATATCGTACGCCTCGGCGATCTCGCTGTGGTATTGCTGGAAGCTTGTGCCGTTCTCCATAGTCATGGCTATGGTGACGATAGCGGGGGAGGACTCCGAGAACCAGAGCTTGCGCATGACGCCGTCATAGGAGGCGATGTTGCGCTGAGTATGCTCGGTCGTGTCATTGACGGAGAAATCGACGAACACTATGTCGGGATTTTTGCAGGTCACGTCGCGGTCGGCGCGGTAAACGCCTATGTAGGAGCCGGTAGCTCCGATGCCGGCGTTGACGTAGGTTATCTTCGAGTTTGGAAAGGTCTTCTCGAACCAGTCAGTCGTAAGCCTCGCGTAGCAGAGATCGTTTCCCGCCGACGAGCCCTGTGTGATGGAGCCTCCGAAGTAAGCGACTGTGAGCGGTTCGCCGTTCAGCGCCTTTTTCATGGCTTTGGCGAGTCTCGCGCGGTTGCCCTCGTTGAGAACGGACAGAGCCTTCATTCTTTCTGTGATACCGTTTTCTATGACGTATTCGCTGTCCTCGGGTATTGTTTTTACGCTCTCCGCGGGTGCGGCGGTTTCCGTGGGAGCCGTGGTCTCGGGAGCTGCCGGGGCGGTGTCCGCGGAGCTGTCCGATGCGGCGGGAGCCGCCGCTGTCGTCGTATCGGAGACTGTAGTTGCCGAGGGTGAAGTGTTCCCTCCGCAGGAGGCTGCCGAGATCAGCAGCGCAGCCGTGAGAAGTATGAGAGTCAGTTTATTTTTCATAATAAATATCCTTTCGGCAGTTATTTTTCTATCAAAACAGTATACCATTTGTAAGGCAAAAAGTCAATACTGATTCCGCACATAAAAATTAATGAAAAAATTTTCAAAAACACTTGACAAACGCGGTAATATCTGCTAAAATATCATAGTATCAATGTATTACAGATAATTGTAATAAAAGAACATCAAAACGCAAATCAAAGGGAGGTGCTGACCCATGGCAAAATGCGAGATCTGCGGCAAGGGTGTCACTTTCGGTATTGCGGTTTCCCATTCTCACAGACGCACAAACAGACCCTTTAGGCCCAATGTACAGAAGGTAAAGGCGCTCGTGAACGGAACACCGTGCAGAGTTAACGTATGCACAAGATGCCTGCGTTCGGGTAAGGTACAGCGCGCTCAGTAATCGGCGCTCATACCCCGTGATCGAAGACACATTCTAAAGAAACAGCATAAGCCCTCTGGTCACAGAGGGCAGTTTGTTTTTGTGGAGAAGGTGAGTGAATGAAAAAGACGATAGACGAGCGCGCGAAGGAGGTCATGCACCTGTCGGGCTTTACCGGCGATATCATGCAGTCGCGGATAGAGCACAGGCTTCGGCTGACAGACTTCTGGAAGATATTCTACGGCTGCAGGATACTGGAGATAGGCTGCGGACAGGGCGAGACAACGGCAGCGCTTGCCTATACCGCCGGCGAGAACGGCTTCGTATATGCGATAGACCTCGCAAACGAGAATTACGGCTCTCCGGAAAACCTCGGCACCGCGCGCGAAAGACTGATGTTCTCACATCTGGGAGACCGCATCAATATCGAGCTCGGTGTGAATATACTCAACCCTTCTTTTGACTTTGAGCCCAATTCGTTCGGGTTTATCGTCCTCTCTCACTGCCTCTGGTACCTGTCCTCGCAGGAGGAGCTCCGCGACATACTGTTCAAGGTGCGCAAATGGGCTACGCGCTTATGTATAGCGGAATGGGATCCGCGCGTGACCTCGATCGGGCAGTACAGGCACTTCATGTCCGCCAATATCCAGGCGGTCTGCGAGGCGTACCATATTTCCGATCATTTCAATATAAAGACTCTCTTCTACCCGCATGAGATCGAAAACGCCATGCTCGCCTGCGGCTGGGACATCACCTCCGAGGACAGTATCGAGGCCTACGACGTTCAGGACGCTATGTGGGAGATAGATATAGTAAAGGATATGTTCCCGCGCAAGATAAGCGAGCAGAAGGATATCCCCGTCAAGCTCAAGCGGCTCCTGCTCTCGCAGATCTACGCGCTGGGCGATGCCGAGGCAGCCGAACCGCTGTCCGTGTTCGCGGCGACGGCGGAGCGTATCGGGGAGATCTGAAAACAGCGGAAAAAGCTGTTGCAAAAACACGGATTGTATGTTATAATAAAATAATACGGCAGCGATTATTGCCTTGCTTTGATCTCGACAGGAGGGTGGACGTATGAGCGAGAATATAAATGATACAGAAGCCGATTCCGTCGTGGAAGAAGCTGAGACCGCGGAACCCGAAGCGCCTGAAACTTCCCCGGAAGAAGCCGCTCCGGAGGATCTCTCCTCGGAAGATAAGAAGGCGGGAAAGCACAGGCGTCCCAAAAAGGATATATTTAATTTCGAGAAGGATATCCGGTACCGCGGACCGCTGTCTTACAGACATTTAAAAATGCTGGGCTGGCTGTGTATCGTGCTTTGGCAGGCCGGCGCGGCCGAGAGCCTTATGATGAAGGTCACCGGAGCGGGGGATTCGGGTCTGAGCGACCCGGGGGTAATGGGCTTCTTTTCGTCCTCGGCTCTGCCTCTGCTGCTCATATCCCTTTTTGCGTTTCTTCTCAAAAAGCGCGGCAACTACAAAAACGCCCTGATAATATACGGAGCGCTGGTTTTCGGTATCACGGGTCTGTTTGTGCTTATATATGAACGCTACATACTCGGGATAGCGAATACCGTGCTCGGAGGTGATCGTGCCGATCTTGCCGCGAGACTGGACGCGCTGCTGTATTCTACGGGCGAGTACAACGGTTTTATACCGTTCAACATCTTCATTGATGTGTTTCTGTGCACGCTTGTGATGTTCTTCCTCGATTATGAGCCGAAAAAATTCTTTGTCGGGAAGAAGCTGGCTATTCTCCGGGCTCTCGTCGTTCTGCCGCTGACTTATGAGGTCGTGTGCATAATCCTCAAGGTCATGGCTACCGACAAGCTCATATCGCTTCCTATGTGGATATCGCCTTTCCTTACAACCAAGCCTCCGGTAAGCATGCTGATGTTCTTATCAATAGTGCGTTACATAAAGCTGCGGGAGAAGCGGTTTTTCGCCACAGGCAGAACAAAGGAGCAGTATAAGGCTTATCTGAAAACGAACAGGAATTCGTGGGATTTCTCGAAGCATCTGGTGCTGATAATCATTATTTATTCGCTGCTGGATCTGATTTTAATGCTATTTTTCACAGCTCTGCATTACGTCGCATTTATCGGTTTTAATAATGTCGATGTATCGCCGGAAGCGATAAGCGAGTCGTTCAGGCACGTTTCCAAATGGGGTTTCGGCGGCACCGCGCAGCTTATGGATCTGATCCCGATAGTGCTGCTGTTCTCCTACACCCGCTCTCATAAGATGCCGCTCATTGATACGGCAATACCTGTCGTGAGCGTAGCCGCGATAGTGATACTGTATCTTGACACCTTCTTCGTCATTATACAGAGCTTGCTTGAAAAGGGCATGTCGTTTTTATACGGGGCTATCACTGTCTGAGGAGGCAGTATGACGGAAAAGAAGCGGTTTAGTGCCGGCAGAGAGCCCGCAGCCGATCAGACAGAGGAAAGACAGGTACACTGGGAGGAAAAGTTATGACCGAAAAGCTCAGCGAGGCGGAAAAGCGTTACGAGGAAATATCGGAAAAGCTTTCCGATACCGCGGTGATAAGCGATCAGGAGCAGTATAAGAAGCTGATGAAGGAGTACAAGAGCCTGACGCCGCTGGTGGAGAAGTTCCGCGATTATAAGAAAGCGGAGCGCGATCTTGCCGAGGCGAAGTCCATGCTCGACGAGAGCGGCGCGGACAGGGAGCTGCGGGAAATGGCTCAGCTCCAGTACGACGAGAGCCGTGAGCTCATAGATAAATACACCGAGGAGCTGAAAGTCATGCTCCTGCCGAAGGACCCGAACGACGACAAGAACGTTATAATGGAGATACGCGCGGGTACAGGCGGCGAGGAGGCGGCTCTGTTTGCAAATTCCCTGTTCAGGATGTACACGATGTATGCACAATCCAAGGGCTGGAAGATCGAGGTCATAGGCTCGAACCCCACGGAGCTTGGCGGCTACAAGGAGATAAGCTTCTCGATAGAGGGCGAGGGTGCGTATGCGAAGCTCAAATATGAGAGCGGAGCCCACCGCGTCCAGCGCGTCCCCGAGACCGAGTCACAGGGCAGGATACAGACCTCGGCGGTAACGGTGGCGGTGCTTCCGGAAATGGAGGAGGTCGATGTGGAGATAAATCCCGCCGACCTTGAGTACCAGACATACCGATCAAGCGGCGCGGGCGGTCAGCATATCAACAAGACCGAGTCCGCTATCCGCATAATCCACAAGCCTACGGGTACGATAGTAGAGTGTCAGGAGGAGCGCAGCCAGTACAAGAACAAGGACAAGGCGATGAAGATGCTCTATTCCAAGCTCTACGAAGCGAAGCTGAACGAGCAGAACAGCCGCATTGCCGCGGAGCGTAAGACCCAGGTAGGTACCGGTGACCGCTCCGAGCGCATAAGGACGTACAATTTCCCGCAGAGCCGGGTCACCGATCATCGCATAAACCTTACCCTCTACAAGCTGGAGCAGTTCATGAACGGCGCCTGCGACGAGATATTCGACGCTCTCGCAATAGCCGACACAGCCGCGAAGCTTGCGGGCAGCGGCGAGTGAACACGTTCATTTTATACAGCTAACAGGAACAACAGTAAATGGAAACAAAACTTGTAAAAGCCGCGGACAGCGTGCTCGACGAGGCGGCGAATATACTGAAAAGAGGCGGTATAGCCGCTATACCGACCGAGACGGTCTACGGGCTGGCGGCGAACGCCTACGATGTCGAAGCCGTGCGCTCGGTATTCCGGGCGAAGGGCAGACCGCAGGACAATCCGCTCATACTGCACATCGGCTCAACGGAGATGCTGTATGACATCGCGGAGAGCGTGAGCCCGCTGGCTCTCCGGCTCGCGGAGAGCTTCTGGCCGGGACCGCTCACGATGATATTCCCTCGGAAGCCTCACGTTCCCGCGGAGACCTGCGGAGGGCTCGGCACGGCTGCGGTGCGTATGCCGAACAACGCCTTCACGCTGAAGCTCATAGAGCGCTGCGGGTTCCCGGTGGCGGCTCCCTCGGCGAATACCTCCGGGCTCCCGAGCCCGACGAGCGCCGCCCATGTCATGGCGGATATGAACGGAAAGATACCGCTGATAATCGACGGCGGAGAATGCAGATTTGGCGTGGAGAGCACCGTTATCTGCTTTGAGGGCGATGACGCGGTGAGAATACTGCGTCCGGGCGCTGTTACGCCGGAGATGCTGCGCGAATACGCTCACGTCGCGGTGGACAGCGGAGTTCTCGAAAAGATCGACCCCGGCGCGAGAGTGCTGTCGCCCGGCATGAAATACAAGCATTATTCGCCCAACGCGGAAGTATATATATTGAAAGGGGACACGGGCTCGGTATCGCGTTTCCTGAAAAACGAACGTATGAACAAAACGGCATTTCTCGGCTTCGGTGACGAGGATATCCCGGACGATGTGACGGTATTTCCTTACGGGAGCACAGCCGGGGAGCAGGCGGAGAACCTGTTCGCGAGCCTTCGCGCAGCGGACGCCGCCGGCTGCGCGGTCGTATATGTGAGAATGCCCGAAACGTCGGGACTGGGGCTCGCGGTATATAACAGGCTCCTGAGAGCGGCGGCTTTCAGGACGATAGACACGGACGGAGGCTCCGATGCTGTACTTTAACGACAATGTATACATAGTCGGTCTCACGGGTATGTCCGGCGCGGGTAAGTCCACAGCCGCGCGGGTTTTCGCCGCGGAAGGCATTGCGGTGATCGACTGCGACCGCGTCGCGCGGACTGTCGTTGAAAAGGGCAGACCCGCGCTGCGTGACATAGCCGCGGAATTTTCGGAGAACGTACTCACTCACGGGGGAGAGCTTGACAGAAAAAAACTCGGAGGCATAGTTTTTACCGACCGGGAAAGACTGGATAAGCTGAATACCCTGATATATCCGTATATAACCTATGAGATAATACTCGAAATCCGCGCGCTCGCGGAGCATGGCGCAAGGCTGATCGTTCTCGACGCGCCGACCTTGTTCGAGAGCGGAGCCGACAGGCTCTGCGATACGGTGATGAGCGTCGTCGGGGACACGGCTTACTGTGGGGAACGCATAATGAAGCGTGACGGACTTACCCGTGAGCAGGCGGAGCAGCGCCTTTCCTCGCAGCACGGGGAGGACTTCTATCGTGAGCGTTCGGAGTTCTGCATAGAAAACAACGGCGCCGAGGCGGAGCTTGCCGCGAGGGTGTCGGAGATCGCCCGTATTGTTGCGGGGCGTACAGGAGAAGGATTTGAAGAAACGAAATAAAACGGTGCCGGTAACAGCAGCCGTGATCCTGATAGCAGCGGCGCTCGCCGTTGGCGGGTATATCGCGGCGAAAAAGGCGTACGAGAGCTACGTCGCCGCCGAGCACCCGATAAAGTATCGCGAATATGTCGAGCGTTACGCCTCCGAATACGGCGTAGACAAGTATCTGATCTACGCGTTCATCAAGACGGAGAGCGGCTTCGACCGGGAAGCGGTCTCCGACACCGGAGCCCGCGGACTGATGCAGCTCATGGAGGTGACCTTCGATTGGGTGAAGTTCCGGCTCGATGACGGCGACGATATCACCTACGACGATATGTTCGACCCGGAGACGAATATCCGCTACGGAGCTTATCTGGTGGATTATCTCGTTGATAAATTCGGAGACACGGATACAGCGGCGGCAGCGTACTTCTCCGGAGCGGGCGAGGTCGGAGGCTGGCTGGAGAACAGCGAGTATTCCTCCGACGGCGTGCATCTCGACAAGATACCGAGCCGCAACGCCGCGCATTACGTAAACAAGATAAATGATGCATACAGCACGTATAAACGGCTCTATGCGCAGGAAAGGAATGAAAGATAATGGCAAAAAGGGAAAAAGAGAAGAAGAGCGAGGCGAACGAGCTTAAGGAAAAGCTCTTCATGAAGCGTAAGAACACGGGTCTCGAAATGACGGAGAGCGAAACTGCCAAAGCGGACAAATTCTGCGAGGGCTACAAGTCTTTCCTCGACACCGGCAAGACCGAGCGCGAGGCATGCGCCGAGGCGGTAAGGCTCGCGGAGAAGGCGGGCTTCGTGCCCTTCGACAAGACCGCGTCCTACAAGGCGGGCGATAAGGTCTATGTCTGCAACCGCGGAAAGGCGATAATACTCGCCGTGATAGGCAAGGAGCCTGCCGCAGACGGCGTAAGGCTCGCGGCGGCGCATATCGACTCGCCGCGTCTCGACTTAAAGCAGAATCCGCTCTACGAAAACGAGGGTCTCGCGTTCTTCAAGACCCATTATTACGGCGGCATAAAGAAATATCAATGGCCCGTTATCCCGCTCGCTCTGCACGGCGTGATATACAAGGCGGACGGTGAGCGCGTTGACGTGAAGATAGGCGAGGACGCGGAAGACCCCGTTTTCGTCATCACCGATATCCTGCCGCACCTTGCCGACGAGCAGTACAAGCGTCCTGCGCCCAAGCTCATACAGGGCGAGGAGCTCAATATCCTCATAGGCTCGCGCCCGTTCCGCGACGACAATGCGAGCGAGGCTGTGAAGCTCAACATCATGTGCATACTCAACGAGAAGTACGGCATCACCGAGAGCGACTTCATCTCCGCTGAGCTGGAGTGCGTTCCCGCCTACAAGGCTAAGGACGTCGGCTTCGACAGGAGCATGGTGGGAGCCTACGGTCAGGACGACAGAGTGTGCGCTTACACGGCGCTCTCCGCGATACTCGGCATAAAGGGAGCTCCGGACAGGACTGCCGTGACCGTACTCACAGACAAGGAGGAGATCGGCAGCGAGGGCTGCACGGGTCTGTGCTCCGCTTATCTCAAATACTTCATATACGATCTGGGCGAATGCTTCGGCGTGAACGGCAGAGACGTGCTCTCGCGCTCGAAGTGCCTGTCCGCGGACGTAAACGCGGGCTATGACCCCACGTTCTCCGAGCCGTTCGAGAAGCTGAACGCTTCCTACTGCGGCAGAGGCGTGGTCCTCACGAAGTACACCGGAGCGCGCGGCAAATCAGGCACGAACGATGCCTCGGCCGAGTATGTCAGCGAGGTGCGCCGCGTATTCGACGCCGCGGGTGTCATCTGGCAGACCGGCGAGCTCGGCAAGGTCGATCACGGCGGCGGAGGTACGGTAGCCATGTATATCGCGAACCTCGACGTAGACACCGTTGACCTCGGTGTTCCGGTGCTCTCCATGCACGCGCCGTTTGAGCTTACCGCGAAGAACGACATTTATATGGCTTACAAGGCTTTCAAGGCGTTCTTCAAGGGCTGACTGTCCTAATATCATAAACTCCCCCATAAACATATAATAATGCAGAATGCAGAATGCGGAATGCAGGATCACAAGCTCCGGGATCGCCGCGCGATATGTCCGGAATGTTCAATGGGGGAAGAAATATGATCTGCGCAAAGCCGAGGAAACGCTGCGCCGCCCGCGTCATCGGAACGTTACTGATAGCGGCGGGAGTGCTGACGGCGCTGATACTGACCGGGATAGAGCTGTTTATACGGCCTACGCTGAAAATGCTGCTGGACTACAAATGCCGCACAGCCGCGGAGCGCGTCATAAGCGACGCCGTATTCGAGCGCCTGAACGGCAGGGAAGACCTCTGCTCGCTCGTAACGCTGAAATACGACCCGAACGGGAACGTCGCCGCGCTCACGACCGATCAGCGCGGGATAAACAGCCTGCGCTCGCTGCTCAGCGACGCGGTCAACGACGGCATAGACCGTCTCGGAGGCGAATATGTCAGCATAAGCGCCGGTACGCTGACGGGCATAAGTCTGCTGTACGGAATGGGCGCGGCGCTGGACTTTCGCATCGAGCCCAAGGGCAGCTCGGAGACCCGCCTGATAAGCGGCTTTCGCAGCGCCGGGATAAACCAGACCGTCCACAGCATAACGCTGGAGATAAACGCCGAGCTGTCACCTATGATGCCCGGCTTCTCCGAGACTGTGGATATCTCCTATGACCTGCTGCTCGCCGAGTCGGTGATAGTCGGCAGGGTTCCCGAGAATTATTCATACATCGTGCTCGACAGCGAAAATATGAGCGAGCTCGCCAATATAGATATATGAGGTGATACCCCATGAACGAGATCGAAGCCGCAGAACGGCTCAACGAGCTTTACACGGTAATCGAAAAGCATAACTACAGTTACTACGTCCTCGACGACCCGACTATCGAGGACGACGAATATGACGCGCTCATGCGTGAGGTGAAGGAGCTTGAGGCCATGTACCCCGGTCTCGTCACCGATTACTCGCCGACGCGCAGGGTAGGGGGCTTTGCGCTCTCGACCTTCGAGAAAGTCACGCATACCGTTCAGATGGGCTCGCTCCAGGACGTTTTCAGCGAGGACGAGCTCTATGCCTTCGACGAGAGGATCCGCGCCGAGGTGGAGCCGGTCTATTCCGTCGAACCGAAGATAGACGGACTTTCGGTGTCGCTCGAATATCGTGACGGCATCTTCGTCCGCGGCTCCACGCGCGGCGACGGCTTTGTAGGCGAGGACATCACCGAAAATCTCCGCACTATAAAAAGCATACCCATGCGGCTGCCGGACAAGCTGCCCTTCATCGAGGTGCGCGGCGAGGTCTATATGCCCCGCAGCAGCTTTGCGGCTCTGGTAGCGCAGCAGGAGGAGAACGGCGAGGCTCCCGCAAAGAACCCCCGCAACGCGGCGGCAGGCTCGCTCCGTCAGAAGGACAGCTCCGTCACAGCGAAGCGCTCCCTCGATATCTTCATCTTCAATATCCAGCAGGCCGAGGGCAGGGCGTTCTCCGCTCACAGCGAAACTCTCGATTATCTGCGGGAGCAGGGCTTCCGCACAGTCGGATATAAGCTCTGCGCCACGATAGACGAGGCGGTGGCTCGCATACGCGAGATCGGTGAGGAGAAGCACGGCTATGCCTACGACACCGACGGAGCCGTAATAAAAGTAGACAGCCTCGCACAGCGCGATATCATCGGCTCGACAGCAAAGGTGCCGAAATGGGCTGTGGCGTTCAAGTACCCGCCCGAGGAAAAGGAGACCGTGCTCCGGGAGATAGAGGTCAACGTCGGAAGAACGGGCGCTCTGACTCCGGTGGCGGTGTTTGACCCGGTGCAGCTGGCGGGTACAACTGTATCACGCGCGTCGCTGCACAATCAGGACATTATGGACAGGCTCGGCATAGCTGCGGGCGACACGATAGCGGTTCGTAAGGCGGGCGAGATAATCCCCGAGGTGGTGCGTGTCGTGACGCACGCGGGCGGCGGGACGTTCAGGCTGCCCGACAGATGCCCGGTCTGCGGCCATATCGCCGAGCGCAGCGGCGAGGAAGCCGCAGTGCGCTGCATAAACCCGAACTGCCCGGCGCAGCTCCTGCGGAGCATAGAGCATTTCGCCTCCCGCGAGGCAATGAATATCGAGGGGCTCGGCGAGGCGGCGGTGAAGCTGCTCTGCGACAGCGGGCTCGTGAAGTCTCCCGCCGACATCTACGACCTCAATATGCAGGATATCATGGGACTGCCCGGATACAAGGAAAAGTCCGCTGTGAACCTGCTGAAAGCGATAGAGGGCTCGAAGTCCGTGCAGCCCGACAGGCTGCTGTTCGCGCTCGGCATACGCGGCATAGGCAGACGCTCGGCGGAGCTGTTGCTGAAGAGATTCGGCAGTATAGACGGCGTTATGAACGCCTCCGTCGAGGATATACTCACGATAGACAAGTTCGGCGATGTGCTGGCGAAGAATGTCGCCGACGCGTTCGCGGACGGTCAGATGAGGGAGCTTATCGGAAAGCTCCGTGAGCGTGGACTGAAATTCGACTACGACAAGGCGGCGGGAGGCGATAAATTCGCCGGGCTGACCTTTGTGCTCACGGGAACTCTCCCGACGCTGAAACGCGAGGAAGCGAAAGAAATGATAGAGAGCCTGGGCGGGAAATGCTCCGGCTCGGTATCGAAAAAGACCGATTACGTTGTGGCGGGCGAGGCCGCGGGCAGCAAGCTGACAAAGGCGGAGGAGCTCGGCATAAAGGTTATAAGCGAGCAGGAGCTCACGGAAATGATGAACGGCTGATATCCGGTGCTTATGAAAAGACTTCTTATTTTTCTTATTATCCTGCTTGCGGCGGGTGCCGCGAGCATATATATGCTGGAGAACCACGCGGATCTTCAGGTGGCGCTGCCGCAGACCTACGAAAAGGCGGACGACGGCTCGGACAAGAAATATGTTCCCGCCGAGACGAAGCCCGCTGAGCTTTCCGTGTCTTTTTCGCAGAAGAAGACCTTCTATGACCACAGCATTGATGTGGAGCTGTCGTGTCCCGTTTCCGACGCGGTGATCTACTACACCACCGACGGCAACGACCCCGACGAGAGCTCCAGAAGGTATACGAAGCCAATAACTCTTTCAGCGAAGCTTGAGTCTGCCGCCACAACGATAAAGGCGATAGCCGTCAGCGGCGAGAACAAGTCGGCGACAGCCCTGAAAAGCTATATCGTCGGCAGGGATATAAACGAGCGCTTTACGGAGGATACGCTGGTGTTTATCCTGTCAACGGACGAATACAACCTCTACGACTACTACAACGGCATAGCCGTCGAGGGCTACGAGCGTGACAGGTGGCTGCGCGAGGAGTACACCGGCGGGGAGATCAATCCCACCGCCCCCGCGAACTACAACATCGGAGGCCGCAAGAGCGAGCGTGAGATGTATGTCGAGGTCTACAACAGCAAGGGCGAGCAGCTCATATCACAGCTTGCGGGAGCCCGTGTCGTCGGCGGCTATTCACGCGCCAACGACCAGAAATCCTTCCGTCTGTTCGCCCGCAGCGTCTACGACCCGGACAACGGCAAGTTCAAGTACCCGTTCTTCGGCATAGACCGTGACGCCTACGGGAATATACTGACGCGCTATGACTGCTTGACCCTGCGTGACGGAGCCAATGACCGCGAATTCGCCGGGGTGCGCGACGAGCTGACTATGACTCTCTCTGCGGACGCGGGTCTCACGGACGTGCAGAGCGTGCGTCCCGCGGCTGTGTTCCTGAACGGTAAATACTACGGCTATTCGTGGCTGCACGAGGCGTTCACCGACGATTTCCTCGAAATGATGTACGGCGGCAGCAAGGAAAACTACCGCATACTCGGCACCAAGGAGCTTGAGATAGAGAGCGACGACCCCGAAGACGCTCAGGCTCTTGCCGACTGGAACAAGCTGATCTCTCTCTCGGAGAAGGATCTGACTTTCGATCTTTATTTTTCGGAATTCTGCAAGCTTGTTGACATCGACGAGCTGATGCTGTACTACGCGGTACAGGTCTACATAGACAACAAGGACTGGCCGGGCAACAACTTCAAGGTATGGCGCTATTACCCGGCACCCGGCGAAGAGGTCACAAGCCCGTATCTCGACGGGAAATGGCACTTCCTGCTCTTCGACGCCGAGTTCGCATGGGGACTGTACGGAGCCGGCTATAACGACAACACACTCAAAGACGTCCTCACCGGCAAGCATATGCAGGGAGCATCGCACATACTGCGCGGGCTTCTTAACCGCGAGGATATGAGACAGAAGTTCGCCGCGACAGTATGCGAGCTGTACTGCGGGGCTTTCTCGCCCGACCATGTCCTCGAAACGCTCGACGCCCTTCTCGCGGAGAGCGACCCCGAGCAGATGTACGCGCTGAAAAACGGATATACGTCGGCATGGGCAAACGAATGGACATTCGCGGACAGCAGGCAGCAGATACGCGATTTCGCGAAGTACCGCCCCGTTATAATCAGAAAGAATATAATGTCTCAGTTCGGGTATTCGGGAGAGACATACAATGTTTCCTTCCGCAATCCCGTCGGAGCGAAGACTGTCATGGGCTCGCGGACTCTCACCGGCGCGGATAGCGTCTCGGTGGATTATTTTATCGAGACAGGCACGGACATAGAGGCTCTGCCCTACGACGGCTTTGTGTTCGACCGTTGGGAGATAAACGGAGTCAGCTTTACAGAGCAGAAGCTGCACATAGACCGTTCTCTCGCCGACGCGTCCGGGAAGGTTGTGATAACGCTTTATCTCGAACGCACGGAAAGAACAGGCGGAGTGTGCGTCAGCGAGCTGTACACCGCGGACGAGGGCGACTGGATTGAGATATACAATCCAACTTCGGAGACAGTGAACCTTAAGGGCTGGCACCTGTCCGACAACATTAATATGCTCGACAGATACACGCTGCCGGGTATCGAGATACCCGCGGGCGGGGTCGTTACGATAGTGACAAAGAATAATTCCGAGACCTCGGCGCTGATGAAGCACCAGGTGAATTTCAGCCTGAAGATCGGCGAGACTCTTTACTTCACCGACCCGTATCTGAACATAGTCTCCGCCGTACCTGTGCCGGAGCAGGCTCCCGGAAGGTCGCTCGCGATAGGCGTAGACGGTCTGTACTATGAAAGCTCGCCCACGGAGGGCATTTATCTCGAATAACGAAAAACCGCTCCTTCGGGTACGATAAAGGAGCGGTTTTTGTATCACAGAGCCTTATGATCGCGGCAGTCGTCATCGGCAGTTTCATCGGCGCGGATCACAGCTCCGGGACGATACGGAACAAGCTTGCGGTCGGTCATGCCCGCGCGGCGATATATTTCGCGGATCACATCGTTTGCTTTTCGGCTGTGATGATAATACTGCTGACAGGCTACGCCTCCGTTTTCGCGATAGGGCTGCCGCTCGGAGCGGCGATACTGAATACGGCGGAATACCTGCTGACGCAGTTCCTGCTCAACGTACTTTACTGACTTGCGATAACCGCGATATATGTTTTCCTTGCGGTGAACATTCTGTCAAAAAGCGCGACTTAAAGTGAGGTGTGAAAGTTGCTGCATGCGGTAATTGGCATTTTCAGCTCTGTGCCTGTTATGAGCCTCATACTGCTTTACCGCAGTGAGGCGATATATCTTACAGCTTCGGTGGCTGCGACAGCTCCGTCCGCAGCGGCGGTGACGAGCTGGCGTACTTCCTTTTCGCGGCAGTCGCCGGCTGCAAAGATGCCCGGCACATTTGTGCGGCAGTCCTCACCGGCGTCGATGTAGCCGCTGTCGCGCGTGCCGACATTGAAGCCGATATCCGAGGGTACTCTTCCTATGGCTACGAACAGCCCGTCCACGGCGAGCTCGCGGGTCTCGCCCGTATTTTTGTCCGTGACCTCTATACCTGTGAGCTTCTTATCCGCGCACAGCTTCGTTACGCTGCTGTTTAGCACGAATTCCACGTTCGGGCGCTGTTTAAGTGCGTTTACGGTGGTCTCCTCGCCGCGGAAGGCGTCGCGGCGGTGCACGATATACACCTTCTCCGCGAGGTCGGCGAGATAGAGCGCGTCTTCGAGAGCCGTATTGCCTCCTCCCGCGACGGCTGTGCGTTTTCCGCGGTAAAACGCGCCGTCGCAGGTCGCGCAGTAGGATACGCCTCTGCCGACGAGCTCCTCCTCGTTCGGCAGACCGAGCTTGCGGTTAACGGAGCCTGCGGCGATTATGACGGCTTTTCCCTCGTATTCGTTCTCGTCCGTTTTTACGAAAAATGACGCGCCGTTTTCAGAGCGCTGAATATCCGCTGCTTTCTCATAGACGAACTCCGCGCCCAGAGCCTCGGCCTGTTCATAGACCTTTGTCGCGAACTCGAATCCCGATATATCCGGAGCCGCCGGATAATTCGCGATACTCGGCGTATTGATTATCTGTCCGCCGTAGGTGAGAGCTTCGAGCACCAGCACAGACTTCGAGGCGCGTCTTGCGTATATCGCGGCGGTGAGACCCGCCGGTCCCGCGCCTATTATGATAATGTCATACATCGTGAATGTTCCTTTTTCAGCCGTTGATGAACTTTATGAGCTCCGGTCTCGGCTTAAGACCGATGCTGCGTCTTGTCTCATTCCCGCCCTCGAACATCACGAGGCAGGGAATGGAGGACACACTGTACTTGTACGCGAGATCGTCCTCTCTGTCGATGTTGACGGACACTACCTTCACATTGTCGAGCTCGTCTGCGAGCTTGTCCAGCGTGGGCTTCAGCATCTGGCAGGGGCCGCACCAGTCCGCGTTGAAATCGACCAGCACGGGCTTGTCGGAGCTTAATACCTCTTCTTCGAATGTTGCTGTTGTTACTTCCTTTATCATTTTGTTTCCTCCTTAGTGATATTGTTTATCAGTTTGCTTGTCAGGCGGCATAGCTGTTCGCTTTCGTCGGCTGTGAGGCCGCATATCCGCCGTATCTCTTCGGGGAAGGGAAGAGCCTTTTCACGCAGCGCCATGCCGGACTCCGTCGGCGTGACGTTCAGCACGCGCTCGTCCTCCGCCGAGCGCGTACGGCGGAGCAGTCCCTTGCCTTCGAGCTTTTTGAGTATGGGCGTCAGGGTGCTCGGGTCGAGCATCAGGGCCTCGCCGAGCTCCTTGACGTTCGCGGTGCCCATTTCCCAGAAATACATCATCACCACATATTGTGTGTAGGTAAGTCCGATATCATTCAGCAGAGCGCCGTATCTGCGGGTCAGCTCCTTTGAGCAGATATAGAGCGGAAAGCAGAGCTGGTTTTTCAGCGACATCGGATCGCAGCTGATCACGGTCATATCAGCTCCGCGATCTCGGCGTCCATATCCTTGGGGTCAAAGGTAGGGTCGTGGCGCTTGACGACTCTGCCCTCGCGGTCAACGAGGAATTTCGTGAAGTTCCATTTGATATCTCCGGGCTTTTTGCACGTGGTGCTGAGGGGCTTTATCATATTCATCGCAGCCTTGTTTTTAAGTCCGACTATCGCCTCGTCGGGCTGCTGCGATTTGAGGAAGGTGTACAGCGGGTGCTCGTTCTCGCCGTTCACGTCGATCTTGGCCATCTGATCGAACTTTGTCTGATATCTGCCGGTACAGAACTCATGTATCTCTTCGTCGGTGCCGGGAGCCTGATGTCCGAACTGGTTGCAGGGGAAGTCGAGCACCTCAAAGCCCTTTTCGGAGTACTTCTCGTAGAGCTTCTCTATGCCCTCATACTGCGGTGTGAAGCCGCAGCCCGTCGCCGTGTTCACGATCAGCACTACCTTGCCCTTAAGCTCCGCGAGGTCGAACTCGCCGCCTGCTCTTGTTTTTACCTTATTATCATAGAAGCCCATTTTTCTTTCCTCCTGTTGTTTTTATTGTTAAGGCGTATAATCCTTTGCTTACAAACTAATTATATCAAATTAAATTGAACTTGTCAATAGGTTTCCGCAAATTTTCTGAAAATTTTATCGGTTTCGCTCCTCCGGCGCGGAGAAAAGCGCTGCGGGAGGTACGCCTGACGAATGTTCAGCGCTTTCTTTTTGCTTCTCCGCGGTTGACATGAGATGAAAAAAGTGCTATAATCGGTATAGTATTTTTTATTGAAAGGAAGAAACCGTCATGAAAATAGAGACCCAGTGCCTTCATGAAGGCTATACCCCCAAGAACTCCGAGCCGAGAGTAGTCCCGATAGTACAGAGCACCACATATCTGTACAAGTCCACCGACGAGGTCGCCGCGGTATTCGACGACCCGACAAAGAGCCTCATATATTCCCGTTTCGCCAATCCCACCACGGACGCGGTCGAGAAGAAGATAGCGGCTCTTGAAGGCGGTGCGGCTGCCATGTGCACATCGTCCGGCCAGGCGGCTTCGCTGCTGAGCGTACTCAATATCTGCGAGGCGGGCGACAGCTTCATATCCTCCACCGCGATATACGGCGGCACGATCAATCTGTTCGGCACCACGCTGAAAAAGCTGGGCATCGAGTGCATATTCGTTGACCCGGACTGCACGCCCGAGGAGCTGAACGCTGCGTTCAAGGACAACACAAAGCTCGTTTTCGGCGAGACCATAGCCAACCCCGCCCTCACGGTGCTCGATATCGAGAAGTTCGCGAAGGCTGCACACGCTCACGGAGTTCCGCTGATCGTTGACAATACCTTCGCCACGCCGATACTCTGCCGCCCGATAGAATGGGGCGCGGATATCGTCGTTCACTCCACCTCGAAGTACATGGACGGCCACGCTGTGCAGGTCGGAGGCGTTATCGTCGATTCCGGCAAATTCGACTGGACGGCGAGCGGAAAGTTCCCGTGCATGACAGAGCCCGACGAAAGCTATCACGGCATCGTGTACACCGAGAAATACGCCTTCGCGCCGTACATCATCAAGGCGAGAATGCAGCTCATGAGAGACTTCGGCTGCTATCCGGCTGCAAATTCCTCTTTCCTGCTGAACCTCGGACTTGAAACTCTCGCCGTCAGAATGAAGCAGTACGTCGAGAATGCGAAGGTAGTCGCGAAGTATCTCTCGGAGAACGACAAGGTAGCTTCGGTATTCTATCCGGGGCTTGAAGGAAACAAGTATTATCCTCTGGTGCAGAAGTACCTGCCTCTCGGTGCGTCGGGAGTTATTTCGTTCTCGATAAAGGGCGGCAGACCGAACGCCGTGAAGTTTATGGACAGCCTTAAGCTCGCTTCCAACGAGGTACACGTTGCCGATATCCGTACCTGTGTACTGCATCCGGCTTCCGCGACCCACCGCCAGCTCACCGAGGAGCAGCTAGCTGCGGCGGGCATAGACGGAGGCATGATAAGGTTCTCTGTCGGCCTTGAAAACATAGACGATATACTTGCCGATCTTGAGCAGGCATTCGCCGCGGTATGACGATCCCGGGGGAGAGACGGTTCTCCCCCTTCTTTTATACTGTAATAAGGACGGTTCAACATGGAAAAAGAGAATAATGTACTGCCGCAGATAATCGTGAGCCTGCTGGAGACGGATATGTACAAATTCAGCATGGGGCAGGCTATCTATCACCAGTTCAGCGACTATAAGACAACATGGACATTCAGATGCCGCAACGAGGGCGTGAAGTTCACACCGGAAATGGTGGAGGAGATAAAGGCGCAGGTAAAGCTGTACTGCGGGCTGCGCTTTACGGAGGACGAGCTTGCGTATCTGAATGAGATACGCTGGATAAAGGGCTCGTATGTGGATTTCCTGCGTCTGTGGCAGCCGCGCTATGAGGATTTCGAGATAACGGCCGACGCAGAGTGCGGTCTGTCGATAGTGACGCGCGGGACATGGCTGAACACAAGTATGTACGAGATACCCACTCTGGCGATAGTGAACGAGGTCTACTTCCGCATGAGGTACGACTACGGCGAGCTTATAAAGAGCTTCAGAGAGAAGCTTGACGAGAAGATCGGCTGGCTGTGCACGGGAAAGTATTACCCGTCGGCTTTCAGCGAGTTCGGACTTCGCCGCCGCCTGTCCGCGGAGGCTCAGGAGCTTGCGGTGAACGAGCTGTCCAAGGCCAGGATATACGCGGGAAAATTTGTCGGCACATCAAACGTGTACCTTGCGAAGAAATACGGCCTTATGCCCGTGGGAACAATGGCTCATGAGTGGATAATGTGCGTGGGGCAGGGCAATCACAAGCACAATCCCGCGTATTCCAACTGGTACGCGCTCGACGCGTGGGTCAAGGAATACGGAGTGCTGAACGGCACGGCTCTGACCGACGCGATAACGACTGACTGCTTCCTTAAGGATTTCCGGCTTACTTACTCCACTCTGTTCAGCGGAGTCCGTCACGACAGCGGAGACCCGTTCGAGTGGGGCGAGAAGATGATACGCCATTACGAGAGCCTGGGCATCGACCCAAAGACAAAGACTCTGCTGTTCAGCGACAGCCTCGATTTTGAGAGAGCCGACAAGCTGTTCAGAAAGATCGGCGACAGAACAAAGGTCGCCTTCGGCATAGGAACGTATCTTTCCAACGACACCTGCGTCCCGCCGCTGAATATAGTGATGAAGACGACGGCGTGCAACGGCATGGACGTCGCGAAGATATCGGACACTCCCGGCAAGGGAATGTGCCAAAACCCCGATTATGTCGATTATCTGCAAAGATGCATCGACTGGCGCATGAATTACGCGAATGTAAAATAATGTGTCCTCAACAGCTGCCGCAAATCCTGTTCTCGGCGGACGCATTCCTTGCTGTCAAGCTCATTTCGCTATTCGGGCGAACAGACATTAGAATAAATATCGGACGCCGCGGAATGTCTCTCGCATTCCGCGGCAGTTTATTTGTCAGTAGTAAATTTGCACAATAAACTTGGAAATGTTTGTACCGTATGTACAAATTTGTTATAGGCTGTGGAATTTGTATTTACAAATCGGACAAATTGTGATATGATAAAAATACAAGTACGGACAACGTGCCGGAAACGGCGGTCGGAGCTGTATCTTGTGACCGCACGGACTGGGAACGGATATGGAGTGTGTTCTTTATGGAAGATTATAAATACCTGACGATAGTCGAATGGGTGAAAAATTACATACTCACGCACGGTCTCAAACCAAACGACCGCTTTCTTACCGAGAAGGAGCTGTGCTCCGTTCACGGGGTCAGCAGGCAGACGGTGAGGCAGGCGCTCATGCAGCTTGAACGCGAAAATATCCTGTGCCGCGTGCGCGGGAGCGGCACCTTCGTAAAAAGCGTGATCTCCGCGCCTAATGCCGTCAGCAGGAATGTCGGCGTGATATCAACATATTTCAGCGATTACATCTTTCCGCATATAGTGACAGGTATCGAGAGCGTGCTGAACGACGCCTCGTGCCCGATGACGCTCGCCACGACGCACAACCGCGTCGCCGAGGAGACGCAGGCTCTCACGAGCATGATGTCAAACGGCGTGAGGGGGCTTATCGTCGAGCCTTCAAAGAGCGCTCTGCCAAACCCCAACATCGAGCTTTACCGCGAGATCAGGCGCAGCAATATCCCCGTCGTGTTCTTCAACGCGAAATACCCGTGGGCTGATATGCCGTGCGTTGCGCTGGACGACGAGGCTGCGGGAAAAATGGTGACCGATTACCTTTTCAAGTGCGGACACAAGGATATCGGCGGCATCTTCCTCATGGACGATATGCAGGGGCATAAGCGCTACAGCGGCTTCATCAACAGCTGTATGGAGCACGGAGCCCAGTCTTCCGAGAAAAATGTTGTATGGTATTCCTCCGCCGAAAAGGACGAGCTTTTCGAAAGCCTGAGAGAGAAGATATCCGAGCTTCTCGGAAGAGTCAGCGCGGTAGTATGCTATAACGATATGATAGCCGTGAGGTTGATGAAATTCTGCCGCGAGAACGGCATAAGCGTGCCGGACGATATTTCCGTCACCGGCATAGACGACTCGAATTACGCCCGCATCTGCGACGTGCCGCTTACTACGGTAAAGCATCCGCACCGCAGGCTTGGCGAGGCTGCCGCGGAGCTCCTGCTGGAGCTGATGAGACCGAACGCCGGCGAGCACCCGGATATGATATTCGAGCCGGAGCTCGTTGTGCGCGATTCTGTACGTATAATTTCCGACGCGGCGGAGTCGGCGAAGAAAATGGCATAGATGCGGGAGGTGACAGCCTGTTATGACAACTTCGGATAACTGTACGGACATATTGAGACCGGATACCGAACGGATAAGCGAGCTGCTGAGAAGCGGCAGCCCCGCCGGGTGCAGGAAAGTCCTCGACAGCGTGCTGGACGGTATGAGGTTCCGGGAGATGAAGTCCCTTATGCTCAGGCTTTACGCCTGCATGGACATATATATAGCCGCGAAAAGCTTCTCAAAGGAGATCGGGATATCCGATGAGCGGTTCGCCGAGCGCTTCGGGACGGTGGAGGACATCGAGCCCCGCCTGCGCACCCCGGAGGATATGATCGCGTTCCTGTATGAGATACTGATGCAGTGCATAGAATGGCGCGGAGATACGGCACGCGTCGGCGGCAGCAGCGCGATGCGCACCGCCCTCGGCTACATAGACAAAAGCTATATGAACTGCGAGCTCTCGCTGGGAGCGGTCGCCGACGAGGTGGGACTCAGCCCCTCGTACCTGAGTATGCTGTTCAAGAAGGAGACCGGCAGGAACTTCTCCGATCACCTGACCCGTGTTCGTATAAACAGGGCAAAGGAGTTGCTGTGCTGCACGAACAAAATGGTCTACGAAGTCGCTTATGACGTGGGTTTCAGCGATTACCGCTATTTCAGCCAGATATTCAAGAAGACCACCGGAATGACCCCCAGGCAGTTCCAGTATAGTATGAATATCTTCCCCGAAAAAGAGATAAGCTGAAAATCGTAAAATATTAAACATTAATAATATCATTTTTAGTATAAATGTATGTACAATTTGGATATAATGTAAGTACAAGTTAACGATCATTTCGTTAATGAATAATAGTGAATGAAAATGGAGGTATTTTTTATGAAGCTCAAGAAGATGTTATCCCTTATCGTGACCGCTGCGCTCTGCACATCTGTGTTCGCGGGCTGCGGCAACAACGGCGGCGGCACCGCCTCGACCACAACGGCTGCTCCGGCAGGCACACAGGCTGCTTCGTCCGGTAAGCTCATCAAGGTCGGCATCATCAACAACGACCCGAACGAATCCGGCTACCGTACAGCTAACGATAAGGACCTTCAGGCTACCTTCTGCGAGGCTAACGGCTTCGACGCAAAGTTTGCCTACAGCCTTAAGAACGACGAGCAGATCACAGCGGCTCAGAAGTTCATTCAGGATGAGGTAGATTACCTGCTTCTTTCCGCTGCCGATACAGCCGGCTGGGACAGCGTTCTGAAGGACGCACAGGCACAGGGCGTTAAGGTTATCCTGTTCGACCGTACAATAGACGCCGATCCGAGCCTCTATGAAGCATCTATAGTTTCCGATATGGCTAAGGAAGGCGAGACAGCGGTTGAGTGGCTCAAGAGCCAGAACCTTTCCAAGTATGAAGTTATCCATCTGCAGGGCGTTATGGGCTCCGCTGCTCAGAAGGGCCGTTCCGGCGCTCTCGACGCAACAGCCAAGGAACTCGGATGGACAATAGTTACACAGCAGACAGCTGAATGGAACGCTGAAAAGGCTCAGCAGATCGTTCAGGCAGCTATCGACTCCAACAAGTCCTTCAACGTAATCTACGCTGAGAACGACGATATGGCAAAGGGCGCAGTTGCTGCTCTTGATAAGGCAAATATCTCTCACGGCGTAGGCAAGGACGTTATAGTAATGGGCTTTGACTGCAACAAGTGGGCTCTTGAAGAGCTTCTCAAGCAGAACTGGAACTACGACGGCCAGTGCAACCCCTTCCAGTCCTCTTATATCAAGGACATCATCGACAAGCTCGAAGCAGGCGAGACGATCGCTCAGAAGACCATAATCATGAACGAAAAGGGCTTTGACGCTTCTACGATCACTCAGGAAGACGTTGACAACTACGGTATCTAAAATCGATCATAGTTCTGAATAACCAATAACTGAGTCAGGTGCGGGGAGGAGTACAAAATATCATCTCCCCGCACTTGCTTTATAAAAAGGAGGAAACGAAATGCAGCAGGGATCATTGCTCGAAATGCGCGGGATATATAAATCATTTCCGGGCGTAAAGGCGCTGCAGAATGTCGATTTCACCCTGCGGGAGGGCGAGATACACGCTCTCATGGGGGAGAACGGCGCGGGCAAATCCACACTGATCAAGGTCCTTACGGGCGTCCATGTCAAGGATGAGGGCGAAATCTTCATCAAGGGACATGACGGCGCGGTGCAGATACGCTCGCCTCAGGAGGCTCAGCGTGTCGGGATAAGCACCGTGTATCAGGAGATCACGCTCTGCCCGAACCTTTCCGTGGCGGAGAATATATTCATCGGACGCGGCAGCGGAGCCGGAGTGAACTGGCGCGAAATGAACAAAAAGGCAGGCCAGCTTCTCGATTCGCTCGGCATCGCGGTAAAGCCCACCCAGCAGCTCGCGAGCTGCTCTATCGCCGTTCAGCAGATGATAGCGATAGCGAGAGCCGTGGATATGGAGTGCAGCGTGCTGATACTCGACGAGCCGACCTCGTCCCTCGACGAGTCTGAGGTAGCCAAGCTCTTCGGGCTCATGCGCCAGCTTAAGGGACGCGGCGTAGGCATAATCTTCGTAACGCACTTCCTCGATCAGGTCTATGAGGTCTGTGACAGGATAACAGTACTGCGCGACGGCCAGCTCGTCGGCGAGTACGAGATAGAGAACCTTCCGCGTGTACAGCTCGTGTCGAAGATGCTCGGCAAGGAGCTTGACGATATGGCGGACATCAAGAACGATATCCCTGTATTCAAGGAGGACGGCGAGGCTCCGGTATACGAAGCCGAGCAGCTTTGCAGCACCGAGGGCATAAAGCCCTTCAACTTCAATATCCGCCGCGGTGAGGTTAACGGATTTACCGGACTTCTGGGCTCCGGAAGAAGCGAGTGCGTGCGCGCTATCTACGGCGCGGATACCGTAACGAGCGGTACTGTAAAAATGGAGGGCAAGCCCGTTAAGATCACAAAGCCCAAGAACGCCATGAAGAACGGCATCGCCTATCTGCCCGAGGACAGAAAGCGCGACGGCATTGTCGGAGATCTGTCAGTCCGCGAGAACATCATACTTGCGCTCCAGGTCAAGACCGGCTTCTTCAGACCGTTCTCGAAGGCTAAGGCTACCGAGTTCGCCGAGGAATACATAAAGCTGCTCGACATCAAGACAGCGTCGGTCAACACG
Source organism: Ruminiclostridium sp. (assembly GCA_024682455.1). Lineage (GTDB taxonomy): Bacteria > Bacillota > Clostridia > Oscillospirales > Ruminococcaceae > Ruminiclostridium_E. The sequence continues at coordinate 20,299 of JAIKZF010000032.1, read as the reverse complement.
CCGATAAAATCGCTGTCCGGAGGCAACCAGCAGAAGGTCATACTCGCGCGCTGGCTGCTCACGCACCCGAAGTACCTCATACTTGACGAGCCGACCAGAGGTATCGACGTCGGAACAAAGGTCGATATACAGAAGCTCGTGCTAAAGCTCGCGTCCGAGGGTATGAGCATAACGTTCATAAGCTCCGAAACGGATGAAATGCTGAGAACGTGCTCCAGACTGCTCGTTATGCGCGACAGAAAGCTTGTCGGCGAGCTTACGGGCGACCAGCTCACACAGAATACAATCATGGCGACTATCGCGGGAGGTGAAAAGAATGTCTGAAAAACTCGATCCGAAAGGAAAGGGCTCGGTGCTGTCGGGGCTTCTTCGCAATCAGATATTTATCCCGTTCGCAGCGCTGATACTTCTCGCGCTGTTCAATCTGATCGCCGACCCGACATTCTTCGCGCTTGCTCTCAAACAGAACAGCGCAGGCTCCTACATACTTTCCGGTAACCTCATCTCGATAATCGACAACGGCTCCGAGCTTGCTATACTCGCTATCGGCATGACCCTCGTGACCGCTTCGTCAAAGGGACAGGATATAAGCGTCGGCGCTGCCATAGCGATATCCGGAAGCGTGCTGCTCCGCGTGCTCTGCGGCGACAACACCCGTCCCGAGACCATACAGGCTCCGATATTCGTCGGCTTCCTCGCGGCTGCTGTGGTTTCCATGCTGTTCGGCGCTTTCAACGGCGTGCTTGTAGCCTACTTCCGTATCCAGCCCATGGTCGCGACGCTTATACTGTTTACTGCGGGACGTTCTATCGCGGCGTGGATCAACAACAACGAGCTCCCGATAGTTCCCGGCGAGGAATTCACCTATTTCGGAGGCTATATACCCGGGATCCCGCTTCCGACGCCGTTCCTTATCGCTATACTCTGCTTCATACTGACTTGGCTGATGCTCAAGTTCACGAACATAGGGCTTTATTCGCAGTCTGTGGGTATCAACGAAAAGACCTCCCGTCTTAACGGCCTCAACCCCGAGCTCATCAAGCTCACGACCTACATAATACTCGGTCTCTGCATTGCTGTGACTGGTCTCATCAAGGTCAGCCGTCTGTCCACGATAAACTACTCGGTAATAGCGAAGGATATCGAAATGGACGCTATCCTTGCTGTGGCGCTCGGCGGAAACTCCCTGAGCGGAGGCAAGTTCAACATGGCTGCCTCGATAGTCGGCGCGTACGTTATCCAGTTCCTGACCACAACGCTCTATAAGTTCGATGTGCAGGCGACGGCTCTGCCGGCATATAAGGCGGTAGTCGTTATAGCTCTCGTTGTTCTGAGCGCTCCTGTGGTAAGAGAGAAATTTTCCCGTCTGATGAAGAAGCTCCGCTCTTCAAATCACGCGGCGGCTGAAAGTGCGTAAGGAGGGGGAACAGAAATGACACAGCTTAAAACAACGGGCTCCCGCAAGGGTCTGCTCGGCGGCATGACCGATACCAACCTCCTTACAACGATCACTGTATGCGTATTCGTCGTAATGTACATCTGCGCGATCGTATTCCTTCAGGAGGGCTTCCTGAAACCCCAGACGCTGTTCAACCTTATGAACGCCAACGCCGCTCTGATAATCCTCTCGTGCGGCATGACTCTCGTAATGATAACCGGCGGTATCGACATCTCCGTCGGCGGCGTGACCGCTCTGGTATGCATGAGCTGCGCGGTCTACCTCGATGAGGCGGGCGGAAACGTATTTGTTGCTATACTTCTCGCGCTCGGCATAGGTCTCGCGTTCGGACTTGTTCAGGGCTTCCTTATCGCTTATCTCGATATCCAGCCGTTCATAGTTACGCTCGCGGGAATGTTCTTCGCGCGCGGCATGACGACGATAGTGCATACGAACCCGTTCAACGTTGTGAACGAGGGCTTCGTGGCTCTGAAGGAAACAAGACTTATCATACCGCTCCTCGGCTCCGTCAACAAGAAGGGCAACTACGTTGACGCCTATGTCGAGATCGGCGTTGTGGTGGCGCTGCTCGTAGTCGCGGCTCTGTTCGTTATCCTGAAATGGACTAAGACCGGCCGCAACTTCTACGCGGTGGGAGGCAACAAGCAGAGCGCGCTCATGCTCGGTATCAACGTCAAGAAGACCACATTCCTCTCATACGTTATCTGCGGGCTTCTCGCGGGCGTAGGCGGGTTCGTGTACTTCCTGCACGTAGGCTCCGGAGCTCCGTCGCACGCTATGGGCGCGGAGATGAACGCGATAGCCTCGTCGATCATCGGCGGCACCATGCTGACCGGAGGTGTCGGAAACATAATCGGTACTCTCTTCGGTGCTATGTCTCTGGCGACGATACAGAACATCGTTTCCTCGGTAGGTCTGGATCAGGCATGGTGGACAGGTATAACCATAGCGGCTATGCTTTGCATCTTCCTTGTGGTACAGAGCGTCATTATCTCCAGCCGCAAGAAGAAGAACAACGCCAGCGCTCAGGCTGTGCCCGAGCAGGAAACGAAGAAGAAAGAAGGATCTGAATGAGCGGAACATACGAAATAAACGATATTCGTGACGGAAAGGCCGTCATAGGCATAGAATTCGGTTCTACACGTATAAAGGCGGTGCTTGTCGGAAGCGACAATGCTCCGCTCGCCTCCGGCGTTTTCGACTGGCAGAACGAGCTTGCGGACGGCGTATGGACATACTCGCTCGATAAGGTGAAGGAAGGCCTGCGCACCTGCTTTGCCGATCTGATGAGCAATGTCGAGAAGCAGTACGGCGTGAAGCTCACGACGGCAGCGGGCTTCGGCATCTCGGCGATGATGCACGGCTATCTCGCGTTCGGCAAGGACGGAGAGCTGCTCGTGCCGTTCCGCACATGGCGCAATACCATGACCGAGGAGGCTGCGGATAAGCTGACCGAAGCTTTCGGCTTCAATATCCCCCAGCGCTGGAGCATCGCGCACCTGTATCAGGCGATACTGAAAAATGAGCCTCATATCGGCAGTGTGGCGTTCTTCACCACTCTCGCGGGATATGTGCATTGGCTGCTCACCGGTGAGAAGGTCATCGGGGTGGGCGACGCGTCGGGAATGTTCCCGATCGACCCCGGAACAAAGAGCTATGACGCGGCAATGTTAAAGCGCTTCGACGAGCTTACCGCGGGTACTGCTTTCACCGCGAAGCTCGCGGATATCCTTCCCGCGATAGTTCCCGTTGGCGAGTGCGCCGGAAAGCTCACCGCCGAGGGCGCAAAGCTTCTCGACCCGACGGGTACGTTCGGAGCGGGAGTGCCGTTCTGCCCGCCCGAGGGCGACGCACAGACCGGCATGGCCGCAACGAACAGCATTGCTCCGAAGACAGGAAATGTCTCGGCGGGCACGTCGATATTTTCGATGATAGTTCTCGAAAAGAATCTGTCGTCCGTACACCGTGAGATAGACGTGGTAACGACTCCCGACGGAGCTCCCGTGGCAATGGTGCACTGCAACAGCTGCACCACCGATCTCGACGCATGGGTAAATATGTTCGGAGGTCTGCTTAAAGCGGCAGGCAGCGAGCTGCCGAAGGGCAAGCTCTATGATCTGCTGTACAGCCTTGCCGCGAACGGCGATCCCGACTGCGGAGGCGTGATCTCGTACAACTATTACGCGGGCGAGCCCGTTACCGGTACGCAGAGCGGAAAACCGCTGGTATTCCGCAGCGCCGACAGCAGATTCACGATAGAGAATCTTATGCGCAGTCTCGTTTATTCCACGGTAGCGACGCTGAAAATTGGTATGGATATACTCACCGGGGAGGAGCACGTTGCTCTCGAACATATCTACGCTCACGGAGGTCTGTTCAAGACTCCCGTGCCGAGTCAGAGTGTTCTTGCCGCGGCTCTCGGAGCGAATATCACGCTCATGAGCTCGGCAGGTGAGGGCGGAGCATGGGGCATAGCGCTTCTCGCGGCATATATGGCGCGCACCGACAGAGCCGAGTCCCTCGCCGCGTTCCTGAACGATAAGGTGTTCGCGGGTATCAGAGGCAGCACAGTCTTCCCGGAGCAGAAGGATATCGACGGTATCGCCGCATATATGAAGCTATACCGCGCAGGCCTCGACGCCGAAAAGGCAGTAACAGCGTTTTAAAGAGAACGGGAATAAGAATAAAGAGTGCCTCCGGCGGCCACTCGAGCGTGAGCGGCTTCTTTGGCACTCTCAAAACTGCGCCTTTTAAAGCAAAAGGCGCAGTTTTTTTATTTTTTCTGTAAACAGTATTTTTCAAAATCCTCGACAGGTACGGGTTTTGAAAAGAGATAGCCCTGATACAGCTTGCAGCCCATTTCGTAGAGAGACTTATACTGTATATCGGTCTCAACGCCCTCGGTGAGCGATTCTATGCCGAGCTCGCCGGAAAGCCCTATTATGCTCTGTACTATCTTCTTCGCTCTGTCATTGTTGTCGGAGCTGCTGAGGAATTTCATATCTATTTTCAGCACATCGACCGGCATATCCTTAAGCATATTCAGCGAGGAATAGCCGCTGCCGAAGTCGTCCATTTCCACGATGAAGCCAAGCTTCCTGAACTCGTTGAGTATCTTCATGCGATCCTCGCCCTCGTTCATCATGGCGGTCTCGGTGATCTCTATGCGAAGCCGCGCAGGCTCGATGCCGTACTCCTCGGTCAGCCCCGTGATCTCCGAAACGACGTCCATAAAGTAGAAGTCCTTCGGCGAGATGTTGACGGAGATGAACAGGTCAGCGAGCTCGCCCTTCCAGCGTGAGAGTATCTCACAGGCGCACCGCCACATATAGCGGTCTACCTCGACGATCATACCGTTCTTCTCAAACACGGGTATGAACGAACCGGGGGAAAGGAACCCGTCCTCGGGGTGTATCCAGCGGACCAGAGCCTCCGCGCCGACGGGCTTTCCGGAGCCGTCAACGATAGGCTGCAGATAAGGATTTATGTGTCTGTTGGCGATAGCGTCGCTGAGCTGAGTGCTTATATGCTGCTCCCAGACCAGCTTACTGCGCAGATTCTCGTCATAATAGGATATATGTTTGCCGTATTCATCGCTTATCGACGCGACAGCCACGTACGCGCGGTCGAACATTACCGAAACATCTCCGCTGTGATCGGTCACCTGATACACACCGAGATGAATGAGCAGGTGATACTCGTGGTTCCCGTCGCTCACGATAAAGCCCGACAGGTTTCGCTCAAGCCGCTCGTCCTGAAACTCATTGGTCGGCAGACAGACGCCGAACGCAGCATCGCCGAGGCATCCGTATATCCAGTTTTTCGTAGAATACTCGCGTATCCTTTTCGATATGCGCCGCAGGGCATGGTCGCTGAAAGCGGTGCTGAAAATATCGTTGACGATCTTGAAATTCTTGACGTCCACATAGACGATGTAATAATCGGTGTCGGGATTATCCACAAGAGCCTGGTGTATATGTTCGTACAGGAACTCGCGCGTGTACAGACCGGTCAGGATATCGTGCGATGCGTAGTAGAGCTCACGCTGGAGCTTCTTCTGCTCCTCGGTGTTGTCGCGTATGCGCAGGAATGAGCCTGTCACGCGGCCGCGGTCGTCTCTCTGGGTATGCTTGTCCAGCTTGTAGTATTTTTTCTGCTCGCCCTTTCCGATCTCATACGGCGCCGACCATTCCTCGCTGTGGATCTCCTTAATGTCCTCAAAGCGCCATTCGACGAAATCGGGGACCTTATCGAGCTCCTCCTCGGTGAGCTCTGCGAAGGCGAGAGCGGGTGCGTTCGCCCAGATACACTTTTCATTGGCGTCGAAGAAGAACAGAGCCTCGTTCATCTCCGAAGCCACATTCGCGAGCATACGGTCGAGCAGCCGCAGCGGGCGGTAATAAAGTGAAAAGTAGAATATAAGCAGACCGAAAACGCCGAAGCCTATCATGGATCTGTCGATAGGGGAGCGGGAGAATATATACAGCGTCTGCCACGCGGCGCATATCACCATAGTTATGAGAATGACCGCATAGCGTTCGAGATAAATGCGCGGTGAGGTTATCATCTTGATGATGAATATGATGATGATAACGGCGAGTATGCTGTAATCAACGATCCTGTGGAATGTCTGTCCGGCGTAGGGCACAAGGGTGTAGTAGGGAGCGCCCTCCACCTCCACCTGCTCGGAGCCGAACGCGTGTCCGAAGAAGATATTGCAGAAAAGCTGTATGGAATCAATGATGAGCAGCAGATAGCTGATGTGCCGCAGACCGACGCGCTTTCCGGGAATATTGCAGTATGCTCCGCTGAATCGTATCAGCGCGAACATCACGAGATCCATTCCTATAAAGTATATGTATCGTCCTATATCGGAGCAGAGCCGGTCGGTCGAGCATATTATTATCAGGTTGCCCGTTATAGGCGGGATAAGCGACGCAAGAAGAAACCCCACAGGTCTGCTGATCTTTTTTCGTGATCTTGTCGCGTTGTTCACGCAGATCATAAGACCCAGTATCAGCAGCAGGAATATAATGGTGAACAGTTCTCTCATATTACCACCCTGTATGTTGATATTTTCAATGGTGAAAAGGTATATTGGTATTTTTACACTCTATCGTAAAAAAATTAGACACTTTTATTATATCACGAAACATTAATAAAATCAAGACCTATTTTTCATATCCGTAAAGATGAAAATACCCGTGCCCGGAGAGCTCCGTAAGCACGGGTATTTATGGCTTCACGCCTCTTTCTTCATCAACAGTATCATGCTGCCGATGAAGATAACGGCAAGCACGCCGATATACGGGAAAAACATTTCAACTGCGGACAGCCCGCCGAGCTTCATCATCGATTCCTCGTTTGAGAAGAAAGTGAACATCACGCCCATGCTGAGGTTGTTGTTTATCGCGTGAACGAACGCCGCCGGATATATCGACTTCGTTTTCTCGGTAAGAAGCGTCATAAACGCGTTCATAGCCGTACACAAAAGGCACATCAAACCGATGCCGACGAACGGATAGCCCGGGTAAACAACGCCGAAATTGTGTCCCGCAACGGTGAGCGGCGCGTGCCAGAGACCCCAGATAATTCCGCCGACGATCACAGCGGCGGGCTTCGGCATGAGCTCCATGAGCTTGGGCATCATGTAGCCGCGCCAGCCCCATTCCTCGCCGAAAGCGGGGAAGAACACGATCAGCGAGTACGCGAACTGTAACAGAAACAGTCCTATGCTCTGCATATTGAAGTTGTTGAATGTATCGCCGAAGCCGCTGCCGCTCATGAAGATCGCCCATACCAGCACCGCGGATAACGACGAATACGCGAGCGGAACGATCACGGAAGCCGCGTAATATCCCATTTTTCCTTTTGTATTCAGCCCGAGGTAGGTGTTCTTGAAGCCCTCCTTCGTGATAAGGCGGGTGAGCAGGTGCGCTATCGACGGTACCATCATTCCGAACACGCTTACACAGTAGTTCGCGACCGCCGTGTCGGGGTTCTCCGACGCGTATATCGGCTCGCCGAAATACGACCACATCACGGGAACGATGATGCAAAACGGAAGGAACGCGAGAACAAGGAAAATCACAAGCCTTTTTACCGTAAGCTTCTTATCACTGCTCATAGCTCTCCGCCCCCTTTCTGTATATCTTCACCGATATCTTGCAGGAGATGTAGTACGCCGCTATCGAGATGTACGGGAACAGCGAGAGCCAGAAAATAATGTCCCCGCTCCCGAGCCATGCCATGAATGCGCCCAACGGGTCATCTTCGTTTTCAATAAACCATGAAATATCGCCGAACAGGAAATACAGCGCGGCCATGGCAAATACGGCAAGTACCACGCCGCCCTTTATCTGAAGGCCGCGGTCCGCGCCGAAGCGTATCATGAACGGTATCTCCACAGCCGCGAGGAAGAGATGCAGGCTGAACAGGAACGGCAGTACCGCGGTGGTGCTTACCGTTCCTCCGAGCATAGCGGTCAGTATGGTGTCGTTGATGAACGTTATGAACAGAATGCCGAGAGCCTGTATGAGAATATAATAGTATTTAGCTTCGACGTGACCCTTTGCGCCCTGCGGCAGGGACATAGCGAACGCGCAGCAGGTCTTGTTCTCGTCGGCCTGGAACAGCGTGGAGCTCGCCATGGACGGCAGCCAGAAAGCGAGAAAATAGCAGGCGGAACAAGCGGTCAGAAGTGAAGGGACTTCCTCCGGCGAGGGAGTCACGCCTCGAAGCGTAAAGCCGAACAGCGCCGCGAAAATAAGCGTAAGGCAGCAGAGTATCGCGGTCACGAGCGTAAATATCATCGACGATCTGTTGATGCAGAAGTTTTTGTAAAGCAGTCCCGACATGGCTTATTTCTCCCTCCTTCTGTACATGATATACAGCACGGCAAATCCCGCCGCGAACGCTCCCGCGAATATCAGCGGAGTGAACGGGAACACCTGCTCGCAGAGCGCGGCAAGATCGAGCTCCGCCTGATCGTTTGTTTTTTTCGACGGACTGTTGATGACCATTATGGTCACCTCTGTCACTATAACGGTAACTATCAGAGCTAACATTCCCTTGTCCATCCCGCGAAAAGCACGGATGTATATCTGCGCGACGACGGAGAGCACAGTTACGGCAGCCGCAGCCGTTACGACACAGGCAAGCTCGGTATAAGTGAGCGGGGTGCCCGCGAGCAGGTCGATAAAGAGAATATACCCGACCGCGAGACCGACGGACAGCGACGACGCGATCAGCGTCATCAGCATCTTGACAAAGGCGCGCAGAGCGGGCGTGACGGGCGTGCATTTCGCGAATCTCTGCCATATCGACACCTCGTCCTTGCCCGCGATATCGGTGCCGGAAAACAGGAACGTCATAGCCATGAGTCCCGGCATACCCTTCATCAAAAGATATACGGTGTCGGTCATCTTCTGCTTTATACCGTCAAAGTCGAACGCCGAGGGATCGGCATTTTCACCCGCGACAACGTCGATCATTTTCGCGAGGTTTCCGTAATGAAAGCTCATAAGTATGAGCCAGCCGAAAACGGCGGTCGCGGCGAACATTATCAGTCCCGTGATGTATGACTTTCTTGAAAGATAGAACTCGCGGTAAAGAAGTCCCGAAAAAGAGCCTTTCTTCATTATAATCACTCCTTTAGCTTTAATGCGTTTTTGCGCAGCAAAACACGTTCGCTCCGAACGTGAGCATTGAAGTTATAAGTATGAAGATCTTTGATCTTCATACTTATGACCTCTCCTTTATTGCCATTCCTTCTTTTCGCGGTTGACGTAGAACAGCATTATTTCTTCAAGTGTCGTCTTTTCGATAGCCGCGCCGGAATATTTCTTCAATGCGGAGGCTCTGTCCGGTATCATCAGCTCCGCGCCGAAGTCGCTGACGCGCGCGCTGATGAAGTCGGCGGGGTCGATGTCGGCGTATTCCGCCTTGGTACATTTCATCAGGGCGTGTGTGTCGAGCACGTCGTCCTTGTAGCCCGTGAGAAGTATCTTTCCGCGGTCGATGAAGGTCACGCTGTCGGCGATCTTTTCGAGGTCGCTGGTGATATGCGAGGACATCAGTATCGACCTGTTCTCGTCCATGAGGTACTCGCGGAACATATCGAGTATCTCGTTTCTTACGACGGGGTCGAGACCCGTGGTAGCCTCGTCCATTATGAGCAGCTCGGCGTTATGCGAGAGGGCGGTGGCTATCTGCATCTTCATTTTCATGCCCTTTGAGAACTTCGCGAGTTTCTTCTTTGTGGGGAGCCCGAACCTGTCGCAGAGCTCGAAGAAGCGTTTCTCGTCCCACGCGCCGTACAGTCCCGCGAACATTTTCGAGAGGGCGGTACCGGTGAAGCTGTCGTGGAAGGGCAGCTCGTCGAACACGACGGCTATGCGCTCCTTGACTTCGTACTCGTCTTTGAGGTGGTCGAGCCCGAGCAGCTTTATCTCGCCGCTGTCGATCTTTATGATGTTGAGCAGGGAGCGGATAGTCGTGGTCTTGCCGGCGCCGTTCTGCCCGATGAAGCCCATTATCGAGCCGTTCGGTACGCTGAAGCTCACATTGTCGAGCGTGAAGCCGTCGTATTTCTTGGTAAGTCCCGTTATTTCGATAGCGTTTTCATGATCAGTCATTGTCTGTTTCCTCCGAATACATCAATTCTATCATTTCCTTGAGTTCGTCCAAGCTAAGGCTGCAGAGCCGTGCCTTTTCGCAAGCCTTCGCGAGAAGCTCCTCGGTCTGGCGCACGGTCTCCTCGCGCAGGAAGTCGGTGTTCTGCGATTTTACGAAGCAGCCCTTTCCGGCGAAGTTCTCGATATAGCCGTCGCGCTCCAGCTCCTCGTAGGCGCGTTTCGTGGTTATGACGCTGATACGCAGCTGTGCGGCGAGGGTGCGCATCGAAGGCAGGGCGTCCCCCGCCTTGAGCTCTCCGGCTATTATCTGCGCCTTGACTTGTGAGACTATCTGCTGATAGATAGGCTCGTCGGACGAGTTCAACAATAAAATATCCATAGGTCCTCCGAGAAAATTGTATATATACACTATGCACAGTATAACATATACACTCTCAATTGTCAATAGGTTTTTTAAAATTTTTTTCGGAATGTGATGTTGACTTTGATAGGATAATGTGTTATTCTTTTATATAGTTAACTGACGGGAGGGACGGCAAATGAGCGGATATATAAAGAGCGCGGCAAAGCTTGCGGCTGTATTTGCCGTGACACTCGCTCTGCTGGCGGGGCTGCTGGTATCGAGCGCGTTCATACCGCGCGGAGCTGTCCGCGGCAATATGCTCTCGTCGGCGGAAACGCTCTGCGAAAACAAGGTATTCTTCTATTTATGGGACGACGTTCAGGCGAGCCGCATAGACCGCTACGCCGACTCGATACTACTTTCCATAGCGTACTGCTTCGACAGCGGCGACCCGCTGCGCTCGGTTATGAGAGCGGGATATTATTATACCGATATGCAGAACGAAAACGAAAATCTGCGTGATATGCTGACCGGGGGCTATGAGCCCACTGTGCAGTATATGCGCTACTGGCACGGCTCGGCGGCTGTCGTGCGCGCTGCTCACACCTTTACCGATATCGGAGGTATGTACGTGATAAGCGCCGCGGTCATAGCCGCGCTGAACGTGCTGCTGCTGTTCATGCTCATCAGGCGCAGGCTTTATGCCTGCGCGGCGGGAATAGTCTGCGGGCTGATTGCCGTGGGTATATGGTTCGTGCCGTTCTCGCTGGAATATTCGTGGCTGTTCATCATAACTCCCGCTATGGCAGCCGTGACCGTGAAGCTTGCCGAAGGCCGGCACTGGGGTATCCTGGCCGCGGCGTTCATGGTATGCGGTATGCTGACCTCATATCTCGATTTTCTCACGACGGAGACTCTTTCGCTGACGATACCGCTGCTTGCGGCGCTGTGTATCAGAAAGCGCGGCAAGGCTTATCAGCCCCGGAAAAACGACCTGCTCTTCGGCGTGAAGCACTGCGCTCTCTGGGGAGTCGGCTACGCGGGAATGTGGGTCTGCAAGTGGATAACGGCAGCCGTCGTGCTCGGCGAGGACGTGACTCCGTATATCGCCGACCACATCGCCAAACGCCTCGGCAGCGCCGACGAGATGTACACCATAGGCTATATGGCGGGCTCGGTGTGGCGCAATCTGACGGTCCTTCTCCCGTTCGGGCTGGGCGGAGCGGGGATAATCGCCGCGATAGTGATATTGCTGGGAGTTCTTTACGTATGCTTCGTCTACCGCAGGGGAAATGCCGATATCCCCGCCGTGCTCATATACGCGGCGGTCGCGGCTCTGCCGTATATCAGATATATAGTGCTGTGCAACCACTCATATCTGCACTATTTCTTCACATTCCGCGCGCAGGCAGCCGGAGTCCTTGCGATATGCCTTATCGTCGGTGAAGTTGTCGGAGGTGAGGCTCATGCCCGAAAACGAAAGCATACCTGATATTTCGGTCGTGCTGCCCTGTCTGAACGAGGAAGCAGCCGTCGGCGCGAGCATAGACGAGGCGAAGCGCTTCGCGGACACCCACGGGCTGCGGGCAGAGATCATAGTGGTCGACAACGGCAGCGAGGACGGCTCCGCTGAGGCGGCGCGCAGTCACGGCGCGGCAGTCATACCCGAGCCCCGCCGCGGTTACGGACGCGCCATACGCACGGGGATAGAGCGTGCGCGCGGCAGGGTCATAGTGTTTGCCGACTGCGACACGACCTACGACCTGCTGCATCTGGAGCGCTTCTATTACCCACTGGTGAACGGGGAGTACGATGTGATGATCGGCGACAGGCTGGACTCGATAGAAAAGGGCGCAATGCCGCTCTCGCACAGGGTAGGGGTAAGGTTCCTGTCGGCGTGCGGCCGCAGGAAGTTCCGCACCGATGTCAGGGATTTTCACTGCGGACTTCGCTCCGTGACGCATGCCGCGGCAGACAAGTGCGTGTTTGAGACAGACGGCATGGTGTTTGCCACCGAGATGATAGCCGAATGTGTCCGCAAGGGACTACGCATAGGTCAGACGCCCACGGTCCTGCGCAGGTGCGGGTTTCCCAGACGCTCGAAGCTCCGCGCGGTCTCAGACGGGCTCGCTCACCTGAGATATATTTTCCGGGCATGATATCCCGTACCGACGCGCAGTACGGGATTTTTATATTTTTTTCGGAAATCCTGAAATTTTCCGCATTGTTCCGCGACTTTATAGATGAGAGGTAAAAACAGATGAAAAAAACAGGTCTTATAGCCGCTATGTGCCTGATATTGCAGTTTGTCGCGTTCGTTGTCTGCGCCGTGCTGCTGTTCCCGGTAAAGAACATCGTAAACGACGGAGGCACGGTGCGCTATGAAGCGATATCGCATATCTACGCCGTTGACTGCCTGCACAGAATGACCGATGAAGAGGGCGTGTACACGGTCGGAACGGTAGTTTACATCTTCGGCAGTGAGGTCTATAACGACAGCAGGACGGTCAGCGAAGAATAAAGGAGGCGCCTATGGAGGACGCGGGGATAATAGAATTGTATTTTGCGCGCGACGAAGCCGCGATAAAGGAGACCGATAAAAAATACGGCGCATACTGCACAGCGATAGCCCTTAATATGCTTAACTCGCGCGAGGACGCGCAGGAATGCGTGAACGACACCTACCTCTCTGTCTGGGAGCGCATACCCCCGCATATCCCGGAGTGTCTGCGGGCGTTTCTGGGACGTATAACGCGCAATATAGCCGTGGAAAGGTACAGAAAGCTGCACGCGAAGAAGCGTTTCGGCGGCATCGAGGCAGCCCTCGACGAGCTTGCGGAGTGCCTGCCCTCGGACGAGAACGTGGAGCGGGCTTTCGACGCGAAGATGCTTGCCGACAGCCTGAACGAATGGCTCGACAGGCTCGGGGAAAGCGACCGTATGTTATTTGTGCGCCGCTACTGGTTCGGAGACACGGCGAAGGAGCTCGCGCGGAAAATGGGCTTCTCCGAAGCGGGCGTGTCGCGAAAGCTCGCCGGACTGCGGGACAGACTGCGTGAAGCTCTCACGGAAAGGGGATTGTTATGATGAACGCAAGAGGATTGAAAATGTACGCCGCGGTGTCGGAGATACGCGACGACATAGCAGAGAAGGCGGCGGATTACAGCTTTAAGAAGTCCCCGGCGTATATCTTGAAGCCGTTGGGGATAGCTGCGGCGGTATGCGTCGCGGCGGGAGGAGCCATAACAGCGGCGGTGCTTCTCGGCAGGAACGCTCCCGGCGCAGGCAGCCCCGCAAACGGTGTCCCGAACACCACCGGCGACTTAGTGAGCCGCGATCATGTAACACAGGAGACTGCCGGTTTTATTACAGATGAGAGTTACGGAGAAACGGTCGCCGCGACAGCGATACCCGAGACGTACTGCATAGTGCTCGACCCGGACACGGGCTATCAGGTCGGCTGGGAGGAGATGCCCGCCTACGTCAAATTCCGCGAGTTCACGTACGGCGACGGGGTATATCGTGGATCCAGATTGGAGGGCGGTGTCGGGATTATCCCGGAGAGCTCCGTGGGCGAGAAGCTGTACGATGTAACGATGAGCACCCGTGAACCGTTTTCGGAGGAGGATTTCTATATCAACGCCGAAGTGTACGCGATAAAGGACGTGCTTCCGGAGGCAGCGGTCGCCGTGAAATACGAGGGTACAGACGAATACTGCTCATTCCGGAACTGCGATTATTGGGCGAAGGATCTCGGCACGCTCGTGGACGCGCTCGACCTCATGAACAGCGGCATCTTCGATATGATACAGCCCTCGCCGCAGTTCAGCGGGAACACATTGCTGCAATATGACCCGATACAGATCGACGCCGAAAAGACGGAGATAATAAAGAAGTTCCTCGACGATTGCAGAGACCTGCCCGATCACACCGAGGACAGCTTTCCGGAGTACCGCACACTGTTCACGATCTCCGTGAGCAGCGAGTCTGCCGGATTACCGTACAAGGCGATATGGTTCACGGACACGGGAATGATGATAACGAACATCATGGAGCACGCGGATAGGTTCGAGGTCGGCAGCGCCCGCATACAGCAGCTCGCCGAAGCGCTCGGAGTATGGGAGCAGGAGCCGTTTGTCGTGACCTACGAATTTGCGCCGCAGACTTCCCGCGTCGATGAGTACGGCGAGGAGACGCGGCAGGAGGATGTAGTCGTGATGTACACGCAGATCACGACTTCACCTGCTTCACCGCCGCAGACCATACCTGAATAACAAAAAGCCCGGGAGCTCTCCCGGGCTTTCAGTCTGTAAAAAGTGCAGTTTCTGGTTATTTCTGTTTCTTTTATTTTTACTATCAAAAGTCGTACTACCTCTCCCCGCTGCAAGGCGAAGCGGTTTGTTTTAGGGCCCAGCCTTTTTTAAAAGGTGGTCTCCCCGTTAGCGGGGAGGTGGAGTTTTTGGCTTTGCCAAAAACGGCAGAGGGGCTGACCGACAGAAGTTGACTTCCGATAGAGAAGCGCCCCTCGTTCTTATGGCTGCGTGATTGATGTCACGCAGCCTTTTTGTCGTTGTTCCTGTCGTCAATCACTACTGTGACAGCAAGCACATTGAATCTGAAATGGATCTCAACTTCCTGCTCGCGGTGTCCGCTCGATTTATCAGGCTCGTGAACGACGATCTTTTCGATAAGTTCGTGCATTATCTTCGGCGTTATCTCCGTGATACGCTCGTACTTGTGGACAACTTGCAAAAAGCGGGAAATATCAATATTCTTCTGCTCGTTTTCGCCGATAAGCCCGCGTAGTCTTTCACATTCCGATATCAGCTTTTTCTGCTCATCGTTATAGCCTACCGACATTCGCGAAAAGTGGTCATCGTCTATCCTGCCGAGCACATTGTCCTCGTAAAGCCTTGTAAACAGCAAATCAAGTTCGGATATCCGCTTTTCGTGCTTTGTGAGCAGCTTTTTAGCTTTCCTGACTTCGTCACAACGTGCCGTCTCGGAGTGTTCGATTGCTTTTCGGATAAAGCCGTCCTCATCGTCCCGGATTCCCGAAAGAAGTTTGTTGACTTCAAGCAGTAACAGTTCTCTCAGATCGCGTGTCCGGATATAGTGAGCGGTACATTCGTGAAAATGCTTTGAGTAAGTGCCGCACTTCATAGACTCGTTCGGAATACCCTTACCGCGGTTGAGATACAGCTTCTTCCCGCAGTCAGCGCAGTAAACCATTCCCGAAAACGGACTGACTTCCTTGCATTTCTGCGGTCTGTGTTTGCCTTCGCGGAGAGTCTGGACAAGCTCGAAATCGTGCAGGGAGATGATCGGCTCGTGAGTATTCTCAAAAATCATCCAGTCCTCTTTATCGTTGTGGATTCGCTTCTTGCACCTGTACGATTTGGAGGTGGTCTTGAAATTGACCGTGTGCCCGACATACTCTATCCTGTCGAGGATATTGCATATAGTCCGGTGATCCCACCGTGTCGGCGGACGATTGCTCACATCGCGGTTGCAATAACCCTTTCCGACTGCGTAAACCGCCGGGGTTATTATCCCGTCATCGGTAAGAATTTTCGCGATCTGCAAAGGTCCGTGACCTTCGATAGCGAGTCGGAATATACGACGGACAACAGCTGCCGCTTCTTCATCGACTTCCCATACATTCTTATCATTTGCTGATTTCCGATAACCATAAGGCGGCTGAACGGACAGGGGTTTTCCCGACTGACCTTTTGCTTTAAGAACAGCCTTTACTTTTCGACTGCAATCGCGGGCAAACCAGTCATTAAAAATGTTCTTGAATGCCATGAGCTCGTTCTCGGATTGCGCCGTGTCCACGCTGTCATTGATTGCAATATACCGAACATCGTGGTCAGGAAATATCAGTTCGATATACTGTCCGGTCATAAGGTAATCGCGCCCGAGACGTGAAAGGTCTTTTGTGATGATGATACCGACTTTTCCGCGCTCCATATCGGCAATCATACGCTGAAAGTCCGGTCGGTCAAATGTTGTTCCGCTGTAACCGTCATCGACATAGAACTGCGGATTTGGAAAATGGTTTTCGTGGGCATATCTGAGGAGAATTTCCTTTTGATTTGTAATGCTGTTGCTTTCTCCGGCAAGCATATCGTCCTTTGAGAGTCTGCAATACAGCGCCGTGATCTTGTTTGTCATTTTTACCTCCTTGTCTGCAACAAACAATCGCGGCAATCTATTCCAATTCTTACTATTATTATAATGCTTGGCTTCAAAAATGTCAAGACTTTAAAGTTTCAATTGGATAAATCACCGCTGATGTCGTAACAAAAAACGCAGAGAACAGCGTTTATGCCGCGAAAGCATATTGACAATGAGTTTGCGTGTGGTAGGCTGGGAGCCGGGCAGCAGCCCCTTGGGGGTGCCTGCCCGTGCTGCCTGACTACCGCGCGCATCGAGCCTCGTTGTCAATATGACCGTGGAATAAATGCGGTTAGGCTTCACGAAACCTGATCACATTCCATTTCATCAATCTCCTGAAGTATCAGCCTGCCGACAATGTCCGACAGCGTTTCCTTACAGTCGAGATTGAAGTGTGTCCGTACCTTGTAGGTCGTGCCGTTTATCTCGTAAACAGACACTCTGTCAGGTATGGTCATTGTTTCTTCTTTGATGTCATTTTTCATTTGAAAAATCCCCTTTCTGAATGTGATGTATCGAGATTTTTCGGTTACGGGAGCCCTGTTTCCGGGCTCCCATTCCTCTATGATTAATGTAAGCAGCTTACGGCAGCTTGGTCAGGATCTTTTTCAGAATTTTCCATATTTCATCCTGTTGCCGTTTTATCTGCCGGACATCTTCGGCATACACGATGTCATCAGCGTTTATACGCCTGGAAATCTGATTGATATTCCGGGATATGCCGGTGATGTCATGACACATTTCATTAATGTCCGAGAGGTCAACAACATACAGCGGGGTTCCGAGCGCGACCTTACGCATATACAATCCGAGATTATCAATTTTCATCTTCTGCATACGGTGGCGAATAACATCGCGTTCGTGTTCGTTTACCCGAAACTTGATCTGTATCGAGCGCGAAAGATTTTGTTTCATCATGATCAATCCTTTCAATGTTTTTTCGTGAGTGTTTTTTTCAAGACAGAGGGGTTTGGGGATATGCCCCAACAAGCGAAAGTGCAGCTGATTTTTTTCTCAGAAAAATCGCGAAAACGCTGATTGTGGTACCACAATCATATGCTTGCTGGTCAGCCTTTGACCCCGTTTTCAAGAAAGCAGCATTTTGGGGGTATGCAATTTTTTCGCGCAGGGTGTCCACGGTATGGACGCCTTTTTTGCTATCACAATATTGTGATAACGCCTTGGATTTTTCAGAGGGGTATCTGTTTTGGGTAGTACTTTTTTGCACGGTAGTTCCTCCATTTCTAAAATAAAAATAGCACGATGTTGACCGTGCTGAAAATAGAAAAAGCGCTCCGAAATTGGAACGCTATCTATGTATTCAATTGTGAAAATATAAACAGCTTTGGGTAATGAGCAGATTCCCGTTTCGGGCATCTGCTCGATTTCAAACGGGCATAGTTCTCCCGTCAAAATCAGCAGATCTTTTCTGCAATGCAAGGATTTTTATGTTCGGCACGGAATTTCCGTGACCTTGCATTAAGCTGTCATATTTGTCCTCAACTTCCCTGACGCGGGGAACGATTCAGGCCGGAGCTCGCTAAAGCTGCCTCATAGGGTTGTCGCCCTCTGTCCATTCTTATGGAATAGCCGCCAATGTTTCCATTCAAGCGGAAGTATCATTATACCTATCACCCGTCATCGCGCAGCAGGAGCAACCTGCTGTAATGAAGAATAAAACCGCTCGTCCGTTGCCGGAGTCGTCGCGCGATCTTCTGTCGCTTGCCTTTCGGCGGTGAGAGGAATGTAACCTGATCGCTGTTATTCTGTTATATATATCGTACCTTGAGGTACTCTGTTCAGCGGTAAGACCAGTACCTTATTTCGAGGTGGTGGTTTGAAGCTGAGGGAACGATTCGTTCGGAGTTCCGATAGTTTAGTAATCAGCCGTGAGAGGGGACATGGCAATTTGCCACCCCTTGGGCTCTTGTAAGGGAGTCATTTTTCGTTACTCCCATAGAGCGTTGGGATCGTAAAAAATACTGCCCGCTAAATGCTCACCTTGTATGATTTTTCGTTCGCGTGAGTACATTATATCAGGAAAAAATCACGATGTCAATAGGGCTGGAGCCGAGTGTTCCATATATGGGACACTTCACGTCAAAATACAAGATATCCTGTTAACTGGGGGATAGAAAAGTTCTATCCGTCCGGCGGTATATTTTTCAAGGAATTATTCTTTCCTCTGAAATGAGCCTGTTAACAGGGCGGCTTAACGGGTAAAATGATACCGAAAAGCAACAGCTGCCTCTTACCGTAACAGACAAATCCGGGGCGAAAAAAGCTGATTTTTGCGCTTCTGTGCGCTCAAAAGACGCGGGGTAATCATACCTACTCTATACCATTATTGCAAATGATTTCAGGCGCTTTTCAAAATATAGTTGACATTGTGTTTAAAACGTGATACAATGTATACAGAAAAGTACAGAAAGGACTGATACTATGGCAAAGACCGAAACTCTCCATATCCGCGTTAATGAACAGGTCAAGGCGAATGCCGAGGAAACGCTTGATATGCTCGGTATTTCGATCTCCGAAGCTGTCAATATGTTTCTCTGTCAGGTCAACCTGACCGGTGGACTGCCTTTTGCTGTGAAGCTTCCCGCGCCAGAGCGCATTATGGTTCGCTCAAAGACCGATCTTATAAACAAACTCGATGAAGCCGAAGCCGATCTTAATGCAGGCAAGGTCTCGGACGCGAAGGAAGCCTTTGGAAGATTAAGGAGCAGACATAATGTATAAAACCATTATTTCCGATGTTTTCGAGGCTGACTTGGACAGCGCCCTGACATATATAGAAACGGAACTGTTCAATGCCGGAGCCGCTGCAAATCTGCTTGACCGCTCGGAAGAAACCGTAGCTCGCATTGCCGAAAACCCGCTTATGTATCCGCTCTATCACGACGAGAACATTGCCGCGCGCGGTTATCACTACGCTGTTGTCGGAAATTTTCTGATTTTCTACAAAATAAACGAAGCGGAAAAGTCAGTTTTTATTGCCCGATTCCTGTACGGCGGGCAGAATATAACTGAACAACTATAAGCAAACGCCCGCGAGGACAATCCCCGCGGGCGTTGTTGTGTCTGTGTTTTGTCAAGGCTGTCTTATATCCATTTATTCATCAGATATCCTGCAAGCACACCGCTTTGCGTTGTTCCGGCGTAATCGAACAGGCTGTTTTTGGAGTAGCCGCCATAGCTGTTATAACCGCCGTAGCTCGTGTACGAAAAGCTGTCCGAGTAACGCGAGACATTCACCGCCTGCGATACCACAGAGCCTGTGAATGTGGAGTTCCTGCCCAGTGCGGAGCTAAGTGCCTTGTCATCGGCTTCCATGAACTTCTCCTTGTCGATAGACAGCTTCCCGTCCTTGCCGACTGTAACACCGGCTTTTTCGAGCGTTCCCGAATATGCTTTCGCGGTATTGGTTATGAACGACGTGCGCCCCGAAACAAAGCTGTTGCGTGAATTGCTGACTGCAGAGTACATATCGTTGTAGCTGTCAACAAAGCTTTTAGCCGCATCGTACATCTTCTCGCTGTCGCTTCCCGACATAGCTTTGCTGAGATCGGACACCGACGATGCGATACCCGATACCGCTTCCGACAGGCTTCCCGAATAGGCCGCCGCTTTCGTTGTCGCGGTAGTCTGATACGTTTTGCGAGCCGCGTTCGCGCTGTT
>JAIKZF010000017.1 GCA_024682455.1 Ruminiclostridium sp. | reverse complement strand
CGTCCGGTCTCGTCGACCACGCCGGAGCTCAGCTCCTGACCGGTGGCGGTGAAGAACGTGGTGAAGAGCTTGTTGCCCTTCGTGCCCTTGGGTCCCGCCACAGCGTAGAGCGTATCCTGTACGGTAATGGTGTTGTTGCGGTAGTAGCCTACCGTGGTGAATGTGAAGTAGTACTTGTTCCTTCCGCCGAGCTCCGCGACGTTCAGATCGACCTTGATTATCTTAATGGTCGATTTGACCGCGTCAAGAACGCCGGGCTCGACAGCGTTGTTCGAGCCGTCCTGAAGGAGCTTTTCGGTATTGTCCTTATCCAGGTAAGAAACATTGCCGGAAACGCCTATGAGCGTTGCGTCCGCGGTATTGATCTTTGTCGGATCAAGAGTTACCGCAGAAATGAGGTCGTCTACCTTGATCTTCAGATCCTTGAAATAATTCAGGTTATCCGTTACCGCCGCACCCGCCTTTGACGTGTCCTGCGAAAGTGCTTCGATGAGCATATCCGAGACCGAGGTCGTGGATATGTACATCTGCGAGAAGTCATAGTTGCTGACCACGGTATTGAACGAAGCGCGCGCCGTGAAATATGCCACGGACGCCATCGTTATCAGCAGCGTCATGAACGCTATTACCGCGAACAGCACTACGCCTCCGCGCTTTTTCAGCCTGTAAAAAAACTTCAGCATAACTGCCCTCCTTAATAAACGGCAGGTCTCTGATCAACAACGATCGTTGTTCCGTCGGCGTCAATGGTCTTGAGCGCGTCCATAGGCTCGATCGTCAGGAAAATAAGAGTAATGGGCATATCTATCTCGTAATCGTCGGTAACGGGGATATCCTTGACTCCTTCATTATCGGAAGACTCGCTCTGGGCATAGATATTACCCGACTCGTCGATATAGCCGATAGCGCCGCTCTCTTCTTCTTCAGCCTTTTTCGGGGCCACGGTAACGGGGATCACAACGCTCGGGAACGTAGTAGCTCTCTCCATGGAGTAAACATGGTCGATGAACTTGATGTAATCCGCGTAGGTGCCCTTGATCTGATAAGAAGCCTGCACCACACCGGTCGTCTGGCCTATGCCGTTTGTAGCGGCAAATTTGCAGACGCCTGCTTTGTACACCTTTTTCATTGTATCGGTGTATCTGTTTACCGGGACTTCTTCACCGTTCTCGTCAGTGATGACTACATCGCATACTGCGCTTACGGTGATCGTATAGGTCTTGTTGCCGTCCTTGAACTGTCCGATCTCAAGGATTTCCTCATCTGTTGTGTCCTTTGCCGCCTGACCGTAGGTCTTGAGCTCATACTGTACCTCTGCGGGCAGGAAGTACTGGAGGCCGAGGCCTCTGGTCGCCAGCGGGGAAATGCTGATCGCATGTGCCTCGAAGTTCGCTGCCTTGAGCAGTCCCATAGCGAGCTCGGAAGCCTCGTATGTGGTCATATCCGGATAGAAATACTTTTCGTATTTCATTGCGGTATCCTTTTCCGTCTGAATATCGGCGTCGATCGTGTCAAGTCTTGCCAGCTTCGCGTTAAGGTCGGCGAGCTCCTGCTTGTAGGAGTCGAGCACCTTCTGCTGCTTGCCGATGTCATCAAAGCTCGGCTTTACGAACATGAAGATACCAAGACCGAGAATGAGACCCAATACGATTATTACAACTATGATCTTTTCTATCTTATTTAATTTCATAGCCGTTACCTCCTCTGAGCTGCATAGTAAGCGGGAATGAATAGATGTATTCTTCCTCTTCGCCGGCTGCCTGTGAATTCTGTCTGCGGCTTCCCTGGCCTTCTTCCTCTTCCTTCTCGACCTTAGCGCCGCTGAAACCGGTGTACTGGATATCGTCGAAGTAATCGGCGTCTATGAGAGCTCTCACTATCTTTGTCGGCGATTCGATGTCATAGCAGCGGACTTCTATGCTTATGCTGTACTGCGAGATGTTGAGGTCGCCTACTATCGTAGCCTTCTCTTCAACAGACTGTATGGTCTCCATGAGTATATCGCGCACTTCCGAGATGCCCTGAGGCTGGAATCTGAAGAGGCGGTCGGCTTCCATGATATTGCTGGAGTATTGCAGTATGTTCTCGTAGATCGTCTGCTTCTGTTCGAGGAGACGCTGTTTCTGGTCGTTGGCGTCGCTGTGTATCTCCGCGTAGATCGCTTCGCCCTCGGTCTTTATGCCGCCCGCGATGCCGTCGCAGACGAACTTAGCGCCGAGTACCGCGCCTGCGGTCACGAGAGCCGCGGCTCCGAGACCTACGAAGAACATATTCGCGCCCTTCTTCTCCTTAACGGCGGAAGCGTCCAGCAGGTTAACGTGGTCGAGGTCCTTTCTGACCTTGAAGAACGCGCCTATCGCATTCGCGTACTCCGCGAAGTCGAAATCGCAGAAGGTAACGATGTTATTGGGGATGTTGAGTATGTGGGAGGGAACGTTGAAGTTCGATACGGCGTTGGAGAGGGAGATGAAGTCCGTGACCTGGCCGTAGAACATTATCTCCTTGAGCGGCTTTGCGTCCTTGCGCTGCGAGGTGAACTGCAGCGTACGGAACAGGTTGTCGTATACCGCCTGGTTGATGTAGTCCTCATCGTTGTTGTAATCATAAGGATCGACTCTGACGTATCTGGACAGCGTGAGCTGATTGTCCTCGTAGAGGTTGAGGTTGATGAAGTCGTTGTCGATCTGCACGAGCATGAGGGGCATCGAGCCTTCGAGCTTCGGCGTATTGAGTATCAGTCGTGTGATGCAGTTGTTGGATACGTTGATCTGGTGCAGCTTGATACCGAGCTGAGTGAACAGTCTGATATAGCCGTCGACCATTCTCTGGGGGCAGGCGGTGGCCAGCAGCTTGATAGCGGGCTGGTCGTTCTCGTCCTTTGTTTCGCCGACTATCGAGTAGGAGATGTTATACTCCTTGGTGATACCCATTGTGGTGAGTATCATGGACTCGATAGCGGCCGAATTGGAGATCTTCTTGGGCTTGGGGATCGTCATATCCTTATAGAGGATAGATCCGGAGTTGATGCAGACGATAGCTTCCTTATCCTTGATGTTGTTTGTGGCGATGATATCGGTTATCTCGCCGGCGACCATGGGGATATCGGTAACGTAGCCGTTGCTTATGCAGCCCGCCGCGAGGTTGCGGGTCTCGACCTCGAGCACACGGATCTTGTTTCCGTTGAGCGCGCCGCGAACAAGTCTTATCTGCTTGTCGGTAATATCAATTGATAACATACAGTACCTCTTTTATTAATTATTTTTTT
>JAIKZF010000098.1 GCA_024682455.1 Ruminiclostridium sp. | reverse complement strand
GCCCATTTTCGGGAATATCTCGAATACCGCGAACGCCGCCGCCGCTATACCCGCAAGGACAAGCATGACATGAGGTATCCGGGCTCCGCCTATGAATACCATGGCTACGGAGATGGTAAGGATTATCAGCGTGGCGGACAGATGAGGCTGAATGACTACCAGGAAGCACGCTGCGCCTACGCGCAGCATCAGCGGCACGAAGCCGTGCCAGAAGTCGCCGAGCCTGTCGTAGTTCTTCTGCATATAAGCCGCGATGACAAGTATCGTGGTGAATTTCAGTATCTCCGAGGGCTGTATCGTGAAGCCCGCGATCTCGATCCAGCGCTCCGCGCCGTTGGTCGTCTTGCCCGCGAACTTAACGTACAGCATCATTCCGATACTCAGCACGATCGCGATCTTCATTATGATCTTGTTTTGCAGGATATGGTAGTCTATGAACGATATTGTTATCATTCCCACAAAGCCCAGACCCGTGAACAGGAGCTGACGCTTCACGTAGTACAGGCTGTCGTGCGAATCCGTCGCGAACTTCGCCGAGGCGTAGGTCGCGGAGAACAGCATAACCAGTCCGAACGCCATGAGTATCGTGACTATCAGGAAGAACGAGAAGTCGAATTTCTGCGGTATCGCCCAGTTTATGATCTTTTTCTTTTCTTTTTTCTTTGTCTCCGCGCGTTTGCCGAAGCCCCATTTTCGCTTCTTTGCCGCGGGAGCGCGTCCCTTCGCGGGCGCCTGTACGGGCGGAGCCGCGGGATGTCTGACCGGCAGAGCCGTCGAGTTCGTGAAGTTATAGTTTTCCAATTTTATACCCCTTGTTATATCCCTGTTATCCGCTTGCGCGGACGCCTTACAGTCCGTTCACCAGCAGAGCCGCGGCTGTTCCGGCGGCTGCCCCGATGAGCGAGAACACGATCACAATTTTTACTTCCTTCCAGCCGCGCATCTCGAAGCTGTGGTGGATAGGCGTCATTTTGAAGAGCCTCTTCCCGTGAGTTATCTTGAAGTACGTCATCTGTATCAGCACCGTGAGCGCCTCCCAGATGTAGACTGCCGCCGCGACCACCATGAGCACCTCGACGTGCATTCCTATGCCCAGCGTCGCCACAATGCCCCCGAGGAACATCGAGCCCGTGTCTCCCATGAAGACCTTGGCCGGGTGCCAGTTCCATATCAGGAAGCCGAGACAGCCTCCCGCTGCCGCCACCGACAGTATCGTGTAGCCCGAGTACCCGAGCATAGCCGATATCACCGCGAACGCGATGCAGTAGACGAAGGATACCGACCCGCACAGCCCGTCGAGACCGTCCGTGAGATTCACGGCGTTCACGATGTACAGTATGCCGAGCCCCATTATGATGTAGTAGAACCACCACAGGTCGAGCCCGCCGAGAAACGGGAATTTTATCACCGTGTTTGTGTCGCCCGAGAGTATTTTAGCAGTATAATATGCCGCTATGACAAGAATTTGCATCACTATCTTCTGCATGGGCGTGAGCCCCTCGTTCTGCTTCTTCTTTACCTTTATGAAGTCGTCGAGGAAGCCTATGAAGCCGAAGAAAAACGCCGCCGCCAGCGCCGATATCAGTCCGACGGTGTCGCGCTGACCCAGCGAGTCAACGCTTATTTCACCGTTCACGGCGAGTATGAACATTCCCGCCGCGACTGCCGCGACAGTTCCCGCTATGAACATGATTCCGCCCATTGTGGGTGTGCCTTGTTTGTCCTTCTTGTGCCATATCGGCCCTATATCCAGTATCGTCTGCCCGAATTTGAGCTTCCGAAGCCACGGAATCAGCGCCAGCCCCAGCAGTCCCGTGACCGCCGCGGCTATGAACGCGGTGACTATTATCGGTATAAGCATCTGTTATCCCCTTTATCCGCAGAGTTCCTTTATTATTCTGTGCTCGCTGAACGGCATATAATCGTCGCCGATCACCTGATATTCCTCGTGTCCCTTGCCGCAGAGAGCTATCACGTCGTCCTTTTCCGCAAGGCTCACCGCGTACTTTATCGCCTCCAGCCGGTCAACGAAGCTGTGCACCTCGCAGCCGCCCTCAAAGCCCGAAAGCACCTGATCTATGATAGACTGCTGATCCTCGAAGCGCGGATTGTCCGAGGTTACCACCGCAATATCGGCGTACCGGGACACACAGCGCCCCATTCCCGGGCGCTTGCCCGCGTCACGCTCGCCGGCTGCTCCGAACACCACTATCAGCCGTCCCTTTACAAAGCGCTTTACAGCCGAGAGCGTCTTTTCCAGACCGTCCTCGGTGTGCGCGTAGTCGCATATCACCGTGTAATCACCGTCGTAGAGCACCTCGGCGCGGCCGCATACGCCCTTTGACGTGTTCAGCCCCGCAACAGCCTCCCGCAGGTTCAGCCCCGCCTCAACACAGGCAGCCGCGGCTCCCATGGAGTTCATCACGTTGAAATCACCGGGCATGGGTATCGAGACCGTAAACGCCTGTTCCGAGCGCTTGTCGGCAAGCGTGTAGGTCACGCCGCCGCTTTTCAGTTCTATCGCGCACGCGGAAACGTCGGTCATTTCGCGCTCGCTCAGAGCCGTAAGGCGTATATTCTCCTCCGCGGAAAGCTCGTCGTACAGGCGCTTTCCCCACGGGTCGTCGACGTTTATCACCGCCGCCTTGCAGCAGCGGAAGAGGCTTTTTTTCGCCTGATAGTAATTTTCCATTGTGCCGTGCCAGTCGAGGTGATCCTGCGTGAGATTTGTAAAAATGCCGCACTCAAAGACCTCGCCGACGAACCGCGACTGCGAAAGCGCCTGGGAGGAAGCCTCCATTGCGCAGTATTCGGCGCCGTTATCGGCCATTTCCCTGAAATATCTGTAAAGCTCGAACTGGTACGGGGTCGTCAGGTGAGCCTCATAGGTCCTTCCGCAGACGTCATAGCCCGCCGTTCCTATGCAGCCGCACTTATGCCCGCTTTCGTTCAGTATATGTTTTATCAGATTTACCGTTGTTGTTTTGCCGTTTGTGCCTGTGGCAGCTATCAGCTTAAGCCTTTTTGTCGGCTCTCCGTAATATCTCGACGATAATATACCGAACGTCTTTCTTGTATCGCTTGTAATTATCTGTTGGGGGAGCCCGAGGTCACGGTCGACTACGACGGCGGCAGCTCCTTTTGCGAGCATATCGGCGCAGGCGGAGTGACCGTCAAAGTTTCTGCCTGTTATAGCTATGAATACATCACCGGGCTCGACTTTTCTTGTATCGTCGGTGATCTTTCCGATAATACAGTCTGTAATACCCTCACGCTCATTATCTTTAAGTATATCGTATAAGCGCATTTGGGATTACCTCCGGGATATCGAATAGTTATTGTTTTACTTATGAGAGGGGTACTGCCTACCCCCGCTGCAAGGCGAAGCGATTGGTCTTTCAGGAGGGTGGGAGGGGGTGAGGGTGA
>JAIKZF010000065.1 GCA_024682455.1 Ruminiclostridium sp. | reverse complement strand
AAAACGCCTTTTTTACGGCAGGAGGCCGTAATCAGTTGCCCAGAACGCCGCAAGGACGCGGCGATTAAAGGCAACTGACGTGGAACAGGGGGGTTTCTTCCTTCCTCGCCTTCTTCCTCCCCCGGGACTCTCCCTGCGTCTCCCGATTAAGGTACGCTATAGATCATACCTTCGGCGAGGTCGAGGCCGGGTTCCATGGGGGCGGGGTACTGCGATTTACCGTCGCTGAATATTACGAGGGCGCTGTCCCACTCCTCTTCGAGCGTATAAGTATACGTCCCGTCATCGCCGCGGCTCATCTCTTTGCCGGGCCACACCGCGTTCTTACGCAGCGAGGCTCCGCTTTCATTATATATATAAGCATAGATCGTGTCGCCCCAGCTTTCAGGCTTCTCAAATCCGAACTGCGCTCCCGCGGGTACGCTCAGGCGCTCCGTGAAGTAATACGTCATCACGGTCTCGCCGTCCCCGTTCCCGGCGGAGAGCCTTACCCACTTCGTTTCCGGATAAAGCTTTATCTTCGTGCCGTCGGAGTATGTTATCGCTGTGCCGTCGTCAAGCTCACAGCTGCCGGGGTCTGTTCCGGACACATGAAGAGTCACTGTGAACACCTTGTCATTCACGAAAGACGCTGTTTCCAGCGAGACTTCCGGTAATTTCTTCGACGCATTATACCCTTCGTTATAGAGTACAGCAATACTGCCGGCACTCAGCTTGCCGGTGAGGGTGCCGCCGGAGACCGTGAAATCTCCGTTCATGCCGGAGCGGTCGGGATAGGTGCCGTCCGGCAGAGCCGTGGGAGCCGATATGTCGAGATCCTTCTTCGCCTTGGAGTTCACGAGCACCGTGCCCTTTGACCCTCGGTTTATCAGCAGAGCCGCATTCTCGGAGCAGTTCGCCATTTCGGTAGGCTCGCCGTTCATAGCTGTGCGGAATATGTTCACCGCTGCGACTGCGGGGTGCTTATAAAGCGGGCTTCCTGCCGCTCCTATGCGGTTCATGCCTCCCCAGCGGTCGTAGCCGTCCGCGCCGTAGGGTCTGTCAAAGAACAGCGGAGTTCCGCCTCCCTGTGCCGCGATGACTGCCCAGCCGCGCAGTATCCTGCTGTCGTCGAGGTCTGTGCTGCTACCCTCTGTATAATTATCATGCGATTCTACCCAAGTCACACAATTTTCGCTGTCGCCGACCTTAAAGCCTGTCAGCAGCTTAGCGTTCAGCATTTCTCCTATCAGGAACCCCCGGAGCTGCTTGCCGTAGTCCGAGGCGGTCGTACAGCCTATTGCCGCCTGATATGCCTCGATGCGGTCGTTGTCGCCCTGGAGCACCTCGCCGTAGCTGAATATCCCTTCGGCGTCGTCGATCTCTGTGGTCACGCGTTCCCAGAAGTTGTTCGGGAGGCTTTCGTCGACCTGCGGATCGTCGGGCAGAGCGATATGCTTCGCCGTATCGTAGCGGAAGCCGTCGGCTCCGTCGGCGATGAGCCTGTTCAGGTAGGCTATGAAATAGTTCTGGAAGTCCGGGTTCTCGGTATTCACGTCCGGCAGCCCGCTCAGGGAGTAGGACGTACATTCGATGCGGCTGCTGTAATTCGATATGCGCTTTGTATAATTCTTGTGATAGAGCCGTTCAATGCCTCCCGCGGCGTCTATGAGCTCCTGCGATACCGCGCCGATATCCGCGGCGGTATGGTTCGGAACGACGTCCACGATAACGCTTATGCCGTACTGCTCCGCCTTTTCGCACATAGCTCTGAATTCGTCCTCTGTGCCGAGCTGATAGTTGCCGACTGTCCAGTCGGTGGGCTGGTACTGGTAGTACCATTTTCCCTTGCCCATGAGCTGCATTCCGCCTCCTCCGCCCACGATAACGGCGTTTGCGGGAGAGACCTGCACAGCGGTGTAGCCTGCCGCGGCTATGTCATCCATACTGTCCGCGACGGTATCAAACGACCAGCACCATGCGTGCAGTATGGTGCCGTTCACGATCCTGCTCTTATTATGAATACAGGCAAGAGCGTCCGTCGTGTCCGGGGACGTCTTGCCTTCGTTCCTGCAGCCCGCAGTCACCGCCGTAAGGGCGGCGAGCAGACCCGCCAGTATTCTTTTATTTCTCATAGTATATCTCACTGAAATGTAAACAATCTGATAAATCCCGTTACCTTAAAGATATCCATAACGTCGTCCTTGGCATTGACGATGACCATAGAGCCGACAGGCTTCATCATCTTCTGCATCTGGAGCAGCACACGAAGACCTGCGGAGGAGATGTAATCCAGCTTACTGAGATCAAACACGAGCTCGGTAACGCCTTCAACTTCCTTGAGCAGACGTTCTTCTATTTCGGGCGTATTCATAGAATCGACCTCACCTATCAGAGATACCGTAAGCTTTTTCCCTTCATTTGATTTCACGTAATTCATTATATATTCAATCCTCCGTTTCCGTCAGTACCGTTAAGTTCTTTCTCGATCGTTGTGATATTCTGTCCGTGCTCGTGCTTATAGTTCACGCTGTCCATGGTAGTCCGCACGAGATATACGCCGAGCCCTCCGATCCTCCTGTCGTCGAGGTCAGCCTCGATATCCGGATCCGGCATGGCAAACGGGTCATAAGGTCTGCCGTTGTCCGCAAAGGATATCACCATTTTCGGTCTGCCGCCGGTCCCCGGCACAGTCTCGATCGAGATCTCCGCGAACCCCGTCCCCGGGTCATAAGCGTAATGGGCTATATTCACGAACAGTTCCTCGACGCACAGCTTTATCTGCCGTTTGACCTTCGGATCACAGTCAAGGTTGTTCATAGACTCGGAAAGGAATGAGAAAACCTTAGCGAGGTTTTCGACGGTAGCTTCTATTTTTAGATCTCTCATAGCATCCCTCATTCTGAAATGTCTGCGAATCCGTCTTGCCGTCATCATCTGTATAGATACAATCATTATACCATAAAACTGCTCAAAAATCAATACCTAAAACAAAAAAACACCGGAAAAAGACGGCTCGGGGTGTCAACACGGGTGTTTTGTCAATAAAATGAAGCATAGAGCCGCCGATTATCTGCGGAGGCTGTATATTTTCACGTACTGTGTTAATACTACATTTAAACCGAACCGCTTTAAGAATTAACAAGATCGGAAAGAAAGGACGGTAACGAAAAATGACCGTAAAACGAGGAGAAATCTACTATGCGGATCTGAGCCCCGTTGTCGGCTCGGAGCAGGGCGGTATACGCCCGGTGCTTATCGTGCAGAACGATATCGGCAACAAGCACAGCCCCACGGTAATAGCCGCGGCGATAACAAGCCGTCAGGAGAAGGCGAAGCTGCCGACACATATTTCGCTCGACGCGGTGAGCTGCGGTCTCGCGAAGGACTCGGTGGTGCTGCTAGAGCAGGTACGTACATTGGATAAGAAACGGCTCAAGGAGCGTATGGGGGAGCTGGGCTCCTCGGATATGCACCGCGTGGACACCGCCCTGTCCGTCAGCTTCGGTCTCCCAATAGGCAGTGGGGAACGCCCCGGCGGGGAGCGCCCCGCCGCGATTCCGTATGAAGCTTATCATCTATGAACTGGTTATCTGCCTCGCAGCCGTTATTCTCATCAGATTTGAGGGCAGTTCCCGTTAGAAAGAAAAAAGGCTTGTCGATGTTGACAAGCCTTTTACTTACAATGGTGAACTGCTCACAGTCAGATGAAACTCCGGACTGCGAGGCAGATA
>JAIKZF010000006.1 GCA_024682455.1 Ruminiclostridium sp. | reverse complement strand
TACACCGTTTGACGGGAAAATGCAATACCGATTTATCCGGTGAATACCGTGAGGAGTTGTTTTACTGTTTATGTCGTACAATTTTACAGCGTTTTCTATGTGCAAAACGCTGTATTGTTTTATCGGATATGACAAAAAGTACTGAAAATGCTTGCATATTATTGTTGAATGTGGTATAATTTATATAAATATATAATAAATGTGTCCTCAACAACTGCCGTTTGGCAGTTGTTGTCCCAAATCCTGTTTTACAGGATTTGGGATTGCTGAAAAACGCGCTTTCAGCGTGTTTTTCAGCGGACACATTCCTTGATGTCAAGCTCATTTCGCCCTTCGGGCGAACAAAAGTGCAAGGAAAATTTTAATTTTAAGCTATTTTCCTTGCACTTTTGCAACCGCGAATCAGCTTCAAGCTGCGCTATGAAGCTGATTCGCGGTTGATGAGCAGACATTAATAAATACATAACGGATAGGGAGGGAAAAGTATGAAGATCTCTACTAAGGGAAGATACGCGCTGAGAATGCTGGTCGATATCTCCGAGCACGCGACCGACAGCTTCATCTCGCTCAAGGAGATATCCGACCGTCAGAATATCTCGAAAAAATATCTTGAGCAGATAGTCCCGCTTCTCACGAAAAACGGGATACTGCGCACGAACCGCGGCAATAAGGGCGGCTATGCCCTCGCGAGGACAGCGGACGAAATATCCGTGGGCGAGGTGCTCCGCGCGACGGAAGGAAGTCTTGCTCCCGTGGCGTGCCTTGAATATGAAACCAACGACTGCCCGCGTGCCGGGATATGCGACACTCTGTTCGTGTGGGAGGGGCTGCAGAAGGTGATCGCGGAATATCTCAACGGGATAACTATCGCCATGATAGCCGCGAAAAGCTCGGGCGGCGGAGACTACTGCATTTGAAAGGAATAAGAGATGTATCTTGAGGATATAAGGATAGGCTCGGAACAGGTCATCGAGGGCATAGAGATAAAAAAGGACGAAATGCTTGATTTCGCCCGTAAATATAATCCCGTGAAAATACACACGGACGAGGAATACGCCGCTTCCACGCGCTTCGGCGGTCTTATTGCGGCGGGAATGATGTCGTTTCTGGCGGTATGGGCGCAGTATGTACCTTCGGACTTTGCGGGTGACGAGCTCGTGGCGGGAAAATCCACGGCTGTCGAGTGGCTGAGACCCGTCTACGCCGGAGATGTTCTGCGCGCCGTGGCTTCGGTCACAGGGCTTGCGTTCCGCAATGAGCATAACGGCGTTATGACAGTAACGATAGAGGTGTACAATCAGGACGAGTTCAAGGTTCTCACCGGAGTGGTTGAGACCATTGTGAAGCGCAGACCGCGCAGCTGAAAGAGGTGATCGCACGTGGCAGACCGTGAACGTGATTACTACGAGAATTTCACCAAGGAGATCTTTGAAACGCTCAAGACCATGAGCAATAACGACGAGCGCCGGAAGTTCGTCATACAGACTTATGAGAATTTGTATGAGAAGCTTAAGACCTCCGATATGCCCGCAGAGCCGCAGGCTCCGAGCGTCGATCTCGGCAAGCTCCGCGAGGAGCTCGGCCAGATACGCGGCATCGGCGGTCAGCGCCTCGACGAGATCATGGCAGTCATCGAAAAGCACCTTTCATGACGAGTTTTTAAGAGTGCCTCCGGCGGCCAGCCCTTTTAAAAAAGGGCTGGACCCTAAAACAAATCGCTTCGCCTTGCAGCGGGGGCAGGTAGTACGCCTTTTGCAAATCTCCGAAAAGTGAACCCCGAAGGGCGTGGGGCGACCGGAAAGCCCCCAAGACAGAGCGGAAACAAACAAATTCGAGGCACAGACCCGTCCCTTTTGGAAAAGTATCATACGGATTTGCCGCGGGGGGTTCCGCGCGAAAATTTGTGAGTTTTGTTGGCTGTGTCAAATTTTTCGCCGCTGTCTGCGCTCCCGGCAGGTATAAGTCCGGTGCAGTCCGTAGTGCTCACCGTGCCCGTCAGAGCCATCTCGTCCCGCAGCGGGAACTCGTTGTGAGTGCCGCGGGCTTTTCTTTTTTTATCCATGCAGACATCTCCTTTCTGATGAATAATGTATGAAAAAAAGGCGCCATTATTCGGTGCCTTTTTTAAATTTATCAATAAACCAGATGTTCTTCGCCTCAAATTCCCTCCCGTCAAGATACGAGAGTATGCCGGCGTCCGTAGTGAAGCGGAACCTGAGCTTGTAGCTGTACAATGCCTGATATTTATAGCCCCGCTCCCTGTTCGCGCGGTTGGAGCCGTATTTCCCGTCTCCGAGCAGCGGGTGACCGGCATAAGCCATGTGCGCGCGTATCTGGTGAGTGCGTCCGGTAATAAGATCGACCTCCAGCAGACTGTCACCGTCCGGGTTTATTTCCAGAACACGGTATTTTGTGATTATGGTGCGGTTCTCGGGGGTCTTTTTGTCCGATATGATAACGCGGTTCTGAGCGCTGTCCTTGAAGAGATAAGCCTTAAGCTCCGCCTCACGCGGCTCGGGGACGCCCTGCACCGCGCACAGATACAACTTCGTGAGCTCTCTGTCCCTTATCTTCTGATTGAGCACGCGAAGGCTCTCGGCATTCTTCGCGGCAATGACGATGCCTCCCGTATTCCGGTCGATGCGGTTGCACAGCGCCGGAGCGAAGCACTGCTCGTCCTCGGGGCGGTATTCGCCTTTCGAGTACAGATACTTCTTCACACGGTCTATCAGAGTGTCGCCGCTGCCGCCGTCGTCCTCGTGGACGAGCAGCCCGGGCTCCTTGTCCGCCAGCAGGATATTCTCGTCCTCATAGATGACGGAGATGTCGTCGGGAGCGTCCATGAAGCTGCGCCCGGCAGGCTTTTCGCACAGCAGCGCGTCGGGGGCGTACACGCTTACCACGTCGCCCTCGCACAGCTTATAAGCCGGCTCGGTGCGCTTTCCGCCCACCTTGATGTCCTTTTTGCGGATAAGGCGGCAGATGATACCCTGCGACATTGCGGGGAACATCTTCTGTAAGAATCTGTCGAGGCGCTGTCCCGCGGAGTTCCTGCCGACCGTGACGGTGCGCATCAGCGGCGTATCCTTACGAAGCCGCGCTCCTCGAAGTGATCGACTGCGGCGCTCATGAATTCGTTGGAATTGGCGCAGCGCGCGCTGATGTCCGGCAGCTCCGCTATCGCCTTATCCCATTCCGCCTTTGTGTTCTCGTCGTCGGGCGCGGAGAACCAGAGCTCGTTTCTCCATGTGCCGAACTTAAGGCAGATGATATATGGTTTGTTATTTCTTTCCATTTTACTGTAACCTTTTGGCGTGATACGCAATATAATTATTTGAGGGCAACGATATTCATAGTGAGCTTGCCGGAATCGTCGATAGTGAGCACGCCGTAGGAGGGCTTGTTCTTGCCGCGCGGGGAATCTATGGCGCCGGGGTTCATTATGTAGATGCCGTCGATGCACTCGGTGCGGTACATGTGGGTATGTCCGTAGAGAGCGACCTTGCAGCCGTGCTGCTTTGCCTCGCCGATTATCGAGTCGAGCGTACCCTGAACGTTGTGCTCGTGGCCGTGCACGCAGAGTATCTTATAGCCCTCAGCCTCGATGACCTCGAGCATTTTGTGCTGACCGTAATCGCACTCGCCGCCGACATAGTAGAACTTCATATCCGGGAATTCCTGCTGAACGTCCGCAAATTCGTGTTCGCCGTCGCCGAGATGTATCACCATATCTGCGTCTGTATTCTTCTCGACCACGGATTTGTACTTGTGATAATCCTTATTTGTATCAGAAACAACTATAATTTTCATGATATCCTCCAGTTCCGCCCGGCGGGCTATATATTTTTCCGTATTCTATTATAACATTTTCGGGCGGTCAAGTCAAATGTTTTTTGAATTATTTACGCATATCTGCATTTTCCCTACGTATTTTTATATAAAGCGACCAATAAAGTTTCAGAATAATTACAGTAAACGTTTCATATTATTGGGAAAGGGGGGACGGGAATGAAGATCAATACCGAGGCGCTCATAAAAACGGCGAGCGCGAAGCTCGGAATGCCCGAGGATAAGCTGCGCGAGGCTCTGAGAAGCGGGAATACCGCCGAGATAAAGAAATATATGAGCGGCGCGGAAGGCAGAAAGCTCGACAGCGCTCTGAATGACCGCGGTCTTGCCGAGGAGATACGAAAGAAGTACGGCGGCAGGTAGTCCGCCTTGCCGGAGGTGAGTGCGGTGGCGGAAATGAACGATATTTCGGAGCTGCTGGGAATGCTTTTTTCCGGAGACGGCGGTGACGGCGCCGGAGATGATAACGGGGGCATCGACCCGGAGCTGCTGATAAAGCTGCTCGATATCGTCTCGAAGCTGAACGAGAGCGACGAAAACACCGCTCTGCTGACCGCGCTGAGGCCGCTGCTCCGGGCGGAGAACCGTCCGAAGCTCGACCGTGCCGCGCAGATTTTGAAGCTTATGAGCATATTAAGAATAATCAACGGCTGATACTAAATTTAAATCAATTTATAGACACCTTGGCGGCTATAATTCCGCCATACTGCGTCACCCTCACTTGACTTGCGGGAGCAAGCCTGCGCTCAGGTTCCTTGTCTGACGAAATTATATCTCGCCAATTTGTCTACAACTTGAATTAAAATAAGTATGACAGCTGACCGGAAACCAACGGAGGTCGTATTTATGGAGTGGAAAAAGGAAAAGATAGGCGCCGCGGAGCTTGAACGCAGGCAGAGAGAGTACATGAACGCGGCAATGAGCATGGTGAAGCGTTCCGCGCCCGTGCCGGAGCCGGAGCCCGAGCCGGAACCGGAGCCCGTACCGACGGCTGAGCCTGTGATAATGCCGGAGCCCGAGCCCGTACACGAGCCTGAGCCGGAGCCTGAGCCGGAGCCTGCCGCGGAAGCCGGGCCCGAGGCAGGCGAGAGCGAGAAATACGGGGTTTATACGGCGGATGAGCTTTTGGGTGACGGGGAGAAGGACGACGGCATGAAGAGGGCTGCGGAGATACTGGAGGAGATGACGCGGAACACGGAGATGATGCGGAAGCTTGCGGAGGAGGGCGAAGACGGGGGCACAACGGACTTCCCGGAATTTTCCTGCGGAACCGGGGGTGAAGGTGAGCGGTTTCGGGACGGGGAAGAGGGAACGCTGCCGGAGGATGACTGACATACCTCTGGCGGGCGGGCTGACTGCGGACGGTGACGCTATGCTGATACTTGCCACGGCTTATCTGCTGTACCGACAGAACGCGGACATGGCGCTGATACTGGCGCTTTTGTCGGTAATGCTGTGATGAATAATCCGGGCAAAACCGAGGATAATAAGCACAGACCCGCACGGGTCAAGGAGGAAAGTTCAATGGGCAAGAACAAAAAGAACAAGCAGCAGTCCGCGACCGACAAGAACGCCGGCGGCAAGGAAAGCTGCGGATAAAGGATAAACGCCTTCCCCTCGGAATATGAGGTGCGGGGGCGTTTTTTCTTGACAAACTCCCCTTTTCGGGTGTATAATAATGCGAGGGGCGGCGCAGAAGCCTGCGCTCCCGATATATATGATACTTTTCAAAAAGGGACGGGTAATCTGT
Source organism: Ruminiclostridium sp. (assembly GCA_024682455.1). Taxonomy (GTDB): domain Bacteria; phylum Bacillota; class Clostridia; order Oscillospirales; family Ruminococcaceae; genus Ruminiclostridium_E. The sequence continues at coordinate 9,620 of JAIKZF010000006.1, read as the reverse complement.
CTCGCAGTTGTTATATTCAGCGTTTTCATTTTGTGGGGCTTTCCGGTCGCCCCACGCCCTTCGGGGTTCACTTTTCGGAGACTTGTAAAAGGCGCACTACCTGACGGATCTGCAAGGCGAAGCGATACATGAAAAAGGGGGTTCTTATGGAAATATCGGTAAAGGGGATACCCGTACACTATGCCGAGAACGGCGACGGCGGGGCCGCGCTGGTGCTTCAGGGCTGGGGCACGAGCATAAACCTGTACGACCCCATAATAGACACTCTGGCGGAGAAATACCACGTATACGCGCCCGATCTGCCGGGGTTCGGCGAAACTCTGGAGCCCGACGAGCCGTGGGACGTGGACGGCTACGCCGACTTTGTGCTGGCATTCTGCGAAAAGCTCGGTATCACCGAGGCATTTGTGTTCGCGCACAGCTTCGGGGCTCGGGTGACGCTTAAGCTTCTGGCGCGGGACAACTGCCCGCTCACCATAAAAAAGATCGTGCTGACCGGAGCTGCCGGCATACGGCATGAGCCCTCCGAGGAAGCAAAGAAAAAAGCGGCGAAATATCAGCGCGCCAAGAAATTCTACTCGTCGGCGCTGATAAAAACGCTGTTCCCGAAGGCTCTGGAGAACCTGCGCATGAAGCACGGCTCCGCGGATTACAGAGCCGCCTCGCCGATGATGAGGCAGGTGCTTGTAAAGACGGTAAACGAGGATCTGACCCCGCTGCTGCCGAAATGCTCCGCCGAGACCCTGCTCATCTGGGGCAGGGACGACGACGCGACCCCTCTGGAGGACGGACAGCGCATGGAAAAAGATATGCCCGGCGCGGCGCTCGTTACCATAGACAACGCGGGTCATTTCGCCTTTGCCGACCAGCAGTACCTCTTTATGCGGGTGCTGGCAGCGTACATCGGACTTACACTTTGAAACCGGAGATAGGATATGACAGTATTTGCTCACATTTTGTTTTACGCGGTAATGCTCGCGAAATTCACTATAGATTACGTGCATTTCATGCATATGTTCCAGCTCAATTCGTACAGCGCGAGGGAGCACTTTGAATGGCACAGGAAGAACGGCGGCGACTTCATAAAGCGCGCGGCGATGCCTGCGGTGTATTGGTGCGTCTCTCTCATCATAGGGTGCGGAGCGTATTACGGCGGCGGCTACATAATGTACGTGCTGAGCGATATGCTGCCCTTCATAGGTACCGTGCTTATGGCGGTGGGAGTGATAATAAGCGCCCTGGAGTGGAAGAAGCCCGTCAAGAAGAAGCTCGTGTTCACGCCCCGCGTTATCCGTATGTGCGTGACCACGGCGGTGATCTACGGCGCGGTATGCGCGCTGTCCTTCATCTTCCTGCGCGACTCGAAGCTCTACTTCACAGCCGCGGCCCTGCTGCCGGTATTCTGCGTGTTCATGCCGCCGCTGGCGAACCTTATCAACAAGCCCATAGAAAGATCGGTCAACAACTACTACATCAAGGACGCCAAGCGCATAATAAGCGAGCTCCCGAACACAACGGTCATAGGCATAACCGGAAGCTACGGCAAGACCTCCACCAAGTTCTATCTTGAAAAGCTCCTGTCTGTCAGATACAACGTCCTTATGACCCCGGGAAGCTTCAACACCACAATGGGCGTCGTGAAGGTCGTCCGCGGGAGCCTCAACGCGACCCACGAGATATTCCTCTGTGAAATGGGAGCGAAGAAGGTCGGAGAGATAAAGGAGATCTGCGACATAGTCCACCCGAAGCACTCCGTGATAACCTCGATAGGCGAGCAGCACCTGGAGACCTTCGGCTCCGTGGAGAACATAATCAGGACAAAGTTCGAGATAGCCGACTGCATAACCGACGGAAAGGTCTTTCTCAACTACGACAACGAGCATATAAGGAACAGGGAGACCGACAAGGATAAGGTCACCTACGGCATAAGCGGAGGCGACTTCGACTATACCGCCGACAATATCTCCGTGACCGCGAAGGGTACGGACTTTACCGTTCACCACGGCGGCGAGAGCGCGGAATTCCACACGAAGCTCCTCGGTGAGCACAACGTCCAGAACATCCTCGGAGCGATAGCGGTCTCTCACGAGCTGGGAATACCGCTCGCCGAGCTCGCGCTCCCCGTGAAGCGCCTGCAGGCCGTTCCGCACCGTATGGAGATACTCGACAAGGGCAGCGGCGTTACGATCATAGACGACGCCTTCAACTCCAACCCAGCCGGAGCACGCGCGGCTCTGAAAACGCTGTCGATGTTCGACGCCCTGCGCATAGTCGCCACACCGGGCATGATAGAGCTCGGCGAGCGCGAGTATCAGCTGAACAAGGAGCTCGGCATGGACGCGGCGGGCTGCTGCGATATCGCCATACTTGTCGGCGAGCGCCAGGCTCCCCCGATAAAGGAGGGGCTGCTTGCAAAGGGCTTCCCCGAGAACCATATCATCGTGGCGAAGGATCTGAAAGAGGCAATGAACGCCGCCTATTCGATACAGCCCGGAAGAGAGCGCGTGATACTGCTGGAGAACGATCTGCCGGATAATTTCTGAGTTTTTCGCGGAGGCATGGAATAACGGCTGCGGGAAGGCAATAATATGAAGATATACTGTGATTACTGCGGGACGCAGATAGATACCGACAAGGATATCACCTGTCCGCACTGCGGCGCGGCCTATGCCGATGATGACGAGCTTAAGACCGAGCAGAAGCGTCAGGAGCGGCAGCTCCTTCTCAGCGACCTCGACGAGAAGATGCGCAAGGTGCAGGAACAGGAAATAATGAAGGAATTCGAGAAGCACAGAAAGGAAAAGAACCTGGAGCTTATCGGCAAGGTCATTGTCGGAGCCGTGTCACTCGGACTTGTGATATATGTTATGATACGGGTCGGAAGTATTATAGGGTAGGACGCGCACAGCGGAAAGGACAAGACAATGAAGATAAATTGTGATTACTGCGGTTCGCAGTTCGACACGGACAGATATGATACCTGCCCGAGCTGCGGAGCTCCGTATTCCCGGGACAGGGAGGTCATCGCCGAAAAGGAAAAGCTCAATCAGGCAGACGAGCTCTTCATGAAACAGAGGGAGCTTGAAAATGAGAGGCTCCGGCTGGAAAATGAACGGCTCCGCGGTACGCCGGCCGCAAATCCGCAGGCGAAGGGCTGCCTTTACGCAGGTTTAGCCATATTTGTAGCGGGACTGATATTACTCGGGCTGATGATCGCGGATATGTCGGCGACCGATGAAGACTTGCGCGGTCAGACAGACGGAACAGCGGCGAAAAGCTATACCGTGAGCATGGAGCCGATAGAGCTCCCGGAGATATCCGTGCCGTCCGTGCCCGATATCAAAATAGACATACCGGATATAACCATATATAATAACTGACAGAAGAAAGAGGGAAATGCTATGAAGATAAGACTGGGAGTGTTCTTCGGAGGCAGGAGCGTCGAGCATGAGGTGTCCGTGATATCGGCGCTTCAGGCGTGCCGTTCGCTGAACAAGGACAAATATGAGGTTATCCCCGTCTACATCACAAAGGATACCGAGTTCTACATAGGCGAGAACGTCGGGAAGATCGAGGCGTACAGGAACATTCCCGCCCTGCTCAAGGAGAGCGAGCGGGTGCTTCCCGTCGGGAATAACGGCACCGTCGAGCTCCTGCACTATCCGATGAAGAAGTTCGGCAATAACGTTGCAGCCGTCATTGACGCTGTGCTGCCGATAGTTCACGGCACCAACGTCGAGGACGGGGCTCTCCAGGGCTACCTCCAGACGCTCGGAGTGCCGTACGCGGGCTGCGATGTGCTGTCCTCGGCGGTGGGCATGGATAAGTATGTGATGAAGTGCGTGTTCGCGGACAACGGCATACCCGTGCTGCCCGGAACTGTCATCAATATCAAGGAATTCACCCGGGCGCAGGACGAAGTTGCTGCGCGCATCGAGAGCAGAACGCGCTACCCCGTTATCGTGAAGCCCGTCAACCTCGGCTCCAGCGTCGGCATACGCAAGGCGAAGGACCGCGGCGAGCTGCTGGACGCGCTGGACTACGCGTTCACGTTCGCTATGAAGGTGCTCGTCGAGAACGCGATAACCGAGCTTAAGGAGATCAACTGCGCCGTGCTCGGCGACTACGAGCACGCCGAGGCGAGCGAATGCGAGGAGCCCCTTGCCAATGACGAGATACTCAGCTATCAGGATAAGTACGTGGGAGGCACAAAGTCCTCCGGCGGGAAGAGCGGCATGGCGTCTCTCAAGCGTAAGATACCCGCGGACATCACTCCGGAGCAGCGCGAGGAAGTGCGCACAATGGCGGTGAAAGCGTTTCAGGCTCTGGGCTGCGGAGGCGTGGCGCGTATCGACTTCATGCTCGACAAGTCGGACGGGAGGATCTACCTGAACGAGATAAACACTATCCCCGGGAGCCTCGCCTTCTACCTCTGGGAGGCGGCGGGTCTGCACTACACCGATATGCTCGACAGACTTGTGGAGCTCGCTTTGAAGCGTGCCCGCGAGAACAAGTCGATAAGCTTCTCGTTCGATACGAATATACTCGAAAACGCAAGCTTCGGCGGCTCAAAGGGAGCAAAGGGCGGCAAGCTGTAACAGGATATATAAAAGCTGCACAAATTGCGGGCGCGGTTTGCGCAGCTTTATTGTATAACATCACAAAAATTTGAAAATGCGAAAAAAACACTTGATTTTTTGATACCAAAAGACTATAATATGATTATCGGTTAGCACTCGGGTAAAAAGAGTGCTAGCGCTTGAATCGATCAAGTGCTAAAACCGAAAAACTTGTCATAACATACGGTTGTTTTATGCAGTGACCACCAGAGGAGAAGCCGAAGGGGTACGGGGGCGGTCGGAAAGCCCCCGCATTGAAAAGCGGTATGTTGTGACACAGAAAAAAGTTTATAATAATATTTTTACCACAGGAGGTAATAGAAATGAAAATAACTCCATTAGCAGACAGAGTAGTCCTTAAGTTCCTCGAAGCCGAGGAAACCACAAAGGGCGGCATCATCCTCACAAGCTCCGCACAGGAGAAGCCCCAGATAGCGCAGGTCATCGAGGTAGGCCCCGGCGGCGTTGTCGACGGCAAGGAAGTGAAGATGGAGGTCAAGAAGGGCGATAAGGTGCTCACAAGCAAGTACTCCGGCACCGAGGTCAAGGTAGACGGCGAAAAATACACAATAGTCCGTCAGAGCGATATTCTCGCAATTGTAAAGTAAAACAAACGAAAGGAAGAACACTATCATGGCAAAGCAGATAATTTACGGTGAAGACGCGCGCAAGGCTTTACAGGCAGGCATCGACAAGCTTGCCGATACAGTTAAGATCACTCTCGGCCCGAAGGGCAGGAACGTTGTGCTCGACAAGAAGTTCGGCGCTCCGCTGATCACAAACGACGGCGTTACTATCGCAAAGGAGATAGATCTTGAGGATCCCTTCGAGAACATGGGCGCACAGCTCGTGAAGGAGGTCTCCACAAAGACCAACGACGCCGCGGGCGACGGCACTACGACAGCTACACTTCTTGCGCAGGCTATCGTTCGCGAGGGTATGAAGAATGTTGCGGCCGGCGCTAACCCCATGGTCGTAAAGAACGGTATCGAAAAGGCTGTCGATGCGGCAGTCAATGAGATAGCAAAGACCTCGCAGAAGGTAAAGAACAGCGACGATATCGCAAGAGTCGCTACCGTTTCCTCCAGCAGCGAGATCGTGGGCAAGCTCATTGCCGAAGCTATGGATAAGGTATCCGCCGACGGCGTTATCACTATCGAGGAGAGCAAGACCGCCGAAACATACAGCGAGGTAGTCGAGGGTATGCAGTTCGACAGAGGCTACATCTCGCCTTATATGGCTACCGATATGGATAAGATGATCGCCGAGCTCGACGACCCGTATATCCTCATCACAGACAAGAAGATCTCCGCTATCCAGGATCTTCTCCCGCTTCTTGAGCAGATCGTAAAGACCGGCAAGAAGCTTCTCATCATCGCGGAGGATATCGAGGGCGAGGCTCTCACGACTATCATAGTAAACAAGCTGAGAGGCACATTCAACTGCGTTGCTGTCAAGGCTCCGGGCTTCGGTGACAGACGCAAGGAGATGCTGCAGGATATCGCGGTGCTCACAGGCGGTCAGGTCATCACAAGCGACCTCGGCATTGAGCTTGCGGACGCTACCGTTGATATGCTCGGTACCGCAAAGCAGGTCAAGGTAACAAAGGAGAACACGACTATCGTTGACGGCGCAGGCAAGAAGGCTGCCATAAAGGACAGAGTAAGCCAGATCAGAACCGCGCTTGAAACAACGACAAGCGATTTTGACAAGGAAAAGCTCCAGGAAAGACTTGCGAAGCTTGCCGGCGGCGTAGCTGTTATCAAGGTCGGCGCTGCCACCGAAATCGAGATGAAGGAGAAGAAGCTCCGCATCGAGGACGCTCTCGCGGCCACAAAGGCAGCGGTCGAGGAGGGTATCGTTCCCGGCGGCGGAACTGCTCTTATCAACGCTATGGCTCCTGTTGAGAAGCTTATCGCGTCTCTTGACGGCGACGAGAAGACGGGCGCTCAGATCGTACTCCGCGCTCTTGAAGAGCCTGTTCGTCAGATCGCGGCAAATGCAGGTCTTGAGGGCTCGGTCATCATCGAGAATATCCGCAGAGCCGACGCAAAGATCAGAAAGACCTACGGCTTTGACGCTTACAAGGGCGAGTACACCGATATGCTCAAGGCAGGCATCGTAGACCCTGCCAAGGTAACACGTTCCGCGCTCCAGAACGCGGCTTCCGTAGCAGCTATGGTGCTCACGACCGAGAGCCTCGTAACCGACATCAAGGAAGAGACCCCGGCAGCTCCCGCAGCCGGCATGGGCGGCATGGGCGGAATGTATTAATTTGAAGAGAGCATTTATAGAATGCCTCCGGCGGCCACCCCTTTAAAAAGGGGTGGACCCTAAACTAAATCGCTTCGCCTTGCAGCGGAGGTAGGTAGTACGCCTTTTATAGAAAAAGAACAGTTTAAACAGAAAAATCTGCGCCTTTGGAATTTCAAAGGCGCAGATTTTTTATTCTGTTATTTAAGGGAAGTACTGTCTGATTACTCTTCTTCGTCGTCGCCGGAGGATTCTTCCTCGATGGCATCTTCGTCATCGACGAGCTCATCAGCATCGGCTTCCAGCTCTTCCTCATCTTCCGTTTCGAGCATATCTTCCTCGGTAGGCTTCTCAACCTCAACGGTCTGTTCGTTATCATCGTGCTCTGTTCTGGTGAACGAAACTACTGTGTTCTCGTCCGAGAGCTTCATAATGCGAACTCCGTTTGCGGGGCGGTTTAACAGATTGATGTCGTTAGCTCTTATCCTTATGATTATACCGTCTGAACTGATGAGGATAACATCGTCGTCAGTTCCGAGTGCGCGTATTCCGCACACATGACCCTTGATATCGTTCACGCGGTAGTTCAGCACACCAAGCGTTCTGCGGCTTTTTATCGGATAGTTATACTGAGGTTTCCCGTTGGTATCGAGCTTCTTGTTTCCGTCCTTATCGAGCTGGAATAGCGATGATCTTCTTCCGTATCCCTTATCGGTCACGGTAAGTATCGTCATATCTTCGTTGTAAATTTTTGTAGCACCGACAACATAGTCGCCCTCACGCAGCTTTATCGCGCGAACGCCTGAAGCAGTTCTGCTTTGTGTAGTTATGCCGCCTTTTCCGTTTTCGTCCTTCAGTTCCATAAACCTTAGGGCATATCCGTTATGGGTTGCTATGAGTACGCTTGAATCGCCCTCGGTGATGTGCGCGGCTGCTATCTCGTCGCCCTCGGCGAGATTTATGGCGCGCAGTCCCTTCTTGCGTATGTTCCTGAACGCCGACAGCGGAGTGCGCTTGATCTTGCCGAACTTGGTCACGCAGATGAAGAACTTGTTCTCCGCAAAGTCCGAGGTCTTCATTATCGCCGCGACCTTCTCGCCCTCTTCGAGCTGGAGCAGGTTGACTACGTTGGTGCCGCGGCTCTGGCGAGAGCCCTCGGGTACCTCGAAGCATTTCAGCTTGTACATATTGCCCTTGTCGGTCACGAAAAGCAGATTATCGTGCGAGGACGAGATGAACACGTTCTCAACGAAGTCCTCCTCACGCTGCTTTATGCCGGAAACACCCTTGCCGCCGCGTCTCTGGAGATTGTAGACCTCGACGGGCTGGCGCTTTAAGTAGCCGAGATTGGTGTAGGTGAGGACACATTCCTCAACGGGGATAAGATCCTCGATATCCACCTCACCGCTTACCTGCTCTATGGAGGTGCGGCGCTCGTCGCCGTACTTCTTCCTTATCACGGCGAGCTCGTCGCGGATAACACCGTAAATTTTCGCCTTGTCGGAGAGTATTTCCGTAAAGCCGCCGATCTTATCCATTATGTCGGCAAGCTCCTCCTCTATCTTCTCCTTTTCGAGCCCTGTTAGCTGCGCGAGGCGCATCTGCACGATAGCGTCCGCCTGAGCCTCGGAGAGCCCTATCTCGTGCTCGAAGACTATGTTCCTGTACTGCTCGTCCATGGCGCGTGTGAGGAGCTGACTGAGATCGGCCTCCTTGAAGCGCTCCATAAGGCGCTCCTTGCCTTCCTGCACGGTCTTGCTGGAGCGGAGTATCGCAATGACCTCGTCGATGTTGTCGATAGCGAGCATGAAGCCCTGGAGCAGGTGAGCGCGGCTGCGGGCTTTTTCGAGATCGTAGCGCGTTCTTCTCTCGATGACCTCAGCCTGGAAATCGAGATAGTGGGTAAGCATATCCTTGAGCGGCAGCACCTTCGGCTCGCCGTTGACGAGCGCGAGCATGATGACGCCCACGGTGTCCTGGAGCTGAGTGTAGCTGTACAGCTTATTGAGCACCACATTCGCGTTGGCGTCGCGGCGGAGCTCAAGAACTATCTTCATACCCGTTCTGTCGGACTCGTCGCGCAGAGTGGATATGCCGTCGATACGCTTGTCGCGCATAAGCTCGCCTATGGATTCGAGAAGCCTGGTCTTATTGACCATGTAGGGTATCTCGGTAATGACTATCCTTGTGTGGGTCTTTTCCTCGACTATCTCGGCTCTGCCGCGCAGGGTTATCTTGCCGCGCCCGGTGTAGTACGCCGAGCGTATGCCCGAGTAGCCCATGATGATGCCGCCTGTGGGGAAGTCGGGTCCCTTGATGCAGCTCATGATGCTCTCGATGCCCGCGTCGGGGTTGTCGATGAGCAGGTCTATCGCGTCGATGACCTCGCAGAGATTATGGGGCGGGATATTGGTCGCCATTCCTACCGCGATGCCGATACTGCCGTTTACGAGCAGGTTCGGGAAGCGCGAGGGCAGCACCTTTGGCTCTTTCAGCTTGTCGTCGTAGTTGGTGCCGAAGTCGACGGTGTCCTTGTTGATATCGGCGAGCATCTCGTTCGCGATCTTAGCGAGTCTTGCCTCGGTGTAACGGTAAGCCGCAGGCGGGTCGCCGTCCACGGTGCCGAAGTTTCCGTGGCCGTCCACGAGCGGATAACGCATTGAGAAGCTCTGCGCCAGACGCACCAGCGCCATGTAGACGGACGCATCACCGTGCGGGTGGTATTCACCGAGCACGGTACCGACGATG
>JAIKZF010000078.1 GCA_024682455.1 Ruminiclostridium sp. | reverse complement strand
AGGACCCCTGCGAAGACAAGGCTTAAAGCGGGGAAGGGTAAGCCCGAGGCAGACACCCCCTGTGCCGTAAAACGGCTGCGGGTGAGTCCCGACGGTCGAGGAACACACGATATAGTGTGAGCGGAAAAATGCCTTGTGACACCCGATAACAGAATATTACGAAAGGGGTAAAAAACAGTGGCGGCAAAGGAAATAGTCAGAGTAAAGATCAAGGGCTACGAACACGGCATAGTTGACGCGGCAGCGGCTAAGATCGTCGAGACAGCGAAGAGAACAGGCTCCAGAGTTGCAGGACCTATCCCGCTCCCGACGAACAAAGAGATCATCACGATCCTGAGAGCTGTACACAAGTACAAGGACAGCCGTGAGCAGTTCGAGCTCAGAACCCACAAGCGTCTCATCGACGTTATCCGTCCGACAAACAAGACAATTGATGCACTCAAGAATCTTGAACTGCCGGCGGGCGTAGAAATTTCAATGGAATTCTGATATGGTTCCCCACCCGCGGTGAAAAACACCGCCAAAGATGAAGTTTCGAGTTATGTCGGCGATAAGCCGACCGCTAACCAAGGCAGATACGCTGCACTTGGTCATGTCGGGGAAAGCCCGACCAATAACCAATAGGAGGAAAAACCATGAAAAAAGGTTTGATCGCAAAGAAGATCGGTATGACCCAGATCTTCGACGAAGCGGGAAACGTGGTTCCCGTAACGGTAGTTGAAGCAGGCCCGTGCGTGGTGGTACAGAAGAAGACGACCGACAATGACGGCTATGAGGCAGTACAGCTCGGCTTCGGCGACGTATCCCCCAAGCACACGAACAAGCCCATGCAGGGACACTTCAAGAAGAACGACGTTCCGTTCAAGAGAACGCTCAAGGAGTTCAGACTTGACGATATCTCCGGCATCAACGTGGGCGATATCCTGAAGGCCGATACATTCGCCGCCGGCGACGTTATCGACGTACAGGGTACAAGCAAAGGTAAAGGCTATCAGGGCGCTGTAAAGCGTCACAACCAGCGCAGACTCAAGATGACACACGGTGCGGGTCCGGTGCACAGAGAGCCCGGTTCAATGGGCGCGTGCTCCTCGCCTTCGAGAATATTCCCCGGTAAGGGAATGCCCGGACACATGGGCGTTGACACGGTCACAGTCCAGAACCTCGTAGTCGTCAAGGTCGACGCGGAAAACAATCTTATCGCAATCAAGGGTGCTGTTCCCGGTCCAAAGGGCGGAGTACTTTGCATTACTGATGCGGTTAAGGCGTAAGGAGGAGGATCGATATGGCAAACGTAAAAGTCTACAATATGAACGGTCAGCCTGTTTCCGACCTCGAACTGAATGATGAGATATTCGGCATCGAGCCGAATGAAACGGTAATGCACGCGGCAGTCGTCAATTACCTCGCTAATCAGCGTCAGGGTACTCAGTCCACCCTCACCAGAACAGAGGTAAGCGGCGGCGGAAAAAAGCCCTGGAGACAGAAGGGCACGGGTCACGCAAGACAGGGCTCGACCAGATCTCCCCAGTGGAGACACGGCGGCGTTGCTCTCGGACCGAAGCCCAGAAGCTACAGCTACTCATTAAATAAAAAGGTCAAGAGACTCGCTCTCCTTTCGGCTCTTTCGTCCAAGGTCATCGACAACGATATCATCGTTCTCGACGAGGTGAAGACGGACGAGTTCAAGACAAAGACTATCGTGAATATGCTCAAGGCACTCAGCGTTGACGGCAAGGCACTCATCGTGCTCGATTCCGCCGACAAAAAGGTAATAAAGAGCGCCGCGAATATTCCCGGAGTCAAGACAACACAGTACAACACTCTCAACGTTTACGATATCCTTAATTACAACAAGTTCATCGTTGTAAAGGATGCGGTGGCGAAGATCGAGGAGGTATACGCGTGATGGAAAGAACAGCAAAGGACATTATCGTACGCCCTATAATCACCGAAAGATCTATGGACGGCATCGCGGACCGCAAGTACACCTTCAGGGTAGCGAGCTTCGCGAACAAGATAGAGATAAAGAAGGCTGTTGAGCAGCTTTTCGGCGTTAAGGTCGAAAAGGTGAACACAATCAGCGTCAAAGGCAAGAAGAAGAGAATGGGCAGGACAGAGGGCTACACCTCCGACTGGAAGAAGGCAATAGTTACCCTTACAGCCGACTCCAAGACCATCGAGTTCTTCGACGGAATGATATAAGGAGTGAAGATAAATGGCTATAAAGACATACAAGCCCGTCACCCCCGGCAGACGCGGAATGACGGTCATCGATTACAGCGGCTTATCTAAGGTCGCTCCGGAGAGAAGTCTTCTCGAAACTCTCAAAAAGCATTCCGGACGCAACAGCTACGGCAGGATCACCGTCAGACATAAGGGCGGCGGAAACAGAAGAAAGTACAGAGTAATAGACTTCAAGAGAAACAAGCTCGGTATGGACGCCGAGGTAAAGACGATCGAGTACGATCCGAACCGCTCGGCATTCATAGCCCTCGTTGAGTACGAGGACGGCGAAAAGAAGTATATCATCGCCCCCGATAAGCTCAGCGTAGGCGACAAGATCAGAAACGGCGCGGACGCCGACATCAAGCCCGGCAACGCTCTCCCGCTCGCCAATATCCCCGTGGGTACATTCATTCACGGCATCGAGCTCCACCCCGGCAAGGGCGCTCAGCTCGTACGCTCCGCCGGCAACATGGCGCAGCTCATGGCGAAGGAAAACGGCATGGCGCTCCTCAGACTCCCCAGCGGCGAGCTGAGAAACGTTCCCGAGAACTGCATGGCTACAATAGGCGCGGTAAGCAACGCCGACCACGCTAACGTGAACTACGGCAAGGCCGGTCGTATCAGACACATGGGCGTAAGACCGACCGTAAGAGGCTCGGTAATGAACCCGAACGACCACCCGCACGGCGGCGGTGAGGGTAAGTCCCCTGTCGGCAGACCTGGCCCTGTGACCCCGTGGGGCAAGCCCGCTCTCGGTTACAAGACCAGAAAGACCAACAACCGCACCGATAAGTTCATCGTTAAGAGAAGAAACGCTAAGTAATTACAAACAGTCGGGCAGAAAGCGGTGCGCGGATGTGCCCGCGGATAACTGCCCGCTCAGGCTGCTGTTAATAAGAGCGCGTTCCGTACAGGGTAAAGCGTTGCCCGTTAACTTGCAGCAAAGCTTGAAAGGAAATAAATATTATGAGCAGAAGCATAAAGAAAGGCCCTTATGTCCAGGAAGCTCTCTACAAGCGCGTTCTCGCGATGAACGAGGCTAACGAGAAGAAGGTCCTCAAGACATGGAGCCGTTCCAGCACAATATTCCCCGATTTCGTAGGCCACACCATAGCGGTGCATGACGGCAGAAAGCACGTGCCGGTATATGTTACCGAGGATATGGTAGGTCACAAGCTCGGCGAGTTCGCTCCCACAAGAACATTCAAGGGTCACGTGGGCAGCAAGACTACCAAGAAGTAAGGAGGAGAAACGAATGGAAGCAAGAGCTGAATTAAGACAGGTTCGTATTTCTCCCCGTAAGGTAGGGATAGTACTCGACCTGATCAGAAACAAGCCCTGCGAGGTAGCTATGGCAGTCCTCAGAACAACTCCCAAGGCAGCTTGCGAGCCGCTTGAGAAGCTCCTGAAGAGCGCTATGGCAAACGCAGAGAACAACCATAACATGGATCTCAAGCGCTGCTACGTAGCCGAAGCGCACGTAGGCGCGGGTGTAACACTCAAGAGGATCAGACCTGCCGCAAAGGGCAGCGCCCACAGGATACTCAAGAGAACATCGAACATCGTTCTGGTCGTTAAGGAAGCGGAGTAAGGAGGTAAACAAATGGGACAGAAAGTTAATCCGCACGGTCTCAGAGTAGGCGTCATAAAGGATTGGGATTCCCGCTGGTTTGCCGGAAAGTCCACCTTCGGCGACAAGCTCGTGGAAGACTACAAGATCCGTGAGTATCTCAAGAAGAAGCTCTATAAGGCCGGTATCCCGGATATAGAGATCGAGAGAGACAACAGCGATAAGATCAAGGTAAATATCCATTGCGCAAAGCCCGGTATGGTAATAGGCCAGAAGGGCGCAGAGATAGATAAGCTCAGAACAGAGCTTGAGAAGATAGCTAAGGGCAAGACGGTCCTCGTGAATATCATCGAGGTCAAGAACCCCGACCTCTCCGCTCAGCTCGTTGCCGAGAACATAGCTTCTCAGCTTGAGCAGCGCGTGTCCTTTAGACGCGCAATGAAGTCCTGCATCGGCAGAACAATGAAGCAGCAGGGCGCAAAGGGCATAAAGACAATGGTCTCCGGAAGACTCGGCGGCGCCGAGATCGCACGTTCCGAGTGCTACCATGAGGGAACTATCCCGCTGCAGACGCTCCGTGCGGATATCGAGTACGGCGTCGCGAGAGCAAATACCACCTACGGCGTTATAGGCGTAAAGGTATGGATCTATAAGGGCGAGGTCCTCAAGGGCGAGGTTCGTTCCGACAGACCCGAGAGACCCGACAGAAGAAGAAGAAATGACAGAGGCGACAGAGCCGACAGAGGAGACAGAAGACCCTCCCGTCCGAGATCGGACAGAGCTCCGAGAGCCGAGAAGAAAGCAGAAGGGGGTAATGAATAATGCTGCTCCCAAAGAGAGTTAAGTACAGAAGACAGCAGAGAGGCCGCATGACCGGTAAGGCTATGCGCGGCAATAAGGTGTCGAACGGAGATTACGGTCTGCAGGCTCTTGAGCCCGCATGGATCACCTCCAACCAGATCGAGGCTGCCCGTATCGCCATGACGCGTTACATCAAGAGAGGCGGTCAGGTGTGGATCAAGATATTCCCCGACAAGCCCGTGACCGAAAAGCCCGCCGAAACACGAATGGGTTCCGGTAAAGGCTCGCCCGAGTACTGGGTAGCTGTCGTAAAGCCCGGCAGAGTTCTCTTCGAGATCGCCGGCGTGTCGGAAGAGATCGCAAGAGAGGCTATGCGTCTCGCTATGCATAAGCTTCCGATAAAGTGCAAGTTCGTAGCTAAGGAAAAGGAGGCTGACGCAGAATGAAGAAGATAACCAAAGAGATCAGAGACCTTTCCGAAGCAGAACTGCAGAACAGAGCGGCAGAGCTGAAGCAGGAGCTTTTCAATCTCCGTTTCCAGCTTGCGGTCAACCAGCTCGACAACCCTACAAGAATCAAGGCTGTCAAGAAGGAGATCGCTGTCATCAAGACCATTCAGCGCGAGCGTGAGCTTGCCGCTAAAAGCTGAGAGGGGAGGATAAAGAGCAATGGAAGCAAGAAACCTCAGAAAGACAAAGATAGGCAAGGTAGTAAGCAACAAGATGGATAAGACCATCGTCGTAGCTATCGCCGATAACGTTCGCCACCCCCTCTATAACAAGATCGTAAAGAGAACGATCAAGTTCAAGGCACATGATGAGGAAAACACCTGCAATATAGGCGACACCGTGGAGATCATGGAAACAAGACCGCTGTCGAAGGACAAGAGATGGCGCCTCGTGAACGTGATCGAGAGAGCTAAGTAAGCGGAAGGAGCGTAAAAGACATGATACAGATGCAGACACGCCTTAAAGTCGCTGATAACACGGGAGCCAAGGAGCTCATGTGCATCAGGGTACTGGGCGGAACCCGCAGAAAATACGCCAATATCGGCGATATAATAGTCGCTTCCGTAAAGAAGGCGACTCCCGGCGGCACCGTAAAGAAGGGTGACGTTGTAAAGTGTGTTATCGTTCGTTCGGCTGCCGGACTCAGAAGAAACGACGGAACTTATATCCGCTTCGACGAGAACGCTGCCGTTATCATCAAGGAGGATAAGACTCCAAGAGGCACACGAATTTTCGGGCCGGTTGCGAGAGAGCTTCGTGAGAAGGACTTCATGAAGATCCTTTCCCTCGCTCCCGAGGTATTATAAGGAGGTCCCGTAATGAACAAACTTCACGTTAAAACAGGCGACGAGGTACAGATCATCTCGGGCAAGGACAAGGGCAAGAGCGGTAAGGTGCTTGAAGTCTCCCCCGCCGAGGGCAAGGTCATCGTTGAGGGTCTCAATATGGTGACCAAGCACGTAAAGCCCAGACAGCAGGGTCAGCCCGGCGGTATCGTAAAGGCCGAGGGCGCTTTCTACGCGAGCAAGGTTATGCCCGTTTGCCCCAAGTGCAAGAAGGCTGTACGCGTAGGCCATGAGATGAAGGACGGAAAGAAAGTCAGAGTTTGCAGAAAGTGCGGCGCTGAGCTTTGATCGGCTTGACGGAGCGGTCGGATAAGGTAACTTCCGGCTTCCGTCGGTAAGGAGAAAATAAAATGTCAACAATGAGAACCTATTACAAGGAGAAGGTAGCTCCCGCACTTTTCAAGAAGTTCGGATACAAGAGCGTAATGCAGACTCCTAAACTCGATAAGATCGTTATAAACGTGGGCTGCGGCGAAGCGAAGGACGATCAGAAAAAGATCGAGGCAATCATGGGCGATATCAGCCAGATCACGGGACAGAAGCCCGTCATCTGCCGCGCCAAGAAGGCTATCGCGAACTTCAAGCTCCGTGAGGGCAACATAATCGGCGTTAAGGTAACTCTCCGCGGCGAGGTTATGTATGAGTTCCTCGACAGATTCTTCAATATCGCGCTCCCCCGTGTACGTGACTTCCGCGGTATCAATCCGAACTCGTTCGACGGCAGAGGCAATTACAGCGTGGGTATCAAGGAACAGCTCATCTTCCCCGAGATCGAATATGAGAAGATCGACGCTATCCGCGGTATGGATATCAACTTTGTAACAACAGCTAAGACAGACGAAGAAGCAAAAGAGCTGCTCACTCTCATGGGCGCTCCCTTCGCTAAATAAGAAAGGTCAAGGAAATAAACATGGCAAAGAAATCAATGATCGCTAAACAGCAGCGACCTGCAAAGTTTTCTACCCGTTCTTATAACAGATGCAAAATATGCGGCAGACCTCACGCTTATCTGCGCAAGTTCGGTATTTGCAGAATTTGCTTCAGAGAACTCGCGTACAAGGGACAGATCCCCGGAGTCAAGAAGGCAAGCTGGTAATTTTTACGTCATTAATTAAGGAGGAAGCAGAAAATGCAGATCACTGATACTATCGCAGATATGCTTACACGGATCCGCAATGCGAGTGCCGCAAAGCACCCCACAATAGATGTTCCCTGCTCCAACGTAAAGAAGCAGATCGCTCAGATCCTCGTCGATGAAGGCTATATCAAGAACTTCAGAGTGATAGAGGACAACAAGCAGGGCGTCATCAGGATCACACTCAAGTATACTGAGAATAAGTCACAAGTCATCACGGGACTTCGCAGAGTCAGCAAGCCCGGTTTAAGAATTTATTCGAACTGCAAGGATATGCCCAAGGTAATGAAGGGGCTCGGAATCGCTATCGTTTCCACCTCGAAGGGCATTATGACCGACAAGAAGGCAAGAGAGCTCCACGTCGGCGGCGAGATCCTCGCGTTCGTATGGTAAGGGAGGAACAGAAGATATGTCTAGAATAGGTAAACACCCGATCGCTGTTCCCGCAGGCGTAGAGGTAAAGGTAGACGGCTCGGTCGTTACCGTGAAGGGCCCCAAGGGTACCCTCACAAAGGAGTTCAAGCCTTCGATGAAGATCACCGCAGAGGACGGTCAGATCAAGGTAGAGCGTCCCGATGACGAAGCGTCCAACCGCGCTCTCCACGGACTCACAAGAACTCTTATCCATAATATGGTAGTCGGCGTTACCGAGGGCTTCGAGAAGAAGCTCGAAATACAGGGCGTCGGTTACAGATGCGAGAAGAAGGGCAAGGATCTTATCCTTAAGATCGGTTATTCCCACGATGTTATCGTTTCGGATAACGACGATATCACGATCGAAGCTCCCCAGCCCAACCAGATAATCATCAAGGGCATCGACAAGCAGAAGGTCGGCCAGTTCGCAGCTGAAGTGCGCGGCAAGCGTCCCCCCGAGCCGTACAAGGGCAAGGGCATAAGATATGAGGGCGAGTATGTACGCCATAAAGAAGGCAAGGCCGCTAAGGGCAAGAAGTAAGGAGTGATAGGAAATGATTAAGCAGAAGGATAAGAATAAAGCAAGGATCAAGCGTCACCAGAGGATCAGAAACAAGATCTCCGGTACGGCTTCCTGCCCGCGTCTCAATGTTTTCCGCTCCGACAAGAACATCTATGCCCAGCTCATCGACGATGAGGCAGGCGTAACGCTCTGCGCAGCATCCTCGAACGAGAAGGACTTCACAGAGTACGGCGGAAACTGCGAAGCGGCAAAGAAGGTCGGCGAAAAGCTTGCCGAAAGAGCAAAGTCCAAGGGTATAACCGATGTCGTATTCGACAGAGGCGGTTATCTCTATCACGGAAGAGTAGCTGCGCTCGCTGAAGGTGCGCGTGAAGGCGGACTCAATTTCTAAAATAATACAGGAGGAAAAAGCTTTGGCACTTATAGATGCATCCAAATTAGAGCTGAGCGAAAAGGTCGTAGCTATCAACCGTGTATCCAAAACAGTCAAGGGCGGACGTATAATGAAGTTCTCCGCGCTGGTGGTAGTCGGAGACGGCAACGGCATCGTAGGCTTCGGTCTCGGCAAGTCGAACGAAGTTCCGGACGCTATCCGCAAGGGTATCGAGGACGCAAAGAAGAACCTTATCAAGGTATCGCTCAAGGGTACAACGATCCCGCATGAGACAGTCGGCAAGTTCGGCGCAGGTGCGGTGCTCATGAGACCCGCCCCCGAGGGTACCGGCGTTATCGCCGGCGGTCCCGTGCGTTCGGTAGTCGAAATGGCGGGTATCAAGAATATCCGTACAAAGTCCCTGCGCTCCAATAACCCCTGCAACGTTGTAAGAGCAACGATAGCAGGCCTCGCTTCTCTCAGAGACGCGGAACAGGTAGCGGCGATCAGAGGCAAGACAGTCAAAGAGATCTTAGGCTGAGACAGGAAGGAGCTTGAACCATGAAGATAAAACTGGTTAAATCCCTTATCGGCCGTAAGGACAGCCATATCGCGACTGCGAACTCGCTGGGTCTGCGCAAGGTCGGCGACGTGACCGAGCAGCCCGATAACGCGGCTACAAAGGGAAAGATCAAAGAGATAGGATACCTCATCGAAGTATCCGAGTAATCTTAACAACAGGAGGTGTAACAATTGAAGCTGCACGAATTATCTCCCGCAGTCGGGGCGACTAAGGAAGTAAAGCGCATAGGCCGCGGACACGGTTCCGGTCACGGCAAGACCGCGGGTAAAGGACATAAGGGTCAGTGGGCACGTTCCGGCGGCGGAGTAAAGCCCGGATTCGAGGGCGGTCAGACCAAGCTCGTTATGCGTATACCTAAGCGCGGGTTCAATAATATTTTCGCGACGGAATACGCGACCGTCAATGTATCCGACCTTGAGAGCCGCTTTGAGAGCGGTGCCGAGATCGACGCACAGGCACTCGTTGAAAGCGGACTCGTAAAGAAGCTTTACGACGGCGTAAAGGTGCTCGGCAATGGCGAACTGACAAAGAGCTTTACCGTTAAGGCTTCCAAGTTTACCGCCGCAGCGGCGGAAAAAATCGAGAAGGCGGGCGGAAAGGCTGAGGTGGTATAATGTTTGAAGTCTTTCGCAATGCGTGGAAGGATACTAACCTTCGCAGGAAGATCTTATACACATTATTTATCATCGTAATATTCCGCTTCGGCTCAAATGTGTTCGTCCCGTTCCTCGATATGAGCGCTATCTCCGAGCTCATGGGCGATGAGTCTCTGCTGAGCTTCCTCGATACCATGACCGGCGGCTCGCTCTCGAACGGTACGCTGCTCGCAATGTCGATCACCCCGTATATCAACGCTTCCATCATAATTCAGCTTCTCGCCGTCGCGATACCCGCGCTCGAAAAGCTGCAGAAGGAAGGCGACGAGGGCAGAAAGAAGCTCAATACCATCACAAAGCTGACCTCTCTCGGTCTGGCTATTCTCCAGGCGATAGGCTTCTACGCCCTGCTCAACGCGAGAGGTGCCGTAAAGTACACGGAGGGCTTCTCGGGAGTGCTCGCGGCAATAACGATAGTTATCTGCTTCGTGGCGGGCGCGTCGCTCATTATATGGCTCGGTGACCAGATAAACGAGAAAGGTATCGGAAACGGTATCTCAATGATACTCTTCGCAGGTATCGTCGCAAGAGCTCCCGCAGCAGTGTGGGCTCTTGTTCAGTCCATGACAGCCGATATGAAGAACGCTATACTCGTTCCGGTAGTCGGCATCATCTTCGTACTGATGATAGGTCTCGTGGTACTGATGACGAACGCCGAAAGAAGGATCCCCGTACAGTACGCCAAGAGAGTGGTCGGCAGAAAGATGTACGGCGGTCAGTCCACGCATATCCCGATAAAGGTGGCTATGGCAGGCGTAATGCCGATCATCTTCGCGATGTCGGTAATGGCGCTTCCGCAGACTATATGCTCGTTCTTCGGGATCTACGGAGACGGCAGCAGCGGAAATGATTTCTGGGAGGGCTTCGTAAGACTGTTCAGTCAGTCGAGCTGGCTCTACGCTATCATCTATTTCCTGCTGATAATCGGGTTCAACTATTTCTATATCGCGATACAGTACAACCCCGTGGAGATCGCGAATAACCTGAAGAAGAACAACGGCGCTATCCCGGGTATCCGTCCCGGCAAGCCCACCGCGGACTTCATCCAGAACTCGCTCTCGAAGATCTCCCTTATCGGCGCGATGTTCCTCGCGTTCATCGCTATATTCCCGATAATTTTCAGACAGCTTTCGGGCATCAATATCGCCCTCGGCGGTACGACACTGCTGATCCTTGTCGGCGTTGCGCTTGAGACCGTTCGCTCTCTTGAGAGCCAGATGATGATGCGTCATCATAAGGGCTTCCTCGAATAAGCTATCAACAACAGACCGCGGCGCGGCGGGAGACTTCCCCGGCGGCTGCGGTCGGAAACAAGGAAGGTTATTATAATGAATCTGATCTTTTTAGGCGCCCCGGGCGCAGGAAAAGGCACTCAGGCGGAGATCGTCTGCGAGAAGCTCGGTATCCCGGCTCTCTCGACCGGCAATATGCTCCGTGAGGCTGTCAAGAACGGCACTCCCACCGGTATAGCCGCAAAGGAGTACATGGACAGAGGCGACCTCGTCCCCGATGATGTCGTTATCGGCATTCTCAAGGACAGAATAGCCAAGGACGACGCAAGGAACGGTTTCATTCTCGACGGTTTCCCGAGAACGGTATCTCAGGCGGAGGCGCTTGAGGCAATGGGAGTAAAGATCGACAAGGTCATCGAGATATATGTGCCCGATGACAAGATATGCGCGAGACTCTCCGGCAGACGCGTGTGCGAAAGCTGCGGAGCTTCCTACCATATCGAACACAAGCCCACAAAGCAGGAAGGTATCTGCGACAGCTGCGGCGGCAAGGTGGTACAGAGAGTTGACGACAAGCCCGAAACGGTGCTCTCCAGACTCGCTACCTACCACGAAAAGACCGCTCCCCTGAAGGATTACTACACCGCAAAGGGCAAGCTCAAGACCGTGATAGGGCAGGAAGGTATCTCCGAGACTGCAAAGCTCACGCTTGAAGCGATAGAAAGTCAGGACTAATAAATGATCAAGATCAAATCGTCCGCGGAGCTTCGTCTGATGATGGAATCGAACGAAATAGCCGCGCAGGCGCTCGCGCTCGCCGGAAGAACTATCCGGCCGGGTATGAGTACATGGGAGCTTGATAAGACAGTACACGATTTTATAGTAAGAAAAGGCGCGATACCCTCGTCGCTCGGTTACGCGGGGTTCCCCAACAGCTGCTGCATCTCGGTCAACGAGGAGCTGATACACGGCATTCCCTCAAAGAAGAAGATAATCAGAGAGGGCGATATCGTCACAGTCGATGTGACGACGCTGTATAAGGGCTGGCAGGGCGACAACGCAAGGACGTTCACGGTCGGGAAGGTCTCCCCCGAGGCGGAAAGACTGCTGAAGGTCACCGAGGAGGCGCTGTGGAAGGGCATCGAACAGGCAGTACCCGGCAACCGCGTCGGAGATATCTCCGCGGCGGTGCAGGCTCATGTCGAGGCGGGCGGCTACCACGTCGTAAGACAGTACGTCGGCCACGGCATAGGCACCGAGATGCACGAGGACCCCGAGGTCCCCAATTTCGGCAGAGCCGGCAGAGGCCCGAGGCTCGTTCCCGGTATGACGATATGTATTGAGCCGATGGTCAACGAGTCCACGCCGGAGGTAAAGGTGCTTTCCGACAAGTGGACGGTAGTTGAGGCAAACGGTAAACTCAGCGCGCATTTTGAGCACTGCATAGCGATAACCAACGATAAGCCGCTCATAATGACGCTTGAGTCTCATTGACGGTGGGATTATGGATCTTGTAAAGGGTATGGTCGTAATAAGCAAAGCGGGACGGGATAAAGGATATCCGCTCGCGGTGGTCGGCTTCGACGGGGACAGCGTGCTCGTCGCCGACGGCGGAGAAAGACCTCTCGCAAGACCCAAGAAAAAGAACCCGAAGCACCTCGCCCGTACAAATAAGACCGTGCAGGTGGACGGAGTCTCCGATAAGGCGCTCAGAGCGGCGCTGAAAGCGTCGGAGTCCCGCGGGGACGAGAGCTGAGCACCGTGTGCCGGCTGTTACAGGAGTGTGATCAGAGTTTGTCTAAAGAAGATGTGATCGAAGTAGAGGGAACTATACTTGAAGCGCTTCCCAACGCCACGTTCAGGGTCGAGCTTCAGAACGGGCACAAGATACTTGCCCACGTGAGCGGAAAGCTCAGAATGAACTTCATCCGCATACTTCCCGGTGATAAGGTAACGGTCGAGATGTCGCCGTACGACCTCACCAAGGGACGCATCACGTGGAGAGCCAAGTAAGCGCCCGTACGAACAAACCTTAAAGGAGGGTTATAACAATGAAAGTAAGACCTTCGGTAAAGCCTATGTGCGATAAGTGCAAGGTAATAAAGCGCAAGGGCAAGGTAATGGTTATTTGCAAAGAGCCCAAGCACAAGCAGAGACAGGGCTGACAGCCCGGATCAAAACAGGAGGAATAAATTATGGCAAGAATCGCCGGTGTGGATCTCCCGAAGGAGAAGCGTGTTGAGATAGGCCTCACATACGTTTACGGTATCGGAAGAAAGTCCGCAAATGATATTCTCGCAAAAGCAGGCGTTAACCCCGACACACGTGTCAAGGATCTTACCGAAGAGGAAGAGACCAGGATCCGTGAAGTCATCGACGGACATTATGTCGTTGAGGGTGACCTCAGACGCGACGTAGCTCTCAATATCAAGAGACTCGTCGAGATCAACTGCTACCGCGGAACTCGTCACCGCAAGGGTCTCCCCTGCCGCGGCCAGAGAACCAAAACCAACGCGAGAACACGCAAGGGTCCGAAGAAGACCATAGCTAACAAGAAGAAATAATAAAGGAGGTCAATAAATGGCACAGGCTAAGAACAACGGAAAGAAGGCCGTTATCCGCCGCCGCCGCGAAAGAAAGAACATCGAAAACGGCGCAGCTCATATCCAGTCTTCCTTCAATAACACTATCGTTACCATCACAGACCTGCAGGGCAACGCTCTTTCGTGGGCAAGTGCGGGCGAGCTGGGCTTCAGAGGCTCCAGAAAGTCCACCCCCTTTGCTGCGCAGTCCGCTGCCGAGACAGCTGCCAAGGCTGCCATGGAGCACGGTCTCAAGACCGTCGAGGTCTACGTCAAGGGACCCGGCCAGGGACGTGAGGCTGCTATCAGAGCTTTACAGGCCGCGGGACTTGAAGTACGCATGATAAAGGACGTTACACCCATTCCCCACAACGGATGCCGTCCCCCCAAGAGAAGACGCGTCTGACTTTTATGAACCGAGCTTTACCGATTTGCTCGGAGTCGATTGTACTTTGCTGAGCAAAGTACGGAAAACCGATATTTTTTGAAATAATTACGGAGGTTATACAATGGCAGTAGACAGAACGCCGGTGCTCAAGAGATGCAAGGCACTCGGAATAAGCCCCATGGTAATGGGATACGGCAAGGAAACAAAGAGAAACAGGAACGCAAACCAGAGGAAAAAGGTGTCCGAATACGGACTCCAGCTCAAGGAAAAGCAGAAGCTGAAATTCATCTACGGTGTACTTGAAAAGCAGTTCTATCACTATTATGAGATGGCTGTAAAGGAAGAGGGCATCGCGGGTCACAACCTTCTGAGACTTCTTGAGTCGAGGATAGACAATGTCGTATTCAGAGCGGGCTTCGCTATCACAAGACGTGAAGCAAGACAGCTGGTAGGTCACGGTCACTTCACGGTGAACGGCAAGAAGGTAGATATCCCCTCCTATCGCATAAAGGTGGGAGATGTCATAGCGGTTTCCGAGACAAGCAAGAAGAGCCCCAAGTTCGCGCAGATCGCCGAGGCTGTTGAAGGCAGACTTATTCCCTCGTGGCTCGAAGTGAACAAAGAAGCTATGTCTGTCAAGGTCGCAAAGGCACCCGTACGTGACGAGCTTGACTATGAGATAGAAGAACACCTCATCATAGAGTTGTATTCTAAGTAATAGCTTTCCGGCATATAATGCCGGTGGTGCGGTTATTTTTAATTCACGGTCAGACCTGATCCGTGCCGCCTGACGTGTGCGGATACCGGGATTTAAAATTGACCGGGGCAGCTTTGTTCGGTCAGAGTACACAAAGATAGTTCAGATTTGCCCTTAAACGATCAGCGGGGAGTATGCTCCCCATGGAACCAAATTCAGCAGGAGGGTTAAGGAATGCTTGATAAAATAGATAAGCCTGTGATCGAGATAGTAAAGCTCAGACCCGACGGGAAGTACGGAATGTTTGTTCTCGAACCCCTTGAGGCAGGCTACGGCAATACACTGGGCAACAGCCTCAGGCGCGTATTGCTTTCCTCTTTACCCGGAGTTGCGGTAACGGCGGTGAAGATCGATGGCGTCCAGCACGAGTTCTCCACCATACCCGGCGTCAAGGAAGACGTTACCGAGATCATTCTGAATGTCAAGGGCTTGATAGCAAAATTATACGGCGATGCTCCGAAGAACGTGTGCATCAAGGCGGAGGGCGAGTGTGAGGTCACCGCGAGCGACATCAAGGGCGACAGCGAGATCGAGATCCTCGATCCCGGAATGCACATTGCGACCCTGAGCGCGGGCGCTAAGCTCTATATGGAGCTCACCTTCGACAAGGGCAGAGGCTATGTTTCGGCAGAGAAGAACAAGGCTCTGCTCCAGCCTCCGATCGGCGTTATCGCGGTAGACAGCATCTATACACCTGTATTAAAGGTCAATTACACCGTTGAAAAGAAGCGCGTAGGACAGAGAACGGACTTTGACAAGCTGGTTGTCGAGGTCTGGACAGACGGCACTATCTCGGCGAAGGAAGCGATCTCTCTCGCCGCGAAGCTCCTTACCGAGCACTTAGCGCTGTTTGTTGATCTTTCCGACGAGCCGTCGCAGACGGAATTCCTCGTTGAGAAGGACGACAAGAGCAAGGATAAGCTCCTTGAGATGACGATCGAGGATCTCGATCTGTCGGTCCGCTCGTTCAACTGTCTCAAGCGTGCAGGCATCAACACGGTAGACGACCTCATCAATAAGTCGCAGGAAGATATGATGAAGGTAAGGAATTTAGGAAAGAAGTCGTTCGAGGAGGTCAGAGCGAAGCTCCAGTCGCTCGGCTTTGACCTTGCTTCAAACGAAGACGATTAAAATTGACAGGGACTCTTATGTCCGTCGGAAAGGAGAACCATAATGGCAATGAGAAAGTTAGGCAGAACAAGCGACCACAGAAAAGCGATGCTCAGAGCTATGGTTACCTTCTTACTCGAAAACGGTAAGATCGAAACTACCGTTACAAGAGCTAAAGAAGTCAGAAGTGAAGCCGAGAAGATGATAACGCTCGGCAAGAAGGGTGATCTTCACTCCAAGCGCCAGGTGTTCGCGTATGTTACCAAGGAGGCTGTCTCCAAGAAGCTCTTTGATGAGATCGCTCCCAAGTACAGCGAAAGAAACGGCGGTTATACAAGAATAATCAAGGTTGGTCCCCGCCGCGGTGACGCAGCGGAAATGGCTGTGATCGAGCTTGTATAAGCAATAAACAAGGCTGCTCCTTACTTTATGAGGAGCAGTTCTTTTTTTTAACTGACAGATAGAAGTTACTATTGAATATGATTCGCGTATCGGATCTCCGTGGTACGGTATTTGTTTTAGGGTCCAGCCCTTTTTTCAAAAGGGCTGGCCGCCGGAGGCACTCTTAAAGGCTCTTCTTCGAGGCGTGGGGGGGTTAGTTAAAATGACGAAATTTTTGACGCATTTGTATAAAATGCGTAATAATAATTGCCTTTATCCTCGAATTTATGCTATAATTTAAACTGTATCGGTATATGCCGACCAATCTCCATTACGGGAGGATTTGAAATGAAACGTAAGGTACTTCTGAATTACGGCGAAAATATGGCATTGCTAAGAGACTTCTTCCAGTATACAAGCAAGCAGTTCTTCACGGTTTCCACCACGTCCGACTTCCGCGACGTGCTGAACCACGTTGAGGCTTTCAAGCCCGATGTGTACATTATTTTCATGGATAACCCTTACAGCGATATGATAACCCAGATACCAAAGCTGAGAGAAAGCCCGGTATACAATAAATGCCCCATAGTCGTTGTCGGCAAGACCGAGGACTGCAAGGACCTCGAAAACAATAACAGAGCAGTCGCCGACTTCATGGTGCGCCGCCCCATTTCTGCCGATAACCTCGCGCTGAGTATCGAGAACTTCCTCGACAGCGGCACCGAGGAGCAGGTAAACGGCGATACGAAGAAGCGTATACTCGTCGTTGACGACGACAGACTCATGCTTAAGACCATAAAGTCCGCGCTGGAGGATAAGTATGAGGTCACCGCAATGCTCAACGGCGTAATGGTCGAGAAGTTCCTTTCCCAGAATATGGTCGACCTTATAATACTCGACTACGAGATGCCGATTATGACGGGCGCCGAGGTGTTCCGCCGTATCCGCTCGAACGCCGCCTATAACCGCATTCCTATCTGCTTCCTCACGGGCGTTTCCGACCGCGCAAAGGTCGAGGAGATCATGGCTCTTAAGCCGCGCGGCTACCTGCTTAAGCCGATAAATATGGAAATGCTGCTGGCAACGGTGGCTAACCTTGCTTGACGGAGGTTATCATGGCTGAAGACAGAGTAAAAAATACGGCTAATAACGCCGAAGAGGATTTCAGGATCACCGACCTCATCGACGTAAAGACCCTCCAGAGCATACAGGACGCGTTCTCCGAGATGACCGGCATGGCTGCCCTCACCGCCGACAAGAACGGCGTCGCAGTAACGCAGGGCTCGCATTTCACGGATTTCTGCCAGAAATATACCCGCAGATCGCTGTTCGGCTGCATGAGGTGCTTCGAGTGCGATAAGCACGGAGCCGAGCTCGCGCAGGAGGCGGGAGGCCCCTGTATGTACTTCTGCCACGCGGGGCTTGTCGAGTTCGCCGCCCCCATAATGGCAAACGGCAAGATGATAGGAAGCTTCATAGGCGGTCAGGTGCTCACAAAGCCCCCGGTGCTGTCGGAGTTCCGTTCCGTCGCCGAGGAGCTCAACATCGACCCCGATGAGTACGTCAAGGCGGTGCACGATGTGCGCGTCGTTGACAAGGAGACCATAGACAAAGCGGCTTCCGCGCTCTATACGATAGCAGGCGTCATCTCCGATATAGCATATAAGAACTATATGCTGTTCAGAACGAATGTCGAGGTCGAGGCCGCGTCGAAGATGAAGAGCGACTTCCTCGCCAATATGAGCCACGAGATCAGAACGCCCATGAACGCAGTTCTCGGCATGGTCGACCTCGCCCTGCGTGAGGATATGTCCCCTACGGCGAGAGATTTCGTCAATCAGATCAAGGTGGCGGGCAAAAATCTGCTCGTCATAATCAACGATATACTTGATTTCTCTAAGATAGAATCCGGCAAGCTGGAGATAATCCCCGACGACTATGAGCCCCTGTCCATAGTCAACGATGTCGCGAATATCGTAAATACGCGTATCGGCGACAAGGACGTGGAGTTCACCATGGACATCGCACCCGATATCCCGAGAATGCTCCACGGCGATAACTTCCGCATACATCAGATAATGATAAACATACTGAACAACGCGGTCAAGTTCACAAAGCGCGGCAACGTCATGCTTAAGCTCGCCGCAGAGTTCAGCGAGGAGAGCCCGGACGATGTTATCCTCAAGATCGAGGTCAGGGATACCGGTATCGGTATAAAGAACGAGGATAAGAAGAAGCTGTTCAATTCCTTCCAGCAGGTGGACAGCAAGCGCAACAGAAACGTCGAGGGAACGGGTCTCGGACTTGCCATAACCCGCCAGCTCCTCGATCTCATGGGAGGCAGCATACGCTTCGACTCCGAGTACAACAAGGGCACGACCTTCTTCATCAAGATACCGCAGAAGATCGTCGACCGTATGCCCTCTGTGCCGAAGCCCGAGCATAAGCCGAGAGTGGTCGTATGCTGCGCGAACGAGTATGTCCGCGGTCAGATATGCACCGACCTTTCCCGCATCGAGGCGGAGTATGTCGAGGTGGATAACTGCAGCGACCTTGACGAGTACAAGCCCGAGTACCTTATAATAGACAAGAACGAGCTCACGAACCAGCTTCTCAACTATCTGGAGAAGCATTCGGAGATACAGTGCCTTGCGGTGGCGGATTACGCGAGCCGCAGCACGGTGATGCTGCCAAACGTCCACGTCATACGCAAGCCCGTGTATTCTCTCGGGCTCTACAACGCCATGGGCATCAGCGATATCAGGCTGTTCACCGATTCCTCTGAGGACGAGTCGTTCCTGTTCGTTGCTCCCGAGGCGAGAGTGCTCATAGTTGACGATAACAGCGTAAACCTCACGGTTGCCAAGGGTCTGCTCGAACCGCTGAAAATGACCGTTGATCTTGCGCAGAGCGCGGGCGAGGCTATCGACCTGATGAACCAGATGCAGTACGACTGCATATTCATGGATCACATGATGCCCGAGGTGGACGGTATCGAGGCTACGCACATAATCCGCCGTCTGATGCCCGAATATGACGACGTGCCGATAATCGCCCTGACTGCCAACGCGGTGAGCGGCGCGAGGGAGATGTTCCTTAAGGAGGGCATGGACGACTTCGTGGCGAAGCCCATTGACCTGAAAGAGATCACCGCGAAGCTTCACAAGTGGCTGCCGCAGGAGAAGATAGTACCTATCACCGCGGAGCAGGCTGCCGCCGAGGCTGAGGAAGCCGCGAAGCAGGTCAAGCCGGCTGCCGCCGAGATCAGCATTGAGGGGCTCGACACAAAGACCGCGATAGAGCGTCTCGGCAGTTCCGAGCTCTTTATGACGGTGCTTAAGGAGTATTTTATATCTATTGATAAGAAGGCGGAAGTGATACAGCGTTATTACGAAGCCGGCAGCATACACCCGTACACGGTCGAGGTACACGCGCTGAAAAGCGCCTCGCGGCAGATCGGAGCCATGGAGCTTGCGGACACCGCCGCAGAGCTGGAGCAGGCGGGCAACGAGGGCAATACCGATCTTATCCGCGAAAAGACCATGCCCATGCTCGAAGTCTACCGTTCGCTAAAAGGCGTACTTGCTCCGCAGTTCCCCGAGCTTGCGGAAAAGGAGCAGAAAGCGGCTACGAACGATGATATATCTCCGCTTCTCGATAAACTCTCCGAAGCCCTCGAATTCTTCGATACCCTCCAGATCGACGAGGTCGTCGAGGAAATGTCCGGTTTCTCCTTCCCTGACGAAAAGCAGCAGGCGTGCTTCAATAAGCTCCGCGAAGCCGCCGAGATCAGCGATATCGACACCATCGGCGAACTCATCACCGAGTGGCGCGCGCTTCTCGGGTGAGACTACTGGGGGAGGGAGAGAAAGGGGCGGAAGGAAGCCCCTTTCCAAGGAAAGGCGCTCCCTCCCTCCCCCAGACCCCCTCCCTCCCTCTCCCCTCCCTCCCGCGGGAAAGGCCACGCGCTTCGCCTTGCAGCGGGGATGGGTATACCCCTTGACAAGAAAAAAGAACTGCGCCTTTAGGAACGTTACGCATAAAGAAGTTTTACGCCATAGTATTTCTGATGTAAGGTCAGAAGTACTATGGCGTTTCTGTTGACAGTACAGTGATGATGTGCTATAATTGTTACTGACAAAAATCGTAATTTAGGAGTGGAATTTTTGGATTCTGAAAAGCAGGCATTACTCAAAAGTAAGTTAGAAGATTTGAAGAAAAAGCAATCGCAACAGCGTCAAGACAATGAGAAAAAACAAATTATTGAAAATATAGATGCTTTTTATGAAAAGTATAGATTTGCAGACGAATTTGAATTTATTAAAATCGAAGGCTTTATCAGTCAACTGCATTTTTCTTCCCCTGCACATATAACAATATCTCATATATCTGATCCAACGCCACACGATAATATGTATTTGTGCTTTTTATTAGGGAGCGATGAATTATTGAGGATATACGTCTTCGGAAAATATAAAAACCTGATGTTTGATATTGATACATGGAAATTTTTAAGTCCTTACCTGTTACTGATTGATGAGGATTTCCAAAGATATATTTATATAAATGATAACGACGATATGATTGAGGCGTTATTATGATAAATTCTGATTTAGCTTAGTAACATAAATATGCACAATGCCCCTGAGTGCTTTGTAACACTCAGGGGCAAAACTTCTATATAGGTATCTGTCTTACAAGCTAAAGGCGCAGTTTTTAATAAGGCTACTCAGATTTAAGGTCTTCTTCCGCGTTATCAAGGTCAACGCCGCTTTTTGCCATGCGCAGGTTGATGATTATACCGATGAGAATAGGGAGATAGAATGTCAGAAAGCGCCAGATAAACGTGGAAACGCCGGTATAGTAATCGCCGAAGATTGGCTTGAAGAACGCCGCGTAGCTGCCCTCTGCGGCACCCATGGCGCCGGGCAGAGGCACAAATCCGGAGATCATCAGGACAAACGCCTGACACGCGATTATCGTGAAGAAATCTGTCTCTCTCATACCGAAACCGATGTAAATGACGTACGTGATCGAGAAGTACACAAGAAGCTGCACGACCGTGGCAAGGAACATTTTCAGCACCATTACGGGGCGGCTCTTAATAAACATGAAGTTTTCATAGTACTGCGAGAGCTCCTTGTCCAGATACTCTCTGGTATCGTCGGGCTGCTTCAGGATATGGAGCTTCCCGAGCAGGATTATCACGCCGTGAGCAAGCTTCGTGGTCGCGGTGCGGAAGAACGCCAGCATGAACAGCAGGATTATCACGAAGGTGTTTACGATGAAACCGGCTATTACAAGGAAAGTCAGCGGCTTAAGGTCGCCCTCGGTGAACATCGGCAGCTTGAAGATCAGGAACACGACCGAATAAAGCGTAAGAGTGAACTGATAAACTATGAAACGGCTCAGCAGCGCTGTCAGAGCCGAGCTGAGCGTAAGGCCGCGCTTTACGTAGGTATACGCCTGCATGGGCTGTCCGCCCGAGGCGAAAGGCGTTATGCAGTTGAAATACTGTCCGATCATTGTGACCAGCAGGGTCGTACTGAACGTCACCTTATCGTCGAGGCTTTTTGCTGCGAGATGCAGTCCTATGCTCTCGCCGAACCAGTAAACGACCATACAGCCGACGGCAAGCAGCAGGAATGCGGGGTTGAGCTGTGCCAGAGCGCTCAGTATATTTTCTATACCCTCCGACATCAGCACGCCGATCATTACCACAAAGGCGATGCCGCATATTATCAGATATATTTTGTTTGTCTTCTTTTTGTTCATTAAAACTCTCCGAGTTTACATATCTACCAAAAGGAGTAGTTATTCTCCCCGCTGCAAGGCGGAGCGCATAAAGTTTTTTGGGAAGGGGGTCCGGGGGAAACCCTTTTGTTCACAAAAGGGTTTCCCCCGGTCTCGAGCGGAGCGGCCTACTCGAGCGCAAGCGGCTATCTTATTGTGCTGCCGTTCGGGACAGAGGGGTCGAGGAATACGACGCTTGCGCCGCCGTCCTCGGTATCTGCTGCGAGTATCATTCCCTGGCTTTCCTCGCCGCAGAGCTTCGCCGGAGCGAGGTTGGCGACGAATATTATCTTCTTTCCGACAAGATCCTCGGGCTTGTACCACTGAGCTATGCCGGAAACGATCTGTCTGCCGTATCTGCCGTCGTCTATCTGCAATTTCAGGAGCTTCTTCGACTTGGCGACCTTCTCGCAGGCTGTGACCTCGCCTGTGCGGAGCTTTACCTCGGCGAACTTGTCTATCGTGATGATATTGGCCTTGTCGAGATCCTCGTCCTCACGAATCTTCTTTTCGGGGGTGAGCATGGCGTTGAGCTCTTCGATCTCCTTGTCTATGTCAATGCGCGGGAAGAGTATCCCGCCCTTGTGGACGGTGACGTTTGCGGGGAGCACGCCGAACGACGCCGCCTCGCCGTATGTCACGGCTTCGCCGGACGCGCCGATCTGCTTCCACACCTCAGGCATGGTGTTGGGCATGAACGGGCTGAGCAGCACGGAGCATATCCTGATAGTTTCAAGCAGGTTGTAAAGCACGGACGCGAGACGGGCTCTGTTCTCCTCGCTGCGCCCGAGCACCCACGGCTCGGTCTCGTCGATATATTTGTTCGCACGGTCAACGACCTTGAATATCTCCGCGAGGGCGAGGGAATGCTGAGCCTCGTCGACATAGGCGGAAACGGGCTCGCGCAGAGCCTTTGCCATTGTTATGAGCTCCTCGTCTATGGGCTCGGGCTTTCTGTCCTCGGGCAGAGTGCCGCCGAAATACTTATCCGCCATGGCGACGGTGCGGGAAACGAGGTTTCCGAGGGCGTTTGCGAGGTCGTTGTTGATGCGGCCTATCATTATTTCATTCGAGAAGTTCGAGTCGGAGCCGTAGGGCATATCGCGCAGTATCTGGTAGCGCACAGCGTCAACGCCGTAGCGCTCGCCGAGAATGAACGGGTCGACGACATTGCCGAGGGACTTGGACATCTTCGCGCCGTTGAAGGTTATCCAGCCGTGGCCGTAAAGTCTCTTCGGGAGCGGGAGATCGAGCATCATAAGAACTGCCGGCCATACTATGGAGTGGAAACGCACGATCTCCTTGGCGGTCATGTGCATATCCGCCGGCCAGTACTTGTAGAAATCATTGTAGGTGCCGTTCTCATAGCCGAGCGCGCTGATATAGTTGATGAGCGCGTCGAGCCACACATACACGGTGTGCTTCTCGTCGAACGGCACGGGTATGCCCCACTTGACGGAGGTCCTCGAAATGCAGAGGTCTTCAAGTCCGTCCTTGACGAAGTTGTTTATCATCTCGTTCACGCGGCTCTCTGGGCGCAGGTAGTCGGTATTTTTCAGCAGATCGGTCACGCGGTCGGTCATGACGGAGAGCTTAAGGAAATAAGCCTCCTCCTCGGCTTCCCTGACTTCTCTGCCGCAGTCCGGGCACTTGCCGTCCACGAGCTGGGTCTCTGTCCAGAAGCTCTCGCAGGGAACGCAGTATTTGCCCTTGTAGGTGCTCTTGTAGATGTAGCCATTGTAGTAGAGCTTCCTGAATATATTCTGCACGGTCTCTATATGGCAGGGGTCGGTAGTTCTGATATAGCGGTCATAGCTGATGTTCATGAAGCTCCAGAGCCTCTTGAAGTTCGCAACGATGCCGTCAACGTACTGCTGCGGGGTCATGCCCTGCTCTTCCGCCTTCTGCTGTATCTTGGCGCCGTGTTCGTCCGTACCGGTGAGGAACATCACGTCATAGCCCTGCATTCTCTTGAAGCGGGCGATAACGTCGCACGCCACCGTGGTGTAGCAGTGCCCGATGTGCGGGTTGCCGGACGGATAGTATATCGGCGTGGTTATATAATATGTCTTGCTCATAAAAACAGCTCCTTTTTCGTATGAGTATAGTAAATCAGCTAATATTATACCACAAATCAGACCTTTTGGCAATATGTAAAAATTTTTAAAAGAAAAATTTACATTTTTCACAGAAAAGACTTGATTTTTTTTGCATTTTCTATTAAAATAGAAGTATGTATGATTTTGCATGATTTTGCATGATTTTTATGCAAAAAGAAACGAACGTAAAACAAACTACCGCCGCAGGTAAGTGCGCGATCAGACGCCGCAGTTCGCGGCAGGCGGTCGAGAGACGGAAAGCCCCGGCGGGCAATGGCTGAAGCCGCAGAAAGGACAGGGCAGTATTATGTCAAACAGATTATTCCAGGGAGTAGTTCATCAGATGAGAGATACCGTCGGCAGGATCATCGGCGTTATCGACGAAAACGCAACGATAGTCGCTTGCAGCGAGCTGTCGAAAATAGGCACCTCGAACGATTTCTTCTCGATCGAGTTCAGCGACTCGCACGATATCTTTATCCGCGACGGCTATACCTATAAGCCCTTCGGCGTTCACGTAAAACCCGATTACGCAGTATTTGTCGAAGGAACGGACGAAATGGCGGGCAAGTACGCCTCCATACTCGCTATATCGCTGTCGAGCATAAAGCAGTATTATGACGAGAAGTACGACCGCAACAACTTCGTAAAGAACATAATCCTCGACAACGTGCTGCCCGGAGACATAAGCATAAAATCCCGCGAGCTGCATTTCAACGCGGATATCAACCGCGTGGTGTTCCTCATAAGCATAATCTCGTCCAACGACGTTTCGGCTTATGACGTTATACAGAACCTCTTCCCCGATAAGAACAAGGACTTCGTCTTCAACATCACCGAGAGCGAGATAGTCCTCGTCAAGGAGATAAAGAGCGGCATAGACGTAAAGGATCTCGAAAAGCTCGCGCGCTCGATCGCCGACACCCTCCAGACCGAGTTCTTCACCCGCGTGAATATCGGTATCGGCACGCCCGTCATCGGCGTCAAGGATCTCGCCCGCTCGTTCAAGGAGGCGCAGATCGCCATTGAGGTCGGAAAGGTATTCGACACGGAGAAGAATATTGTCAGCTACGATAACCTCGGCATCGCGAGACTCATCTATCACCTGCCCACCACGCTCTGCGAGACCTTCCTCAAGGAAGTGTTCAAGAAGGGCTCGATAGAGTCCCTCGACCACGAGACCCTGTTCACGATACAGAGATTCTTCGAGAACAACCTCAACGTTTCCGAGACTTCGAGAAAGCTGTTCGTACACAGAAACACCCTCGTTTACAGACTGGACAAGATCAAGAAGCTCACCGGTCTCGACCTCCGCGAGTTCGACCACGCCATAATCTTCAAGATAGCGCTCATGGTCAAGAAGTATCTCTCCGCCGACCCCGTCAAGTTCTGATCGGCAAAGGAAAACACATGATACCGGCGCACCGGACGGGGCGGAGCTGCAATGCCCGCCCCGCCCCGGATATTGTTTTTTATATTGGAGATAATTAATGGTAGAATTAAAGAATGTAGACGTACACTACGTTGACGGCGCAAAGGGCGGAGTCGATGCCCTCAACGATGTCAATATACGCATAAACGACGGCGAGTTCGTTTTCATAGTCGGCGACAGCGGAGCCGGAAAAAGTACCCTGCTCAAGCTGCTGACCCGTGAGATACAGCCCACCGGAGGCAGAGTGTTCGTCAACGGCTATAACCTCAAAAAGCTAAGGAACCGCAAGCTCCCGTACTTCCGGCGCTCGCTCGGTATGATATTCCAGGATTTCAGACTGATACCGACGCTCACCGTGTACGAGAATGTGGCTTTCGTTCTGCGCGTCATAGACAAGTCAAAGAAATACATAAGACAGCGCGTGCCCTATGTGCTTGATCTCGTGCGGCTCAACGACAAGGCAAAGGCTTACCCCGGACAGCTCTCCGGAGGCGAGCAGCAGCGCGTGGCAATAGCCCGCGCCTTCGCCTGCGACCCGAAGATAATAATAGCCGACGAGCCTACCGGAAACATCGACCCCAAGCTGTCCTACGACATCGTCGAGCTGCTCCAGGATATAAACGACTGCGGCACCACCGTCATAATGGTAACGCATAACCATGACCTCGTCAAGTTCTACGGCGGCAGAGTCATAAACCTCAAAGAAGGCAGCATAGCCTTCGACGGTACCATAGAAGGCGCAATAGAAGGAGAATGAGCTTTTAATGAGAATGAGCAACTTCGGCTACCTCGTAAGACGCGGGGTAGGTTCGGTTTTCAGGAACGCAATGATGTCCGTGGCGAGCTTCTGCGTGCTGCTCGTGAGCCTTCTGCTCATAGGGCTGTCCGTGCTTATCGCTATGGATATCAATATAATAATGTCGAATATCGAGGAAAAAAACGAGATATCGGTATATGTCAGGGGCGACCTCTCCACGGAGGAGCTGAACCATATCTCCGATGTCATATCCTCAAACCCCAACACCATGACCGGCGGAGTGGTCTACTACTCAAAGGATCAGGCGTGGGAGGACGAGAAGGAGAAGCTGTCCGAGTACGCGGAGCTTTTCGACTACCTTGAAGAGAACCCCATGCCCGACACGTTCCGCGTGACGGTCTCCGACGTTTCGCGCATAAGCGACACAGCGGCGGAATTCAAGTCGATCGAGGGGGTCGAGCGTGTGGACGCGCCCTACGACTTCGCGCGCGCCATGGTCAACATCAGAGCCACGCTCTCCGTGATAGCGCTGGGGCTTCTGGCGGTAATGATAGTCACGAGCGTCATCATCGTCTATAACGCTATCCGCAGCAGCGTTTTCGCCCGCGCAAAGGAAATAAACATAATGAAGGTCGTCGGAGCAACGAACTCCTTCGTCAAGATACCCTTCTTCATCGAGGGAATGTTCATCGGTATAGCCGCCGGAGCCGCGGCATGGGGGCTGACCAAGGTCATCTATGAAGTAATAGTGCAGCTCTTCGAGGAGGATATCACGATCTGGCGCATTTTCGGGCTCGTGAATATCGTACAGTTCGACGACGTAACATGGTACCTGCTGGCTGCGGACTGCGTGCTCGGAGCTCTGCTCGGAGCGATAGGAACGATAATCAGCACCGGCAAGTACGTCAAGGTATAAGGTGATAAGATGAAAAGCAGAACATTGCGCAGACTGCGCAACACGGCTCTCTCTCTGCTGGGCTGCGCGGCTGTGGTGCTGGCGGGGCAGGGCGCGTATATGCCCGTCGTGTCCTACGCCGACACTCAGACCGATCTCGCGCAGCAGATAGCGGACGCCGACGCAAAGATCAAGGATATAGAACAGCAGATCGCCTCGGCAGGTTCAAGCATAGAGGCAAACGAGGTGCAGCAGGACAACTACTGGAACTACCTCGTCGCCACACAGGCGCAGATAGACCTGGTGAACCTCGATGTAGCCGCCAAGGAGCAGGCTATACTGGACAAGGAAGCCGAGATAGCCGACGTCGAGCAGCGTATTGAGGACAAGGAGCTCCAGATCTCCGAGACCGAGCGCAGGATAATCGACACCGAGGAGCAGATAGCGCGTCTCGACGCCGAGAACCGCGAAAATATCCGCCGCTTCGGGCAGATAATCAAGGCTATGTATATGACCGACTCGTCGAACTACCTGTCGGTAATAGCGGGAGCCGAGGACTTCTACGACATATTCGTGCGCAGCGAGATACTCGACAACGCCAGCAAGCAGAATATGAAGTTCATGCAAAAGCTCCTCGACGACATACACTTCCAGGAGGACGTCAAGACCGAGCTCGGCAACATCAAGGATCAGCTCGAAAAGGATAAGGATCAGCTCGCCAAGGACAAGATCGCGCTGGAGACCGAGCGCGCCGACCTTGAGGACGAGAAGTACGCCCTCGACGAGCAGGTGAAATACTACAACGACCTCAACGCGGGCTACTGGTCGCAGTACAATACATATTCCGCGAAAATACAGGACCTTAAGGACCGTCAGGCGAACCTCCAGTATCAGAAGAAGATTACCCAGGCCGACCGCGACAAGGCTCAGGCAGCTTTGGAGGAGGAGATACGCCGCGCCAAGGAGCGTGCGAAAAACAACACCGTCTATGACGAGGGCGAGTGGACGTGGCCGCTGAACCCGAGCTTCCACCTGATAACCACCTACTTTGGCTACGATTCGTGGCGCGGAGGCAACCACGGCGGTATCGACATAGGAAACTCCGGCATTATGGGAGCCAACGTCTATGCCTCAAAGGGCGGCGAGGTGCTTGTCGCCAAGACCACCTACATACCCGGCTACGACTACGGAATGTATATCGTTATCGACCACGGCAACGGCTATCAGACGCTCTACGCGCATCTGAGCGCCATATACGTCACCGTGGGTCAGGAAGTGACAAAGGGCGAGTGCATCGGAGCAGTCGGCTCTACGGGCTGGTCAACGGGACCGCACCTGCACTTCGAGGTGCGCAAGGACGGCAGCCGTATCGACCCGTTCAGCGTTGTGGCTCTGCCCGCCGTATAAAGATAATATCACAGGATAAGCTTATGAACAGAAAAATACCGATCGGCATAGCCATAAGTATAGCGGCTATCGCCTGTGCGGTGACATTCGTCATCACCATGACGGTGTCGCTGAACAACTACAACGACAAAATCGCCGATGTGCAGCAGCGCGGCGAGATCTACACAAGACTTCAGGAGATAGACTCGTATATCCGCAATTACTCCCTCTACGCCGTTAACGACGCCGATATGAAGGCGGGCGTTTACTCGGGATATCTGACCTGCATCGACGATAAGGCGGCTAAATTCTACTCCACCGACGAATACTACTACAAGACCCGTATGGAAAGCGGAAACGTCGTCGGGCTCGGCATAGTGTTCGAGAAGGAGGAGAGCGGCTACATCAAGATAACCAACGTCTACGCGGGCTCGTCGGCGGCAGCCGAGGGCATTCTCCCCGGAGACGTCATAATCTCCGTCGAGGGCAAGAGCATACTTGAAAGCGGCTACGTCTCTGCAAGCGAACAGCTCCGCTACGGCGACGAGGGCACCAAGAGGCGCTTCGTCGTAAGGCGCAGCGGCGAGGAGACAGAATACAACCTCGTGCGTACGGCGTTCGAGATACCGACCCTTGAAGCAGTGCTGCTCGACAACGGGATACTTTATTTCTCGTTCTCGTCGATCAACAACGCGACCGGCGCCAAAATGACGAAGCTGCTGGAGACCTACTCCGAGTCGCCGGTCTCCGGATATGTGTTCGACCTGCGCGGCGTGTCGAGCGGCGTATACACGTCGGTCTCGGAGATACTTTCGAGATTTGTTGAGGAGGAAAACATCGCATTCGCCGAGTACAAGAACCTCTCGACAAAAGTCGTCGCGGAATCCACCGACGGGTACTTTACAGATCTGCCGATAAGTATTATAATAGATGAAAAGACCGGAGGCTCGGCAGAGCTCGTGGCGGCGGCGCTGCGCGACTACGCGGGCGGTATAACCGTCGGCGAGAACAGCTCGGGCTACGGCACCCTCCAGGAGACCCGCACCTTCAACGACGGCACGGCTATCGAGATATCCGTCGCTATCATAAAGCGCGGAGACGGCGGCACGACCTACAACGAGACCGGTATTACGCCCGAGTTCACCGTAGAATACGACGCGGGATATGAGACCGAGCTCGCGAATTACGCGAACAGCTCCGATCTCCAGCTAAGGAAAGCCGTCGAGGTCATCAGCACAAAGGTCGCCGTTGTGGCGGCGGAAAGCGCCTCGGCAGAAGAAACACAGGCACAGCAATAATAATCAAAAATATAAAGCAAGAAAGGAAAAAAACACCATGGCAGCTAAACAGACAGTATTGACCCAGGAAGGACTTGAAGCTCTCGAAGCCGAGCTTGAAAACCTTAAGACCGTCAAAAGAAAAGATATAGCGGAGAAGATCAAGGTCGCGCTCTCGTTCGGAGACCTTTCCGAAAACTCCGAATACGACGAGGCGAAAAACGAACAGGGTATCATCGAGGCGCGTATCGCGGAGATCGAGGCTACCCTGAAAAACGTCGTTGTCATCGACTCCGACAGCCTCAACACCGAGCATATCCAGCACGGCAACAAGATAATCGTCAAGGACATCGAGGAGAACGTTGAGCGCGAGCTCCATATCGTCGGCTCGAAGGAGGTCGATGTGAAGGCAGGCAAGATCTCGGACGAATCTCCTATCGGCAGGGCTCTGCTCGGCCACAAGAAGGGCGATATAGTAGACGTTGATACTCCCTCGGGCATTTTACAGTTCGAGGTGCTTGAAATAAGCAA
Organism: Ruminiclostridium sp.; assembly: GCA_024682455.1. Classification (GTDB taxonomy): domain Bacteria; phylum Bacillota; class Clostridia; order Oscillospirales; family Ruminococcaceae; genus Ruminiclostridium_E. The sequence continues at coordinate 1,603 of JAIKZF010000078.1, read as the reverse complement.
GTAAACAGCAAAGGAATTACAAAAAATATGGCAGACGAAACAGAAATAAAGACCGAAGAAATGACTCCGGAGGAAGAGCTCGCCGAGCTCTCGGAGCAGCACAGAATAAGAATAGAAAAGCTGAACAAGCTGAAGGCCGACGGCAGGGATCCGTACATCACGACAAAGTTCCCGGTCGACAGGCTCGCAAAGGAAATACGCGACGGCTACGACGAGCTTGAGGGCAAGGACGTAGTCATTGCGGGACGTATGATGAGCCGCCGCATAATGGGCAAGGCAAGCTTCGCGGACGTGCGCGACGCCAGCGACAGAATGCAGATCTATGTAAGGATCGACGAGATCGGCAAGGAAGCGTTCGACGAGTTCAAGACATGGGATCTCGGCGATATCGTCGGCGTTGAGGGCTATGTGTTCAAGACCAAGACCGGCGAGATCTCCGTTCACGCAAAGAGCATAAAGCTGCTTTCAAAGTCCCTGCTCCCGCTGCCCGAGAAGTGGCACGGACTGCGCGACAAGGAGGAGCGTTACAGAAAGCGTTACCTCGACCTCATCGCGAACCCCGAGGTAAAGGATACGTTCGTTACGCGCTCGCTCATTCTCCGCGAGATACGCAGCTATCTCGACGGAATCGGCTATATCGAGGTCGATACCCCGATACTGCTTCCGCTGGAGATAGGCGCAGCCGCAAGACCTTTCAAGACCCACCACAACGCGCTTGACATAGATATGTACCTGCGCATTGAGACGGAGCTTTATCTCAAAAGACTGATAGTGGGAGGCTTCAACAAGGTCTATGAGGTCGGAAGAATATTCCGCAACGAGGGCATGGACGCGACCCATAACCCCGAATTCACGTCGATAGAGATGTATCAGGCATACACGGACTATTTCGGCATGATGGATATAATAGAGGATCTCTACCGCACGGTGACAAAGAAGATCTGCGGCACCGACACCGTACCCTATCAGGGCAGGGAGATAGCTGTCGGCAAGCCGTGGGAGCGCCTCACGATGATCGAGGCTGTGAAGAAGTACGCGGGCGTGGATTTCGCGGACTGGACGGACGACGAGACAGCGCGTAAGGCTGCCGCGGAGAAGCACGTCGAGCTCGAAACAAAGAACGCCACCAAGGGAGAAGTCCTGATAGCGTTCTTCGAGGCGTTCGTCGAGGAGAACCTTATCCAGCCGACGATAATATATGATTATCCCGTGGAGAACTCGCCCCTCGCAAAGCGCAAGCCCCAGGATCCGATGTTCACCGAAAGATTTGAGTATTTCATCAACGGCACCGAGTTCGGCAACGCGTTCTCCGAGCTCAACGACCCGATCGACCAGCGCGGCCGCTTCGAGAAGCAGGTCGCCGCAAAGCGTGCTCAGGGCGGCAACGACGCACAGGTCGACGATGATTTCATTACCGCGCTCGAATACGGCCTGCCCCCCACCGGAGGCCTCGGCTTCGGCGTTGACAGACTCGTCATGCTGCTCACCGACAGCCCCTCTATCCGCGACGTTCTCCTCTTCCCCACAATGAGACCGGAAAAGAAGTAGTCGCTAGCACTGGGGAAGGAAGAAGGCGAGGAAGGAAGAAAACCCCTTTCCACGA
>JAIKZF010000052.1 GCA_024682455.1 Ruminiclostridium sp. | reverse complement strand
ATGGAAAATATCCGTATCGGCAGGAAAAACGCTACCGACGAAGAAGTTATGCAGGCCGCGAAGCTCGCAAACTGCGACGAGTTTGTTTCGCGCCTGCCCGACGGTTACAACACGATGATCGGTGAGAACGGAAGCGAGCTTTCCGGCGGCGAACGTCAGCGTATCTCGATCGCGCGTGCGTTTCTCAAAGACGCGCCCGTGATACTGCTCGACGAGGCTACGGCATCGCTCGATGTTGAGAACGAGACCGCGATACAGCAAGCATTGTCGGCTCTGATAAAAAACAAGACTGTGCTGATAATCGCGCACCGTATGCGCACGATCGCGAACGCAGACCACATCGTCGTGCTGGGCGACGGAGTTGTCGCGGAGGACGGAACGCCCGCCGGGCTGTACGAAAAGAACGGCATTTACCGCCGCATGACCGAGCAGCAGCTTGTTTCGGCAAACTGGAAAATGTAACGAAAAACTCCGCGCTTATTCAAATCTCTCTATACTGTCAAGGACCTCGTACAGCGCGAGCCGCTTCTCGTCGATGATACCGACGTTATCACCGAATTCGAGCAGCCTTTCCGAGGTCGTGCTCTGTTCCCATACAGGCAGTCCCGCGCCGTTCGGGTCGCCGGTTTTCATAAAGTTCAGCCAGTACGCGGTCATAGTTTTGCTCAGCTCGCAGTCGTTCGCGTCAAACAGCGGCGAGCCGTCGGTAATGTTACCGAAGCAGTATATCATCTCGCCGCTATGCCAGCAGCCGAGCCGTCCGTTATGCTTCGTGAACAGGTATTCGTATGCAGGTATACCGTTCCGCACAGCGAGCCTGTCAAGGCAGTAATGCGGGTAGTTGAAGAACACCGAGCCGTATATCTCCGCCCAGTATTTATCGGCTTCCTCATCGGTCGCCGCGGGATATATCGCGAGGATATCATCTGTGTGTTCTCCAAAATAATCGCGTATTTTTGTCTCGTAGCTGCTCATATTTGCGTGGTCGAAGATGATGAACGGTCCGCTCTCCTCGGCGTTCGCACCGTGCAGTATCGCTTCCTCGTTGTGTATGCCCTTCCGGTATGACTCATACGGCGTTTCCGTGAGGACATAGCCGTCAACGGTGATATGGTGCTGCGTGTAGGCTTCCCGCACAAGCTCCTCCGCGGGGAGAGCCCGCAGCTCCGCGATATTCGCGCAGTTATGCCGTGCTTTCAGCTCCGCGCCGCTGTTAAAAGCCTGTTCAAGCAGTCTGAACGAGTGCGGCGGGTTTACGGAGACCACCGTTGAGCTCTCCATTATCACGCGTCTGAACAGCCCCGACGCGAGCGGAGAGGTACATAACGCGCTCACGCACGCGGAGCCCGCCGACTCTCCCGAAAGCGTCACGTTCCCGGGATCGCCTCCGAACGCCGCAATGTTGTCGCGCACCCATTCGAGCGCCTTTATCTGGTCGAGCAGCCCGTAGTTTCCCGTTGTGCCGTCGGGTGACTCGGACTGCAATTCCTCGTCCGCGAAGAACCCGAACACCCCGAGCCGATAGCCCATGTTCACAACGACGGCTCCCTGCTTCGCGAGCCCCTCGCCGCTGTAATCGGCGTACCACGGCTGACCGGTCTGGAGCGAGCCACCGTGGATGTACACGAGCACAGGCAGCCCGCTGACATCACCGGCGGGCTTCCATATATTCAGATACAGAGAATCCTCGCTCACGGGCGGCACATAGTTGTCCGTGAGCGATATTTCGTAGTCGTGATAAGCGACGATCTGCGACAGCGAGTTATATATCGGCAGGTTCGTAGGCTGCATACTCATCGGAGCGAACGTGTCAGCTTCGCGCACGCCCTCCCACGGCAGCGCGTCCTGCGGCTCCCTCCAGCGAAGCCCGCCGACAGGCGGCTGAGCGTAGGGTATTCCTGCGTAGACCTCAACGGACTTGTCGGCGTTGAACACTCCCGTGAGCTGCCCCTGCGCGACGGTGACAACGCCGGTTTTCTGCGGGTCGCCGACATTCACGGCGGGAACGCTCCGCACAGGCGGATATGACAGTATCAGCACAGCCGGGAAGGATACGATCCACCCGAGCCACGCTCCTGCGCGCGGCAGGAATTTCGCTTCTTTCAGCGGCTTTTCACGCAGATAGACATACCCCGCCGTCAGCAGGATAAAGACTGCCCAGCCGACTATCGTGTTTTTATTGAGCTCAAGTACCGCCAGCATAAGCAGTAACAGTACCGCGTTAAGTATTCTTCGTACCATTTCGCACCTCGTTGTTATAATATAAAATATCTGATGCCGATGCGGCTTGTCAGCACGGAGCAGTCCTCCCTGCCGGCAGGCTGCTTTCCGTATATCATCGAGCCCGGCAATATTCACAAAAATCGCCTCTCATAAGCGGCTGCTTTTTATTATAACATAGAAATTTCCGAAAATCAACCCCCGATGCCTTTCAGAACACCATACTTTTGTACCGATCGCTCTGCTTTTCTTGACAGCGGGCTGTAAATGTTATATAATATAAAATGGTTATATATAACAACATTTTCCGAGACCCTTTTAGTATTAAGTAACGGTGGTATAAATGAAAAAAACAAACTATCTAAAAGTATCCATTTTCTTCGCGATGTGCATATTGCTTAATATTTTCGGGAAAGGCATATCGGATATGCTTCAGCTGCCGATATGGCTCGATTCGTTCGGAACGGCGCTCACAGCCTTCGGCTGCGGACCTGTGTGCGGCGCGATAGTCGGTATCGCGGGAAACATCATCGACGGCCTCAGCGACGGGGTATCCTTCGTATTCAGCATCACCAACGCCGTTATCGGTATCGTCATAGGTCTTACCGCGAAGAGGACCCGTTTCGATACTGTCTTCGGAACTATGACCGCGAGCGTGCTCGTTACTCTTTCAGCCGTTACCGTGTCGGTGCCGCTGAATATCATCTTCCACAGCGGAACGACCGGAAACATCTGGGGAGACGGAGTTATCGGCTTCCTGAGCGAGCAAGGCATACCCTACTGGCTGTGCTGCATTGTCGGAGAGTTCTATGTTGATTTTCTTGACAAGCTGATAACGCTGTTCACTCTGTACGCGGTGATAAAGCTTTACAAGCTGCGCCGCAGCATAACCGAACGTCACCATGCCTCCGATACCGCCGCAAAGCTGACGGCTCTCCTGATCTGTGCGTCTCTGGCGGCGTCGGCTCTCGGTATCCGCGTAAGCGCGCAGAGCCCCGAGACCGATTACAACGGCTATGTGCATACCGTATACAGCAGCGACAACGGGCTGCCCTGCGGCGAAGCGAACGACATAGTGCAGACAAAGGACGGTATTCTGTGGGTAGGTACATACGCCGGACTCTACCGCTATAACGGAAGCGAGTTCAGGTGGATGGACTTTGATTCCGTAAGAAACGTGAACTGCCTGTTTACCGACGAGGAAGGCAGACTGTGGATCGGTACGAACGACAACGGCGTATCTATCAGCATCAACGAGAATATCGCGAATGTTATCGACAAGGACAACGGACTGCCCTCGGATTCGGTGCGCTGCATAGCGCAGACCTCCGACGGCAATTACTATATCGGAACTACCGAGAGTCTGGCTGTGGCGGCTCTCAACAACGGCCTTGAGCTGCTCAATGTCATTCCTCAGGTGCATTACGCCGTTACCCTCTCGGCGGACGATGCGGGTCACGCCGCCGCGGTAAACGCCGAGGGAGAGCTGTTCATCATCGGGAACGGCGAGATACTTACGACCGATAAGATCAACAACGGCGACGACATTTATACCTGCTGCACGTTCGCAGATGACGGCACACTCTACGTCGGCACCTCCGGAAACCGCATCGTCGCGTTCGAGCTGAACGGCTCTATGCTCAACAGACGCAGGACGATAAGCACCGACAAGCTGAGCAGCATACAGTCACTTGTATTCTCGGCGGATAACGTCTGCTTCGTCTGCTCCGACAACGGAGTGGGCTCCTTTGACGCGAACGGGATATTCACCGTCATCAATACCGGCGAGTTCAGCAATTCCATTGACAACATGACCATAGATTATCAGGGCAACCTCTGGTTCACCTCCTCCCGGCTCGGACTTATGCGCCTTTCGCAGTCGATGTTCAAGGACATTTACCGCACCTATGACATTGCGGGCAAGGTCGTAAACTCCGTCGAGGAATGGAACGGCTGCCTGTATTTCGGCACCGACAAGGGACTTGATATCGCAGATATGAAGAATGTGAATCAGGTCACGAACGAGCTTACCGAGATGCTCGACGGTGTGCGCATCAGATGCGTGCGGAAGGATTCGAGGAACGACCTGTGGGTATGCACCTACGGCAAGGGGCTCGTAAAGGTCACCTCCGCGGGCGGCATCACGGTATATGACAGCTCGGACGGCTCCTTCGGCAACCGCGCGAGGACCATTCTGGAAATGAGCGACGGTATCATGGCCGCCGCCGGAGATACAGGTATCTCGTTCATCAGCTCATACGGAATAAAAAAGACCATAAGCTATGGCGACAAGCTGACGAACGCCGTGATACTTAGTCTGCTCGAAACGAACGACGGCGCCCTGCTCGCGGGGACGGACGGCGACGGTATCGCGGTCATCAGGAACGGCGAGGTCGTGCGTACCCTTACCCGCTACGATGGTCTGTCGTCGGGCGTTATCCTGCGTATGACAAGATCGGGCGACGGCAAGCATATCCTTATCGTTACAAGCAACGGACTTTGTATTATGGACAAGAGCTACAACATAAAGGCTCTTGAGAACTTCCCGTATTTCAACAACTACGATATATGGACGAGCGCCAGCGGAAAGCTGTTCGTGCTCAGCAGCGCGGGCATTTACGTCGCGGACGAGACCGATGTCATAGAGGACACCGAGGATATGCGCTATGATCTGCTCGACTCGAAGAGCGGACTGAGCGCCTCCCTCACGGCAAATTCGTGGAACTACCGCGACAGCGAGGAAAACCTCTATATCTCGACGGATACCGGAGTTTATATGCTCAACACTATCTCATATTCGACGCAGAAGCGCTCGTACCGTATGCTCGTGTCGTCCGTGAAGCTCGACGGCACAGCGTATCACGTTGAGCGCGGCGAGCCGTTCGAGATCGCGAGAAACGTCGGCAGGATAGAGATCTTCCCCGAGGTCATAAACTACACTATCGAGGATCCTTATGTAAGATACTATCTCGAAGGCTTCGACACGGAGCCCGATGTCGTGCTGCAAAGCGAGCTCTCGTCCGTAACATATACGAATCTTCCCTCCGGGAATTACAAATTTCACATCTCCGTGCTCGACAGCAGTATGTCCCGCACGCTTGAGGAGAGCACGTATATCTTCACAAAGGACAAGGAGATATATGACAACGCATGGTTCATCGTGTATATGCTTACGGTGGCTATGATAGCAGTCGCGTGGTTCACATGGTTCATCGCGAAGACCCAAATACAGCGCACCCTCACGATACAGCGCCACCAGCTTGAGCTTGCGGAAAAGCAGGTGCAGATGGGCAACGAAACGATCCTCGCGATCGCGAAGACCGTGGACGCCAAGGACGAGAACACAAGCCAGCATTCTCAGCGTGTCTCCGAATACTCGGTGATGATAGCCGAAAAGCTCGGTTTTGACGAAAAGGAGCGTGAAAATCTGCGCAAGGCTGCGCTGCTCCATGATATCGGAAAGATCGGTATCCCCGACCGCATACTCAACAAGCCCGCCCGTCTCGACGACGAGGAATACGCGATAATGAAGACTCACGTTATCCGCGGCGCCGAGATACTGAAGGATTTCACGCTGGTCGAGAACGTGATAGACGGAGCGCTCTATCACCATGAGCGTTACGACGGCAGCGGCTACGTAAACGGGCTCAAAGGCGAGGAGATCCCGATATACGGACGCATAATCGGCGTAGCGGACGCTTTCGACGCTATGACCGCGAACCGTGTTTACAGAAAAAAGCTCGATCTCGATTTCGTGCTCGGCGAGCTTGAACGGTGCAGGGGAACGCAGTTCGACCCGAAAATAGCGGATATCATGATAGAGCTCGTAAAGAGCGGAAAGGTCGATATTGAGAGTATTTACGGGAAGAAGGCGGAAAAGAAATGAACGATATGAAAAAGATGTACCTTACCGCCGCAGTCACATCGCTGCTGATGATATCGCTTTTCGTGATAATCCACTTTGTAAAGCTGAATATGGAAAGCTCGCGCGAGTCCATAACCGTAGGCTTTGTTTATGACGGCGACGAGAGCACCCCGTATACCGCGAACTTCATAAAGGCGCAGAAGGCTGTCGAGAAAAAGCTCGGCGACAAGGTCACCACGGTCGTTATGAGCAATACCCCTGACTCCACGGGCGGAAAGAACGCGGTCGCCTCGCTGATAGACAAGGGCTGCGACCTCATCTTCACCACCAGCTTCGGCTACGGCGACGCCGCGAAGAAGGCGGCGGCCGAGCACCCGGAGATACAGTTCTGCCAGGCGACCTGCTACGACGCTAACGACGACCCCGTATACAGCAACTACCACACCTTCATGGGGGAGATCTATCAGGGCAGATACATCGCCGGAGTGATCGCGGGAATGAAGCTTAAGGAAATGATAACCAACGGCATCATAACCCCGAAGCAGGCGGTCATAGGCTATGTCGCGGCTTACCCCTACTCCGAGGTGATCTCCGGTTATACGGCTTTCTTCCTCGGTGTGCGGTCGGAGGTGCCCGAGGCGACGATGGAAGTCAAATATACAAACACATGGTCAAACTACACGATCGAAAAGAAATGCGCCGACGAGCTGATAGAGCGCGGCTGCGTAATAATCTCGCAGCATTCCGACACCACCGGCCCCGCGGTCGCGTGTGAGGATGTTTACGGGAAAAAGAACGTATACCACATAGGCTACAACCAGAGCATGATAGATGTCGCGCCGACGACCTCGCTGATAAGCTCGCGCATCAACTGGGAGCCGTACATTCTCGGCGCCTGCGAGGCTGTGCTCGCGAATGAGCGCATCGAAGACCGCATCAGCGGAAATGTCCACGGCAATGACATAGGCGCGGGCTTTGACAAGGGCTGGGTAGAAATGCTCGAACTCAACTCGATCATCGCCGCCGAGGGCAGCGAGGACGCCGTACAGCGGCTCATAGACGAGTTCAAGGCGGGAAAGAACGATGTGTTCAGAGGCGATTACATCGGCGTCGACCCGTTCGACCCGAACAACACCTACGATCTGAGGAACGGCTACATTGAGAACGAAAAGACCTCGGCTCCGATGTTCGGCTATGTGCTGAAAGATGTCATCACCGTAGTGTGACGGCTTTGCGCCTGGATCACCGGTCATTCCGCTCCGGCGGCACGCGGGGAACAGCGAACCGCAGGCAGACGCGCACACCTCCGAAATACCCATAAACAGCAGATAACAGCAGGACCGTAAAAAAGAAAGGATTGAAACGATATGACCAAACGGGTTTTTCTGATAGTTCTCGACAGCTTCGGCATCGGAGAGATGCCCGACGCGGCGGAGTTCGGCGACGAGGGCAGCAACACTCTCAAAGCCTGCTTCGACACCGGGAAGCTGAATGTCCCCAATATGCGCAGGCTGGGGCTTTTCAACCTTGACGGCGTGGATTACGGCGAGCCGTATGAGTTTTTCGGCGAGCACAAGACATACGCGCGGCTGTCCGAGCTCTCGAAGGGCAAGGACACCACTACCGGTCACTGGGAGATGATGGGGATAGTTTCGGAGAAGCCCTTCCCTACCTACCCCGACGGCTTCCCGCCGGAGATAATAAGCGAATTTGAGCGCAGGACCGGACGCACCGTTATCTGCAACAAGCCCTACTCCGGCACAAAGGTGATAGCCGACTACGGCACGGAGCACATGAGATCGGGAGCTCTGATCGTCTATACCTCGGCGGACAGCGTGTTCCAGATAGCGGCGCATGAGGACATAGTTCCGGTGGAAGAGCTTTACCGTTACTGCGAGATCGCGCGCGGACTGCTCACCGGCGAGCACGCTGTGGGACGCGTGATAGCCCGCCCGTTCACAGGCGAGCATCCGTTCACGCGCACTTCCCGCAGGCACGACTTCACGCTCAAGCCTCCGCGCAGGACGGTGCTCGACGAGATAAGCGAGGCTGGTCTCACCTGCTACGGCGTAGGCAAGATAAACGACATCTTCGCGGGCGCGGGGCTGAACGGCTTTGTGCGCACCGAGAACAACGCCGACGGCATGAAAAAGACCGCCGAGTTCGCGGAGCAGGACTGGGAGGGTCTCTGCTTCGTCAACCTCGTGGACTTCGATATGCTCTACGGTCACCGCAACGACGTAATGGGCTACACCAACGCGCTCAACGAGTTCGACGCGTGGCTCGGGGACTTCCTGGACACACGCTGGCGCGGCGATGTCGTGCTCATCACGGGCGACCACGGCTGTGACCCCTCTACGCCCTCGACCGACCATTCCCGCGAGTATGTGCCGCTCCTGAAATACGGTCAGCAGATATTCCCGCAGTTCTCCGGCACTCTCGCCGGCTTCGACAATATCGGGAAGATGATAAAAGAATACCTGATCCGTAACTGAAAAAGGGGGTGAACGGTACTATGCCGTTTTTGCCTATCACAAGAGAGGAAGGCGAGACCTTCGACTACATCTGCGTGACCGGCGACGCTTACGTCGATCACCCGAGCTTCGGGATAGCGATAATCTCGCGGCTGCTGGAAAGCTTCGGGTGCAGAGTCGGAATGATAGCACAGCCCGTGAGCGATAAGGACTTCATGCGGCTCGGAAAGCCCCGCTATGCCTTTATGGTGACCGGCGGCAACATCGACTCGATGGTCTCGAATTATACGGTAGCTCTGAAAAAGCGCAACGACGACGCGTACAGCGCGGGCGGCAGAGGCGGAAAGCGCCCCGACAGAGCCGTCATCACGTACTGCCGCGCCCTGAAACGGCTGTTCCCCGACGCGCAGATCGCGATAGGAGGGCTCGAAGCCTCGCTGCGCAGGTTCGCGCACTACGACTACTGGGACGACTGCGTGATGCAGTCGATACTTGTGGACAGCGGAGCCGACCTGCTCATGTACGGAATGGGCGAGCTCACAGTCACCGAGATACATAACCGCTTCAAGTCGGGAGACAGTCTGCGCGATATGCGCGATATACGCGGAACGTGTTACCTCTGCGACCCGAAGGATACCCCTATCGGTGCCGTGCAGTGCGACTCGTTCGAGATAGTCCGCGACAACAGGAAAGCCTACGCAAAGGCGTGCCGCAAGCAGTACGACGAGCAGGACGAGGTCTACGGGCGCACGATAGTCCAGCGCCACGGCGACACCATGCTCGTGCAGAACCCTCCTCAGCGCAGTCTCACGCAGTCGGAGTTCGACCGCGCCTACGAGCTGCCGTATATGAGGACCTACCACCCCTGCTACGAAAAGGAGGGAGGCGTGCCCGCGATAAAGGAGGTCGAATTCTCGATCACGCACAACCGCGGCTGCTTCGGCTTCTGCAACTTCTGCTCCATAGCGCTGCATCAGGGGAGGCGCGTACAGACAAGAAGCGTTGAGTCCGTGCTGAACGAGGCGCGGGAGCTCGCGGCTTCGCCGAATTTTAAGGGCTATATCCACGACGTCGGAGGCCCCACCGCAGATTTCCGTCACCCGTCCTGCGACAAGCAGATAGAGCACGGGCTCTGCAAGGGCAGAAAATGCCTTGCTCCGAAGCCCTGCCCCAATTTAAAGACCGACCATACCGAATACCTCGGCATACTCCGGAAAATGCGGGAGATAAAGGGCGTGAAGCGCGTGTTCGTGCGCTCCGGCATACGATACGATTATCTGATAAACGACCCCGACGACACGTTCATGCGGGAGCTGATAGCCAACCACGTCAGCGGGCAGCTCAAGGTCGCACCCGAGCACGCCTCGAACAAGGTGCTCGACTATATGGGAAAGCCGCACATCGAGCTGTATGAGCGCTTCGAGAAGAAATTCTACGACATAACCAAGGGCATGGGCAAGGAGCAGTATCTTGTGCCGTACCTTATGTCCTCGCACCCGGGCTGTACGCTGTCCGACGCAGTTGACCTCGCGGTGTTCCTGAAAAAGCACAATATCCGTCCCGAGCAGGTGCAGGACTTCTACCCTACCCCGGGCACGATATCGACCGCGATGTTCTATACAGGGCTCGACCCATATACGCTCGAACCGGTCTACGTACCGCGAAAGCCCGAGGAAAAGAAGCTCCAGCGCGCTTTGTTGCAGTACTATAAGAAGGAGAACCGCGAGCTTGTCGAGAAAGCGCTGATAATGACGAACCGAAAGGACCTCATCGGCAGCTCACCCGACTGCCTTATCCCCGCGGCTCCGCAGCAGCACCACCGCAAGCCGCCTCACAGCGCTCCCGCAGGACGGCAGAATAACAAAAAGGGAAAGAAACACAGATGAACGCACTGACAAAGCAGCTCCGCGCGGAGCTGAAAGCCGCTGCCTCCGACGAGAAATACCGCGAGATGCAGACGCGCATAATCCCCACAGTACCCGCCGACAGCATCATAGGCGTGCGCGTCCCCGATATCCGTCAGCTCGCCGCAGCCCACAGGGGCGAGGACGTGACCGGCTTTCTCGGCGAGCTGCCGCATAAGTATATGGAGGAGAACTACCTGCACGCGTTCTTTGTCGCAGCGATACGAGACTTTGACGAGTGCATGAGCAGGACGGAGGAATTTCTGCCTTACATCGACAACTGGGCGGTGTGCGACAGCTTCGCGCCGAAAGTGTTCGGAAAGCACAGACAGGAGCTCCTCGCGAAGATACCCGAATGGCATAATAGCGGGCATACATACATGATACGTTTCGGGACGGGCTGCCTTATGAGGTGGTTCCTCGACGAGGGGTTCGAGCCGCGCTTTCTCGATATGGCGGCTTCCGTGCGTTCGGACGAGTATTACGTCAATATGATGACGGCGTGGTTCTTCGCGACGGCACTTGCCAAGCAGTATGAAAGCTCCCTGCCGTACATCTCTGAGCACAGGTTGGATAAATGGACGCATAACAAAGCGATACAGAAAGCGCTCGAAAGCTACCGCGTCCCGGATGATCACAAGTCGGAGCTCAGAGCGCTGAAATACTGATATAAGAAATAACTGCCCCTTTCACTATCCTAAAGGGGCAGTTAGTTTGTCAAAAAAGTCCAGTTTTTGGTTATTTCTGTTTCTTTTAATATCAAAAGGCGCACTACCTCCCCCCGCTGCAAGGCGAAGCGGTTTGTTTTAGGGTCCAGCCCTTTTTTCAAAAGGGATGGCCGCCGGAGGCACTCGAGCGTAAGCGGCTTCTTTGACACTCTCACTGCCCCTTTCACTATCCGAAAGGGGCAGTTCTTTATTCTGTTTTCCGAGGTTCATATCTCGTAATTTATCTCCGAGACCTCCTTTGTACCGTCCGCCATTGTTATGGTCACGGTAAAGATCCCGCTGCGTTCGTCGCTGTTGTATTTGCCGGAATACTCCTCTATGACGCCGTCGGTATTATATATGGTCTCCGTACCCTTGCCATGCTTTTTATTATCCTTGAAGCCGCCCTCGTAGACCTCTTTCTTTCCGTCGGGTCCGTTTTTTGTCAGTTTTCCGCTGCCTGTACGGGTGCCCTTGACGAAATCTCCCTCGTATACGTCCTCTTCTCCGTCGGGATATCTCCAGGTCTTTTTTCCTATGCCGGAGAGGATATTGTCGGTGAAAACGCCGTCCTCCACGACCTCAAGGCCGTCTCTTCCCTTCCAGTTCTTTACCGCTCTGCCGGTAATATGACCGTCGGTAAACTCACCGACATACTGTGCGAAATAAAAATTCCCGAGCGCGATATCCCATGTATATGTACCGCTGCCGTCTATCCTGCCGTCACTGACCTCGCCCTCATAGACCTCGGTATTTCCGCTTTTGCGTTTCCAGGTATATTTTCCCTTGCCGTTTTCAGCGTCGTTGGCAAATTCGCCCCTGTATAAATAAAACTCTATGCTTCCCGTGCTGCCCTCGTCGGAAGTCCAGGTCTTTTCTCCCGTGCCGCTCCTTATACCGTTCACCCAGTCGCCCTCATATACCGCGGTACCGCCGTCCTCGCTGTAAACAAACACTCCCTTTCCGTGCGGTCTGCCACCCATAAGCTCGCCGGTATATTTACCCCTTGCGCCATGGGTATCCGTATAGCTCATATCGTTGACCTGTTCCGGAGTCTCATTCCCGGTCACGATGCTGACAGTGCCGAGTCCGCTCTCCCGGGGATCGTCGTCCGTGTACTCGTCCATACCGGTCACGAGCGTGCTCGTCGCCGGCTCAGCCGAAAAAGCGAAGATACCCGCTTCCGCTTCGGTTACGGAGGCATTAACGGTCATAGCCTCTTCCGTCATTCGAGGATCTTTCTCAACAAACGAGACGGAGGACTTGTTCGTCATCATAATGATACTTATTATCAAGAAAACAGCCGCTGCCGAGCACAGTACTATTACCGTCGGAACGACCCACGAAACTCTTTCGCGCTCCGGCTGCCTGAGCTCCTGCTTGTCTGTCTGTTTTTCGTCAGGCTTTTCCGATCCTTCATCTTCTTTTTCGCCGGGCTCGTTATCCTCGTCAACGGGAGGCTTTTCTTCCGCAGGAACGAGAGGCTCCTTATTGTTTTCAGTCACAGAACGCAGCCATGAAACGATATAGTCGCCGCTGTGTCCGTACGGCATTCCCGCGGTCTCGCGGAGCGCTGTGCCGAATTCCTCCATACTCTGATATCTCATTCCGGCAGAGACCGCCAATGCTTTCAGCAGCACATCCTGAGCCGCCGGAGGCATATCCGTGACAAACGCGCGCGGCGGTATGAGCTCATCATTCTCTCTGCGGTCGACCGAGTCCTGCGGCACTTTTCCCGTTACCGCATAGTATATGGTAGCAGCCATAGAGTAGACATCGGTGAACGCGCCCTGCGGCTCTGTGCTGGAATACTGTTCCTTCGGCGCGAAGCCCGGAGTCAGTACTATCTTGAGGCTGTGGCTCATCTCGCCGAAGCTCATCTTCGCGGAACCGAAGTCGATCAGCTTCGCGCCGCTGTCAGCGGTCACCATGATGTTGTCCGGCTTTATATCGCGGTGTATCATACCCGCGGCATGAACGGCGGAAAGCACGTTAATGACCGGAATGAGGAAAAACATGGCCTCACTCCAGCTGAGCGGTCTGCCTATCCTCTCGATAAGCTCCTTCAGATTGACGCCGTTCAGGTATTCCATGGCGAAATACGCGGTGCCGTTTTCCTCGCAGTAGGCATGAACGCTTACTATATTTGAATAGCTGTTGAAGCTTGCCAAAGCTCTTGCCTCGTCAAGAAAGGCTCTTATTCCGTACTTGAAATGCTCGGTCTTTGCGCCGGGATATGGCAGGATATGTATTTTGTCGGCACGATAGGCTATCCCCTCGGGATAGTATTCCTTTATCGTCACCAATCTGCCGCGCCCGGGTTCATAGGCCTTATAGGTCATGCCGAAGCCGCCCTTGCCAAGCACGCGCCCCGTGATATATCTTCCTCCGACGGGCGTGCCGTAAGGGAGAGCATTCGGATACATTTCCTCCGCGTGGGAAGGATCAAAGCCGCAGCACGGGCAGATACCGGTCATTTGTACCGTATTGAAGCAGTTATAGCAGAACATTCGGGACCTCCGACAGGTTTACTGCAAATATAAAAAAACAGAAGCCTTTGCCGTATGGAGGCTTCCTTTATGTGCGCTTCACGAGGTTTTCTTCGCATCGTCATAACGTTATCTGAGGCACAGCAGTATGATAACGAAAATGAGAAAAGCAAGGGCTACCGCGCTCAGAACGCCGACAGTCAGCAGTAATGTATTTCTTTCTTTCCTGGGAGCAGGAGCCGGAACAGGCGGCTGCACAGGCGGATCGACCGGTATGACAACGGGCGGCACGACGATATTCTGGGGCTGCCCGAGGAACAGGTCGCTCCAGAATTCGGAGAGCGTCTGATACCTGTCGGCGGCGTTTATCGCCAGGGCATGACACAGCGCGTTCTCCTTCTCGATCGAAACAGCGACTCCGTACACGCTCGGCATGACAAGAGTATCATGGTCCTTGCGTTCGAGAGCGTCGGGAGGGACCTTGCCGGTAACGGTATAGTAGAATGTCGCCGCCACTCCGTAGACATCGGTGAAAGGACCCTGCTTACTGTGGCTCGAATACTGCTCATAGGGAGCAAAGCCCCGGGTCACCAGAATACTGAGGTTCCTGCTCTTCTGACCGAGGCTGTATCTCGCGGAGCCGAAATCGAGCAGCTTCGGGACTCCGCTCACAGTCATCATTATGTTGTCGGGCTTTATATCGCGGTGTATCATTCCCACGGAATGCATATCATAGAGCGCGTTCATCACGGGAAGAAGTATCCGTTCCGCCTCGTTCCATAAGAGCCTTCCGCTGTGGGTGGAGATATACTCTTTCAGAGTGCAGCCGGTCAGGTATTCCATGGCATAGTAGGCGGTATTGTTTTCCTCGAAGTAGGTGTAGACGCTGACAATGTTCGGATTGTTGATGAAGCGCCCCAGAGCCTTTGCCTCGTCCATGAACTTGTTCTTGCCGTATTCAAAGTACGAGCCCTCTTCGCCCGGGCAGGGCTGCACGGTGCCGTGCTCGCCTCGCCCGGCGAAAGCCTCGGGAAAGTATTCCTTGATCGCGACAAGCTTTTTCGTGCTGTGATCGAGAGCGATATAGGTCACTCCGAAGCCGCCCTTTCCCAGCACACGTCCGACAATGTATCTCCCGCCGAGGACGGAGCCGCACGGCAGGACTCCGCGGTAACGGTTAGCGTCGGAAGCTGCCGAATAGCCGCAGTACGGGCATACCGGAACGTTATCGGCATACTCGCTGAAGCAGTTATAGCATAGTGCCATCGGCAGCCCTCCTTGGGAGTTTATTTCACGTTGTCCTGTCAGCTCTCAACGCACCGGTAGCCGTATTCATTCAAATGACTGGCCGGCTTGGAATTTTTCGGCACATAGAATGTAGCGTAGCCGCAGCCGTTGAAGCAGCCGTAGATCAGTTCGGTGTCCCTGCCCTTTATCGTCACGGTCGTCAGACCGGAGCAGGCATCGAAGCACCAGCCCTCGATCTTTTTCACCGCGGCGGGTATCACAATGCTTTCGAGCGCTCTGCATGAGCCAAAAGCATATCCGCCCAGCAAGGTGATCCTGTTCGGGAGCGTGATACTTGTGAGACTGTGGCAGTCTCTGAAACAGTTCATCGGCAGCTCGGTCAGCGAGGTCGAAAGATTGATCGACGAAAGCGACCGGCAGCTGCGGAAGCAGCCGTTTCCGAGCGTAGTGACATTGTTGCCCATTTTAACGGTCTTCAGATTTGTGCAGCTTGAGAAAGCCTCTTCACCGATAGTCTTGACACCCGTGGGTATCGTGACCGATGTGATCTTTTCATTGCGGAAGAAGAGATTCTTGCCTAATGCCACGACAGTCTTACCGTTTATCTTATCGGGTATCTCGACCTTCCCGCCTGAGCCGGTATACTTGGTAAGCGTAACGCCGCTCGTGCTCTTTTCATACTCGAACTCGACCTTGGTCTCGGGTTCGGGCTTGGGCTTCGCAGTCGTAGTAGACTCGGGCGTTACCACAGGCTTCGGCTTCGCGGTAGTCGTTGTAGTCGTAGTGGTAGTTGTTGTCGTCACAACAACGACAGGCGCGGGAGTCTCCGCCTTCGGCGTGGTAGTAGTTGTAGTAGTGGTGGTTTCGTCCTCTGAGGGATCGCTCTCCGGAGGTCTCGTTTTTATGGTTGTAGAGCGGCGCGACTTGGAGGTGCTCTCCTTGGGATCGGTCTCCTTCGCCGGAGGCTCGGTCACGGGCTGGGTCTCCGTAACGAGAACAGGCACGGTATTGTTGTCCTCGGTCATAAGCCCGCCGCTCGTGGTCTGCGCGGCTGCGGTATCCGCTGCCGCCGCGGTCGTCGTAGTAGTACCTGCGCCGTCGTGGGTCTGTATATCGCTGCCGCCGCCGTTCATCATAAATATCACAGCCACCACTATACCGACAACGGCAGCGGAAAGCAGTATAGGCACGATGATCTTCGCGGGGCTTTTTTTCTTCTCCCCGGCAGGTTTCTCGGACTGCACGGGAGGCACCGGCTGCACAGGAACGGACGGTTGTACGGGAACGGACGGCTGCACGGGAACGGACGGCTGTACGGGCGGCTGCTGTCCCGGCTGAGGATAATATCCCGACGGAGGCACCTGCTGCTGTCCGTGAGGCTGAACGTACCCCGACGGGGGCACAGGCTGAACGTATCCCGACGGCTGTACAGGCTGAGCATATCCCGACGGCTGCACGGGCTGAGCATATCCCGACGGCTGTACGGGCTGAACGTACACCGACGGCTGTACGGGCTGAACATATCCCGACGGCTGTACAGGCTGAACGTACCTCGACGGCTGCACGGGCTGAACGTATCCCGACGGCTGCACGGGCTGAACGTATCCCGACGGGTTCACAGGCTGAACATTGGGAACGACTCCCGGAACAACAAAGTTCGCCTGCTGCGAGCCTCCGGCCTGCCCGCCCATAAGGTCGGCGCGGAAAGCCGCTACTGTGCGGTATCTGTCGTCGGGATTGACCTCAAGCGCCTTCATCAGCGCGTTCTCCTTTTCGGGAGTCACAGCGACTCCGAGAGCATTGGGCATCAGTATGCTGTCATCGTCTCTGCGGTCTATGGACTCGGGCGGAACCTTTCCGGTCACCGAATAGTACATCGTCGCCGCGATAGCGTAAATATCGGTGTAGGGTCCCTGCTTGCCGTGGCGCTTATACTGCTCATACGGCGCAAAGCCCTGGGTTATGACTACGCTGAGGTTGCTGCTCTTCTCGCCGAGGCTGAATCTCGCCGAGCCGAAATCGAGCAGCTTCGGAGTTCCGTCCGCGGTTATGAGGATATTGTCCGGCTTGATGTCACGGTGCACCATGCCCTGAGAATGTACAGCCTCCAGCGCGTCGAGTATGGGAAGCAGTACCCTCTCCGCCTGCTGCCACGACAGTCTGCCGCCGTTCTCGGAAATATATTCCTTCAGGTTCCTGCCCCTCAGATATTCCATTGCGAAATAGGCGGTGGAGTTTTCCTCAAAATACGAATAAACGCTCACGATGTTGGGTATCGAGTTGAAACGCGCAAGTGTCTTTGCCTCCTCCATAAAGGAAGCCTTGCCGTACTCAAAGTTCTCGCCCTTCGTGCCCGTGAACGGTATTATGCGGTTCTTCTCGCCGCGGGTCGCCATTGAATCGGGGAAATACTCCTTGATCGCGACCAGCTCGCCGGAATTGAAGTCCTTCGCGAGATAGGTTATGCCGAAGCCGCCCTGTCCGAGCACGCGCCCGATTATGTATTTTCCGCCGAGAGGAGTGCCGTGCGGCAGAGCGTTATGGAATTTTGTGGTATCCGCTGCGGGATCATAGCCGCAGTACGGGCACATGGAATAATTGTCCTCGTATTCAAGAAAACAGTTAAAGCAGGTTTTCATAGAATGATCTCCTTTTTATTCACACAGTTATCACCGTATATCTGATACCCGGATCGCCGAGCCAGAAAGAGTCCGAAACTCTTACCCAGGTATTCGCGGGCAGCCTTGTACCGCTGCTCCAGTATGTACCGTAGGTGGAATTGTGGTCCATGATGTACACAACGCCGTCCTGACATTTTACGGTACAGTGCAGCCGGCTTACGCCCGGAGTGTTCGGCGGCAGCACCAGAGTGCATCTCGAAGGGTCACAGCCCATGACCACGGGCTTATCGAGAGGTATCCGTGCTCCGGCGTACATTCCCCCGTCCGCCGTCAGCGCATGACCCGGCATCCGGGCTGCGCCCTGCTGACACGGCGCTCCGCACATACCGCAGAACATAGCCCCCGGTCTCAGCGGACTGCCGCATTTTACGCATTGCATTGGGTCTCGCTCCTTTTACGGGCGCGCCGCTCATTCACTACGAACGGCGGCAGCGTTCCGGTCAGAAATAAATACGGAACCTTACACGTCCCATTGTTATCTCGTCGCCGCTCCTGAGAGCCGCCGGCTGAGACAGTCTCACGCCTCCGAGCATGGTGTTCGGCTGGGCGTTCAAATCCTCTATGTATATCTCACCCTGTACCATTGACAGCCGCACATTGTGTGAGGTCACGGTAGCGTCCCGGCAGATGACGTCGCAGTTCCTGCCGCTGCCTATGATTATCTGCTCACCGAGCATTACGGACGCGTCCGGCAGTCTCCCTGACATGAACTGTATACGCACAGGCCTCGGAGCGCTGTTATATACCGGAGCCGCGGCTCCCGCCGGATAGCCGTTCGCGGTGGGCTGAAAGCTTCTTTGTTTCTTTTTCCTTGCCGCTCCGATAATGACCGCGATAATGATCGCCAGAACTATCACTCCGCCGCCTATCGCCGCGGTAATAATTATAATATTGAGTAACGGAGGCTCGGCGGGTGCAGTCGTTGTCTCGCTTCCGGCGCCCTCATTGCCGGAAGCCGCGCTGCCCTCGGAGGGCTTGCCGTCCTCGCCGCCGTTGGGATCGTCGGTGTCGGGGTTGTCGCCGTCACCGGGGTTTTCGCTGCCGTCGGCGTTTTCTCCGGGATTTTCACCGTCACCGGGATCATCGCCGGGGTTTTCGCCGTCATCGGGATTGTCTCCGGGCTTTTCGCCGTCATCGGGATTGTCTCCAGGCTTTTCCCCGTCATCGGGATTATCGCCGGGATTTTCCCCGTCATCGGGATTGCCGCCGGGAACGTCTGCGTCCGTCGGATCGCCGTTATCAACAAGAGCAACGCCGGTTTCATCGGAACCGTCATCGAACCTGGGCAGGTCGATGTTCTTTATATTTTCCAGCTCATCATTGCTGCAGATGATATTATTATTCCCCGATGCCTGACCTACTCCGTTCAGGCAGTAATATATGCGCATATTGAAGCTTTCATCGTCGCCGACTGCCAGCTCGTTGAACGCAAACGAAAATCTGTACAGCGAATCCGTGTACGCGCAGATTTTCGCCGCCGCGGAATTAACGTTGACATTCTGATTGATCACGATATCAAGACCGCTGCCGCTGCTCACGCTTTTGTAGGTCGTAGGGTTTAAACCCCAGTCCCCGCCGAAGCCGCCTACGGTATGCACGATAACATCGGGCGAGGCTGCAATGGCTTTCTTCGCTTCATCAGCCCTTTCCGTCTTGATCTTTACCGCTTCCGTGTCGCTGCCGGCTCTGACGCGCGCAACTCCCGCGGTCAGCACTATGAGCTGCGTCATACGTTCGGAGGACGCGTTTTTCGCCGCCTCCTTCAAAGCGTACGTCACGCCGCCGCATATATCGGAATACTTGTCGTCATATACGAGTTCCGAAGCTGCCGTCTCGGCATCGTCGGCGTTCTTAAGACCGGAAGCCGCGACGCTGAAATCCTCGCCGAAGCACATAAGCGTCAGCTCGGCGTTCTCGCTGTTCTTGATGAGCTTGCGGGCAAAATCGGCGACATCTTCCCTGTACTTCGCCATTTTTTCCGAGCACTCCACGAGCAGGATATAATCCACAGTCTCATTCGCAGACACCTTTAAAGGTTCGGCCTTTTCCCCCTCGAAGATCTGGTTGCTGCCGGGAGCCGTAAGATACGCGGTGATGTTGCTGCTGCCGTATTCCGCGCCGTCGGGCAGCTTCGCGATAACGTTCACATTATTGCCGCTGCAGTAATACGTCTCGGTCTCCATATACTTCTTATCCTCGGCGGAGGCGTGCGCAAACGGCAGCATGATCGCCGCGGCTGTCAGGAACAACAAGAGTTTCTTCAACATAAACGGAAACTTCTCCTTCAGGTACTAACTTACCATTACTGTTATGAGCGATATATTATCGTTATCCCCGCCGATGCGCTCCATTGCGCGCAGGAGCAGGTAATTCGCCCATTCGCGCGCGTTGTAGGACTTGTAAAGGTCTAAGAGTATCTCCTCGTCGAGGACATACTCCCACAGACCGTCCGAGCACAGCAGGAACGCGTCGCCAGGCTCCAGCGGCTCATACGCCGAGCCCACCTCGGGCTCGAAGCGCTCGGGGCTGCCGAGAGAGCGCAGAAGGCAGGGCTGATCGGGGTCCATACCTATCATTTCTCTTGAGATCTCGCCGGATTTGAACTTCCTGAACGCTACCGAATGATCCTCCGTTATGAAGTCGAGCTCGCCGCGGTGTATGAAATACAGCCGCGAATCGCCGGTATGCACCCAGTAAGCGTTCCTCCCGGATATCACAAGTACCACGGCGGTGCTTCTCATACTGCGGCCGCTTCTCTCGCAGCTCGCAATGAGCGCGGAGTTCGCGGCGTTCACACGACCCACCAGCCAGGAGGGTATCTCTACGTCGTTGTCCGGCACGGACGCCGACATTATGGTCTCCGTCACGCAGCGCGACGCCATATCGCCGTCGGCGTGACCTCCAAGCCCGTCGGCAAGAGCAAGGATACGCCCGCCCGGGAATTCTCCCATGCGGACGTTATCCTCATTGACCTCTCTGCCGCCTGCGCTTGTGTAGGAATAGCAGTCAATATTCATTCAATTATTACTCCACAGAAAGAGTTATCACATTGCCCTTATCGCCGAGGTAGAGGCTCGTTCCGGGCTTTACGTTCGTGGGAACGCCCTTCGGGAGCTTCTGACCGTTAAGCATGAATGTACCGTAGGTGGATACGTCGGTCACCATAAACTCGTTTCTGCCGCCGTCATAGGATATCGAGCAGTGTACCGAGCTTACGCCCGCCGTATCGCCGTTATAAACTATCGCGCAGTCCTTGGCGCTTCTGCCGAGGGAAACGGGACGTTCGGTCACGGTAATGCTCTGTCCCTTGTGCTGAGCCGCCATGGATCTGATCACAGCGCGTCTCTGAGGACGTGCGGGCATCGTGGGAGAAACGGGCTGTACGGGAGCCGGAGCGGGTGCGGGTGCCGGAGCGGGAGTCTGAGCGGCTGCGCCCTTGCCCTTCTTCGAGCCGGCTACCGCTATGATGACCACAGCTACGATGATAAGCACCAAAGCTACGGCAACTATCCATATCCATACGGGTATCTTCCAGTGCGCGTAGAGCGTCACGGAGCCGCTTCCCGGAGCGTTGGAATTTGCTGTGATACGGTCGCCCGCAGCGGGGTCGGTATACCAGCCGTCAAATTCCATAATGCCGTTTGTCGCGGTAGGAAGGCTTCCGTAGGAGCCGCCTGCCGCTACCTGAGCGCTCGCCTGAGCGGGAACGCCGCCGTTGCCGTCAAAGTTTACCGAAACGGAAGCGGGCGCGGAGCCGTCGCCCTCGGATAAGGAGCCGGTACCGCCGGAATAGTCGTCCGTCGAATACTTAACGTTGTTTCTTGTGAGAATAGTCGCAACCATATCGGAGCCGATAGCGTACTTCTGCTCCTTGATAACTCCGAGCTCATTCGTGATCGCCTCGGCTGTGTATACGGTGTATGTAGCAACGCCGACTACCTTGCCCTTTTCGTTTACCATCGGGCCGCCGGAGTTGCCGCCGTTTATCTCGCAGTCCGTCTGTATCTCGGTCGTACCGGTGCTCTGCTGGATGAAGATCTTGCTGATGACGCCCTTCTTGCCGACAGCGTCAGTCTCACCGTAAGAGGATACCGAGCCTGCTATGACGTTCTCGGCATTCCCGGGGAAGCCAACGACCCATACGTCCGAGAAGGACATCGAATCAACGGGCGGCTCAAGGTGCAGCGCAGCCCTCTTGTTGGTAGGATTGGCGATCTTGAGCAGGGCGATATCCTTTACGGAATCGCTGTCAACAAGATAAGCCTCCTCAAAATCGTTCGCCGAGTAGTAAACCCTTATCTTCATGCGGTAGTCATACTTATAAGCAGTGCCGTCCACCATGAAAGTCTCGGTCATAAGCTCGCCGCTGCCGTTCTCGACAAAGGACTGTATAACGTGATAGTTGGTTACAAGATACTGCGGGTCTGTGCCGTGTACTCCAACAAAGAAGCAGGAGCCGCGGAATACCTGGTCCGCGAGGTCATAGCTGCCGGTGCTCGCATTGGCGGGACCGCACTCTATGACCGCAACGCCGTGACGGACGTCGTTGATGCTTATTCCTCCGTCAGCCGCAGAAACAGCGGGAGTGAGCACGGCTATCGAAAAGACCATGGAAAGCGCGAGCAATAAGCCCAGAATTTTCTTTTTCATAATCAGATCCGCACCCTCATACGGGGTGCAACTCCTTTCAAATTGATTCGTTCCGCCGGCTGTGCGGTCCATACGTTCCGCAGCCGGTTATCGGACCGCGCTCAGTACGCGCATCTGATTAGCAGAGCTGTGTAGTTGTCGCGGTATTGACCTGTGGGATTGTCGGAGATCTCCGCGTTCATCATTCGGCACATCTCATCGACCGACGGGCTCTCCAGAGCCTCGACTATGCGCTCGGGCGGCAGGACATTCGCCACACCGTCGGAGCACAGCATTACTATATCGCCGACATACAGCGGGAGCGGTCTCACGAACCTGTCGGGATCCCGCAGCTTGCCGCAGCCTATGTACCTGGTCACGGCACGGTTCTCGCGCTCGTTCGTTATGCTGCGAAGGGATATATCCTTGTCGGCTATCCTGTCCTCAAACTTGCGGTGGAGCACGTTATGCTCGGCGTTGATACGGTACAGGCTGCCGTTTCTCATCAGGTAGAGGAAGCTGTCGCCCGCGCTGACGAAATAAAGCTTTTCACGATAGAACAGGCAGGCAATGAGCGTGCTTCCGCCCTTCCCCGCGAGCTGCCCGAAAACGATGTCGTCCGCCTTTGCGGCGGCGGAGCAGAGCTGACGGGGTATATCCCCGGACATATCGAATTCCTCGAAGTCCCCGCGCATGGTGGCAACGGTGGTCTCGCTGGCAAGCTTACCTCCGCTCATGCCTCCCATTCCGTCGGCAAGCACCGCGAGAAGTCCCCGGCGGCTTATCTTCTCGTCGTCGAGCGCATTCACGAAGCCGAAGGAATCCTCCTGCCTCTCACAGGTACCGATACCCTGCAGGTTCGATATCTGGTAGGTGAACGGTCTGATCTCCACCGTCGGCATCATGTCCTGTTCTCCGGGAACGGGGTATGTACCGCTGTTCGGATAAGGGTTCATACCTTATCCTCCGCCTTTTTGCCCCACGAGAAACGCTCGCTGCAGAACGGAACGAAGACAAGGTGGGTAACTCCGAGGCGTATCTCGTCGTAAGCCACGATAGTCGTCGGGACATATACGGCCTTGCCGTTGATGCGGACGTTGTTCGCGGTATCGCTGGGGATCAGCGTGAAGGAGCACTCCTCCTCGTCGAAGGCAATGCTCGCGTTATAGCCCGAGATAGCGTTGTCGCCGGTAATGCGGACATCGGACTCTCTGTCTCTGCCTATCTTGTTTCTCTTGGACAGGAGGTTGAAGCTTTTGCCCTTCTCCTCCTTGTTTCCCTCGGTGCAGACGAGCCAGCCGACTACGGGGACGAAGCCCTGCTCGGCCTCGAACACGGCTATCGTCTTTGAGGGACCGCCGCTGTAATCACTCGGAGCAACGGTCTTGTTGACCTCGTCGGGATTGAAGCCCGCGGACGGGTCGGCATGCGTGCCCATTATCTTTTCGTTCTGAACACCGCCTCCGCCGAAGCCGTTCGGCGCTACGGTACCCTGCGGATAGTCACCGCCAAAGCTTCCGGGAGCGATAGTACCCTGCGGATAGCCGCCTCCCGTAAAGTCGATCATATTGCTTCCCCCGTTGCAATGCGGACAGCTCGCATACTGTTCCGGATCGTAAAGATGACCGTTGGGACAAGTCGTATAGCCCATAATAATAACCTCCTGAGCTCCTGTTTCTATTCAAAGTGCCGGCCGGGCGAAACATTTCTGCCGCAATAAAGCGTTAAAGAGGCAGGCAATTCAGCCCCCGATAAAGCTTTCCGTGCAAAGCAGAGTTTTCACAATTCCGTCACAATTGTTATACCTTATAATAGCATTTTACGACCGTTTTGTCAATAGAATTATAGGCATATTTGATAATTTATATAAAATTTCCGGCGAATAT
Source organism: Ruminiclostridium sp. (assembly GCA_024682455.1). GTDB lineage: Bacteria > Bacillota > Clostridia > Oscillospirales > Ruminococcaceae > Ruminiclostridium_E. Next base: position 12,138 of record JAIKZF010000052.1, on the reverse strand, counting down.
GTGTAGAAAACCTATAATAAAAAAGACTGCCCGTCACGAGCAGTCATCGGTGTATCAGCGGCACCTGCGGCGGCACTCCGAGCAGTCACCGCAGCAGGAACCTTTCTTTCTCCAGCGAACCGCGGCAATGACCGCTCCGGTCACAGCCGCGGCGACAGATATGACAAGTATGATATCTACGATATTCATTATCCCACCCCCAGCAGAATAAACACTCCGCGCATCAGCAGAGTCGCGCACCACGCGACCGCGCACTGCCATACCACAAGCGCGGCAGCCCACTTCACGCCGAGCTCGCGGCGCACAGAGGCTATCGCCGCCACGCAGGGCGTGTACAGCAGCGAGAATACCAGCAAACAGCCCGCCGTCAGAGGCGTCATAGCCGACGCGATGTCGCTGCCGTAAAGCATCTCCAGAACGGAGACCACGCTCTCCTTCGCCATGAAGCCGCTCAGCAGAGCTACTCCTATGCGCCAGTCGCCCAGTCCCACAGGCGTCAGCAGCGGCACCGCGAGTCCCGCAGCCAGAGCCAGTATGCTGTCTGCGGGATCCGTCACGGGATCCATACGCAGGCTGAAATTTTTCAGGAGCCATACCAGCACCGACGCTACCAGTATCACCGAGAACGCGCGCTGGAGGAAGTCCTTCGCTTTCTCCCACAGGAGCTGCGCAACGTTGCGCACTCCCGGCAGACGGTAATTGGGCAGCTCCATAACGAACGGGACAGGTTCGCCGCGGAAAAGTGTGCTCTTGTAGAGCAGTGCTCCGAGAATGCCGAACAGTATGCCCAGCATATAAAGCCCCGTCATAACGAGCCAGCCGTACTCCGGGAAGAACGCCGCCGTGAAGAACGCGTAGATCGGCACCTTCGCGGTGCAGCTCATGAAAGGCGTCAGCAGCACGGTCATCTTGCGGTCGCGGTCACTCGGCAGAGTACGCGTCGCCATGACCGCAGGCACGGTGCAGCCGAAGCCTATCAGCAGCGGCACTATGCTGCGCCCGGAAAGCCCGAGCTTGCGCAAAAGCTTATCCATGAAGAACGCCACGCGCGCCACATAGCCGCTGTCCTCCAGCATCGACAGGAAGAAGAACAGGGTCACGATTATCGGCAGGAAGCTCAGCACGCTGCCGACTCCGCCGAATATTCCCTCGATGATAAGGCTGCGAATAGTGCCGTTGACCTCGGCGCTCTCAAAGGCGCTGTCAGCCGCGGCGATAAGCGCGTCGATGCCCGTTTCGAGCAGCTCCTGGAGCCACGCTCCGATCACATTGAAGGTAAGGAAGAACACCGCTCCCATAATCAGTATGAACATGGGTATCGCCGTCCATTTTCCGGTAAGTACGCGGTCTATACGCCTGCTGCGGATATGCTCGCGGCTCTCGGTAGGCTTTATGACGGTCTTTCGGCAGAGCTCCTCTATGTAGCCGAACCTCATATCGGCTATCGCAGCGCAGATATCCAGACCGCGCTCGGTCTCCGTCTGCTCTGTGATGTGCTTAAGCATTTCCAGCTCATTCCCGTCGAGCGAGAGCTGCGCGAGCATGAGCTCGTCGCCCTCGGCTGCCTTTCCGGCGGCAAAGCGCGGCGGAAGCCCCGCCTTCTCCGCGTGATCCTCGATAAGATGTCTTATGCCGTGCAGACAGCGGTGCACCGCGCCGCCGTTCTCGTCCTTGCCGCAGAAATCGCGCGGCAGAGGCTTTTCCTGATAATGCGCGACATGTATCGCGTGGTCGATCAGCTCCTCGATGCCGCTGTTTTTCGCCGCCGAGATCGGTACGACGGGGACTCCGAGCATTTCCTCCATGGCGTTGATATCGACGCTTCCGCCGTTCGCAGTCAGTTCGTCCATCATATTCAGCGCGATGACCATGGGGATATCCAGCTCTAAGAGCTGCATTGTGAGGTACAGGTTTCGCTCGATGTTCGTCGCGTCCACGATGTTTATAATGGCGTGGGGCTTTTCCTCAAGCACGAAGCTACGGGAAACGATCTCCTCGCTGGTATAGGGCGACATGGAATATATCCCGGGCAGATCGGTCACGACAGTATCGGGTCTGCCTTTGATAGGACCGTCCTTGCGGTCGACGGTGACGCCGGGGAAGTTCCCGACGTGCTGCTTCGAGCCGGTAAGCCGGTTGAACAGCGTAGTCTTGCCGCTGTTCTGGTTCCCGACCAGCGCGAATTTCATTACCGTACCCGCGGGCAGAGGGTCGCCGTCCCCGCGCAGGTGGAACTTTCCGCCCTCGCCGAGGCCGGGGTGGCTCGTCTTTTTCTTTTTCTCTTCCCTTACGCTGCCTCTTACGCGGCGTCCCTCAACGGGGGACACGTCTATATTCGCCGCGTCGTCGACGCGAAGAGTCAGCTCATACCCGCGCACCGACAGGCTGACCGGGTCGCCCATGGGAGCGTACTTTATGACCGTTACCTCGGTCCCGGGTATAAGCCCCATATCGAGAAAATGCCGCCTGAGCGCGCCCTCGCCATTTATCTTTTCTATCCTGACGGTGGTTCCCACCGCCGCGTTCTTCAAAGTATCCATACCGTTCCTGCATTATATCTTATACTGTTTTTTCCAGCATTAAATCTGCTCCTTTTGTGAAAAAGGAGCAGAAATACTTACATATTGATCATGTCGTAAAAACTCAGAGCTGCTCGGGATTGCTGAAATCGAAGGTCTCAACGGAATCCGAGTCTCCGGAGCCGAAAGTGATATCGTTTATATCGTCAGCGACCTCTTCGGCCTTCTCGCTGACTGCCTCGGCAGCCTCCTCTATCGCGTCGGACGCGTTCTCCGCAGCCTCACTGATCTGTTCAACGATCGGCTCGGGCTCTGTCGCCGCGATATCCGTGCCGTCAACAGCCTTGTCAACGAGGTCGTCGACGTCCTGCTCGATAGCCTCAGCAAGATCCGATACGCCGTCAGCAGCTTCATCCGCCTTGCCGGTGACCTTGTTCTTGATGTTCTCGATGCCGCCCTTTACATTTTCGGCGGTATTCTTCGCGAACTCAACGGCCTGCTCCTTCTTCTCGGCAGCGAAGGTCTTGGTGTCCTCAAGCGTCTTTTCGCCCTTGGAGATCATATCGTTGTTGATTATGTCGTCGATGCCTTCCTTGAACTTCTCTGTGCCGGTCTTGATAGCGCCGACAGCGAACAGCGAAGCTCTCTGGAGCTTTTCCTTCGGCGTGCTGTGGTGCTCCTCCGCGTAGAATTCGGAATCGTCCTCATAAACGCGTGCCGCTCTTTCTTCCTCCTCCGCGTTGCGCTTCTCGATGACTCTCTTGCCGATGTAGTAGCCGAGTCCCGCGAGTGCCGCGATGCTGATGAGTGCTGTTAATTTGCCCATTATTATTCATTCCTTTCGGTTTTTGACTGACGGAGTAAAACGAAACTGCCGTCTGAATTTCCATATATTTTATTATACAATATTTTTTTCATTTTGTAAAGGCTTTTTGTTAACATTTTATAATTTTTATTCCGACCGCACGGCTTCCGCGTAATATATCGGCTGCCCGAGATCGAGAAAGCGCTGCTCGTATTCGGTAATAATATTCCCGGTGACGGCGCTGTTATGCAGATCACGCGTAACGAAACGAACCGTGAAGCCGTTTGCGGCGTACTGCTCCAGCGAGTAGTCAAAGAACCCCTCATTGTCGGTCTTTTGTATAATAACGCCGTCCGCAGTCAGGAGCTCTTTGTAGATATCCAGAAACAGCGGACTTGTCAGACGGTGCTTCGCATAGCGGCTCTTCGGGTAGGGGCAGCTGAAATTCAGATAGATGCGTTCGACGCAGCGGGGCGGCAGGACCTTGAGGAGATATCCGGCATTCCCCATAAGATAGCGCAGATTCGTCAGCCCGGCGGCAACAGTCTGCTCCATTGCCATTACGATGACGTTCGGAGACTGCTCCACCGCTATGAAATCCGCGTCAGTATCGCGGGCGGCTATCGTATTCGCGAATTTTCCCTTGCCGCAGCCTATCTCCAGCCGCAGAGGCCTGCCGACTCCGAACACCTCCGCCGGGTCGAGCCTCCCGGCTCCGCCCTCGTGTATTCCGTCGGGCAGCCAGCCGAGGCATACCGCCTCACACGCCGCGAGCCGCTCGTCAAGGTGCTTTTTCTTTCTCATTCTCATTGTGCGTTCCGCTCCTGCCATTTATGAAGCATATCAATGCCGTAAGCGCCCTCGAACAGCGCCTTTTCGGCGGCCTCGGGCGTGAACCACGCCGCCTCGCTCACCTCACCGGAGAGCTTAGTCCCGGCTCTGCGCACCCTGCACGCGAAAGCGAGCATCAGATTGTCGTGCTTTTCGTAGTACCTGCTGTACAGGAACTCCGCCGACAGCATCTCAAGCCCGGTCTCCTCCGCGATCTCGCGGCGCGCACATTCCTCGGCGCTCTCGCCGGCCTTTATGTAGCCCGCGACGCACACATAGCGGCTTATGCCGTAGCTCTGCTTTATCAGCAGCACTTCGCCGTCCTCGGCTATGCACAGGCATATCACGCACGGATATGAGAACGGGAAGAACGGCCGTCCGCATTTTTCGCAGAACGGAACGTCTCCCTCGTCGCCTATGAGCTTTGGAACGAGCTTATCGCCGCATTTCGGGCAGTAGTCGAACTTCACTGCTTTTCACCGTATTCGCTGAAATCAAAGGTGGCGAAGTAATCCTTCGGGGTCTCGGCGCGGCGTATCATCTGCCACGAGCCGTCCTCGTGCAGCAGTACCTCCGCCGAGCGGAGCTTGCCGTTGTAGTTGTAGCCCATAGAGAAGCCGTGAGCTCCCGCGTCGTGTATGGCGAGGATATCGCCCATTTCTATCTTCGGCAGAGCCCTGTCCTTCGCGAACTTGTCGCAGTTCTCGCAGAGACCTCCCACAACGTCGTAGATATGGTCGCAGGACTCGTTTTCCTTGCCGAGAACGGTTATGTGGTGGTAAGCGCCGTAGATCGCGGGTCTCATAAGGTTCGCCGCGCACGCGTCCACGCCGATGTATTCCTTGTAAATGTGCTTCTCGCGGATAGCCGTGGTTATCAGCATACCGTTCGGAGCGAGCATGAAGCGCCCGAGCTCGGTGCAGAGCCTGATATTGCCGAGTCCCGCGGGAACGAGTATCTCCTCGTACGCCTTTCTTACGCCCTCGCCGATCACCTTGATGTCGTTCTCGGTCTGCTCGGGACGGTAAGCTATGCCTACGCCGCCTGAAAGGTCGATGAAGCTGAGCTCAACGCCCGTCTTTTCCTTGACCTCGACAGCCGTGCGGAAGAGTATCCCCGCGAGCACGGGGTAGTAATCGTTCGTAAGCGTGTTGCTGGCGAGGAAAGAATGCATACCGAACTCCTTCGCGCCCTTTTCCTTCAGGATCTTATAGCCCTCGATCAGCTGATCGTGCGTGAAGCCGTACTTCGCGTCCTGCGGGGTGTCCATGACGTTGCCCTTTTCGCTGGTCTTGAACTCCCCGCCGGGGTTGTAGCGGCAGCATATAGTCTCCGGTATGCCGGTGAGCTTGTCGAGTATGTCGATATGCGTGAAGTCGTCGAGGTTGATGATAGCTCCGAGCTTGTACGCGAGCTCATAGTCGCAGTCCGGCGTTTCGTTCGAGCTGAACATTATGTCGTGTCCCTTCGCTCCCACCTTATCGGACAGAAGCAGCTCGGTATACGATGCACAGTCAAAGCCGCAGCCCTCCTCCATGAGAATCTTCATAACGAACGGATTCGGGGTAGCCTTGACGGCGAAGTACTCCTTGAAGCCCTTGTTCCACGCGAACGCATCATTGAGAGCTCTCGCGGTGGCTCTTATGCCCTTTTCGTCGTAGATGTGGAACGGTGTGGGGATCTCCTTCTTTATCTCTTCGATCTTTTCCTTTGTGACAAAAGGTATCTTTCTGCTCATAGCCGTTTCCTTTCTTTATCGTTTTATATTGTGGAACGCGTTTAACTGGGCGCGTTCCTCAAATGCCATTTTTTCGGTGCGGCAGGCTCCGACAGCGCCCCGCCAGCGGGAAGGAAGCACACAGACCCGTACCTGCCGGGTATCACACATTCATATACTTCGCGAGGAATTTCACGGACAGGTCTATCCACGCCTTTACGTTGTCAAGGTAGAAGTACTCGTTCCAGTCGGTGACCTTGTCGCAGGTCGAGAGTCCGTGAGGACCCGCGTCGAACATATGCAGCTCGACCGGCACCTTGTTGGAAACGCACGCCTTCGCCATGACGAGGCTGTTGTGCGCGGGAACGCAGTCGTCGTTCGCGGTGCACCAGATGAATATGGGAGGGGTCTTCGGGGTCACGCGGTTCTCCAGCGAGAGGCGGGAGAGTTGGCTGTGGGGCGCGTCCTTGCCGAGAAGCACCTCAAAGGAGCCCTTATGAGGGTTAGTGATACCGCTTATGACGGGGTATGACAGCACGGCGGCGTTCGGGCGGACCTCCTCGGGCGCTGCTCCGATCGCCTTAAGCATATCCTCGTCGCCCCACATGGTGGCAAGGCAGCCCGCGAGGTGTCCGCCGGAGCTCGCGCCCCAGACGGCTATCTTATCGGGATCTATGCCGAACTCGTCGGCTCTCATGCGTATCTTGTAGAGAGCGTAGGCGGCATTGTGGAAAGCCACGGGGAACCGCGCGTTGCAGGTGTAGTAGAGCACGAACGCGTTATATCCCTCGGCGGCGTAGCGCATGGCTATCGGCTCCGCCTCACGCTCGGAGGTGTACTCATAACCGCCGCCGGGCAGTATCAGTATCGCGGGGCGCTTCCTGCACCACTGGAGGCTCTCCACCTGATCCAGCAGGTAGGCTTTCATTATTACGGTTTTTTCGGCATTCAGATAAAACTTCTTGATGTTCATTCCGCTGATGTCCTTTCCTTAGCTTTATTTATGAATTTATCACAGTCAACTATGAATCTCTCGTGGGTGCCGCTGCCTATCTCCCCTGCCGCGTCATAGGCGGTCACGCGGAAAACGAGTCTGCGGCGGTCGATCCCGGTGAGCTCGCTCTCGCAGGTGACCTCTCCGCCCGTGGGAGTGGGCGCCGTGTGCTTTATGTCGAGCGATGTCCCCACCGTGGTCATTCCGTCCTCAAGATACGGTGCCACGGACTGCATAGCCGTTCGCTCCATGAGCGCGATCATCGCCGGCGTGGCGTAGACGCGCAGTGTCCCGCTTCCGAGAGCAGCGGCGGTCTTTTCCTCGGTCACGGTCTCGGTCAGTTTCCCTCTGATACCGGTCTCAAGCACGGATAACTCCCCCTTGTTTCTGAACATTTACTTTTCTATTATACTATATTTTTCCAAGGATTTCAACAAATTTTTAAAAATATGAAAAAAATTTGCAAAACCCCTTTTCTTTTTCGGAAATATGTTGTATAATATATTGTATATATTGAGAAAATATGCGCTTTGTGCGCTTTACGAAAGGGACTGACAGTTCATGGAGAAGATCAGAGTCAAGGTAAACGGCAGAGGCTACTTCCTGAAGACCGACCACCCGGACGAGCTTCAGAAGTTCGCGGCGGATCTGACGGAGCAGATAGAATATGTGGAAAAGAAGCTCGGCGTGACTGTCGAGGCTGAGGCTACGGCACTGTCGGCGCTGTTGCTGCTCGGCGATTCTTTCAGAGAAAAACGCAGCGCCTCCGACCAGGCTCTGATAGACGATCTGACCGACAAAACGAATACGCTGGAGGAGCGCATAGACGCTCTCACCGCAAGGATAAACGAGCAGAACGCCGCGGCTGCCGCGGCGCAGAGCGAGATACAGCGCCTCCACGAGCATGAGAACGAGCTCATCGAACAGATAAACGCTCTTAACGAACGCAGCAGAGACGAGGAAGAGAAGTATACCGACCTCAACAGCTCCCTCGGCGATACGCAGAAGGCTCTCGAATCGGCGAAAAAGCTCATAGAGCAGCTCAATTCGGAGAAGTTCACCGAGGTCGCCGCAAACGAGGCTCTGCGCACCGAGATAGACACCCTCCGCGAAAAGCTTGACAACTCGAACAAGCAGATAGCCGAGCTCAACGGTAAGATCACCAAAATGGAGATAAACTCGATATCCGTCAACCCCGACGGCAGCGTTGAGGCTAACGCCGAGGAGATAAAGCGGCTCAAGTCGCAGAAGGAAGACCTTGAGATCGACCTGGAGATCGCCCGCGAGGAGATACAGAAGCTCAAAAACGGCGAGGGCAGCGAGAACGCCCGCAAGCTCGCCGAATACGAACAGATGACAAAGCAGTACCGCAGCCGCGCCGCAGAGCTCGACAAGCTCCGCAACCTGCTGGCGGAGACCGAGGCTTCGGTGCGCGCAAAGCTCGAAGCGAAGGAGGAGGAATGCGACAAGCTCCGCAATATCCTCTCGAACTACGAGAGCTCCTATGCCCTGAGCATCGCCAAGAAGGAAGAAGAGATACTTGAGCTCCAGCAGCGCGTGGAGCGTCTTAAGACCATACTCAATATGCGCTCGGAGGAAAAGCTCGGCGGAAGATACATACAGACGACCTTCGACGGAACGGAGCCTGCCGAGGCTCCCGATGAGGACGGGGACGAACCGGAGACAAAAGGATGACGGAGATACTCGCACCCTGCGGAGGTGAGGATTCTCTCCCCGCAGCTCTCAATACCGGCGCTGATGCGGTCTACCTCGGGGTGACCGCATTTTCTGCGCGCAAAAACGCCAGAAACTTCACCTACGCGCAGCTTTCCGACGCTGTCCGGGAATGCAGACTGTGCGGCGTGAAGGTCTATGTGACGATGAATACCCTCGTCTTTGACGACGAGCTGGACGAGCTCGCGAGAGCCGCCGAGCGCATAGCCGAGGCGGGTGCCGACGGCGTGATAGTGCAGGACTTCGGAGCAGCGCGCGTAATACACGCCGCCGCGCCGACCCTGAGGCTGCACGCCTCGACGCAGATGACCGTCACTTCGCCTGCGGGAGCCGAATTTGCGCGCAAGCACGGCTTCTCGCGGGTAGTCCTTGCCCGCGAGCTCTCCCGGGACGAGATAGCGGAGATAATCTCACGGGTGGATATCGAGACCGAAGTTTTCGTTCACGGGGCTCTGTGCGTCTGCGTAAGCGGGCAATGCCTGATGAGCGCGAATTACGGCGGCAGGAGCGGCAACAGGGGACTGTGCGCTCAGCCGTGCCGCCTGGACTTTACCTGCGGGAACAGACACAACGTGCTGTCGCTTAAGGATCTCTCGCTTGTGGACGAGCTTCCGGAGCTCGAAAGGCTCGGAGTCGCCTCGCTGAAGATCGAGGGCCGCATGAAGCGCCCGGAATATATCGCGGCGGCTGTGGCGGCGTGCCGCGCGAAGCTTGACGGCAGAGAGCCGGATCTCGATACCCTGCGCGCGGTATTCTCCCGCAGCGGCTTCACACGCGCGTATTACGACGGCACCATGCGCGATATGGGAGGCATACGCACAAAGGAGGACGTAGAGGCTGCTCCGGCGGCTCTCGCGAAGCTCCGCGGACTCTACGAAAAGCCGTACAAGCGCCGCGAGTTCGACGTTTCGCTCAGCGTCCGGGCAGGCAGTCCCGTAACCGCCAAGGTGAGCTGCGGATATATAAGCTTTGTCTATGAGTCGGACATCGTTCCGGAGCCCGCTGTGAACCGCAGCGTCACCGCTGACGAGATAGCCGGGCGCCTCGGAAAGACGGGCGGCACGGTGTTCACCGCGCGGAATGTCAGCGTGAGCACAGACGAGGGGCTTATGCTGTCCGCGGCAGCCGTGAACGCTGTAAGGCGCGGCATAATAGAGGAGCTTACCGCGCGTCTTGTCAAGTTGCACTAATATTTTCGCCGAGAGCTTACTCTGTTGTAAAAAGCGCAGAAAATGGAAAATACCCTTGAAAAATGTCCGGGAAACAGGTATAATATATATTGTATAGTGTTGAAAAGAGAGATTTCGGAGTATAATCATGACTATTTTTGACGCATTCTCACTGCTCGGCGGCGTAGCGCTGCTGCTTTACGGTGTAAAACTGCTGGGACAGGGTCTTGAAAAAAAGGCGGGCGGTAAGCTGAAAAGCCTTCTCGCAGCCTGCACCTCGACAAAATTCAAGGGCTTCCTGCTCGGCGTAGGCATCACCGCGCTCATTCAGTCCTCGGCTACCACGACAGTCATGGTGGTCGGCTTTGTCAATTCCGGAATTTTAACGCTCGGACAAGCTATCGGCATAATAATGGGCGCGAACCTCGGTACATCGGTCACGTCGTGGATAATGTCCCTCATCGGAGTGGAGAGCGACGTCTTCTGGGTGCAGTTCCTGAAACCGCAGAGCTTTACTCCGCTGATCGCCTTCGCCGCGATAATACTGCTTCTTGTCTTCAAGAAGGACGCGAAAAAGGCCGATACCGCGTCGATACTGTTCGGACTCGCCTTCCTGATGTACGGTATGCAGAACATCACCGCAGCCGTTTCGGGACTTAAGGACGTTCCCGAATTCACAGAGCTCATGGGTATGTTCTCGAACCCCCTGCTCGGCGTTCTCGCCGGCGCCGTGATAACCGCGATAATCCAGTCGTCCGCGGCTTCCGTCGGCATACTTCAGGCCGTCTCGCTCAACGGGCAGCTCACCTATTCGAGCGCCGTTCCGATAATCATGGGTCAGAACATCGGTACCTGCGTTACCGCCATGCTCTCGTCCCTCGGCGCGAACAAGAACGCGAAGCGCGCAGCTTTCATACATCTGAGCTTCAATACCATAGGCACTCTCGTGTGGCTGACTATTTACTGCATAATCAACGCAGCCCTCAGCCCCGCGATATCCAACGAGGCTGTGACTCCGCTGGGTATAGCGATATGCCACTCGACCTTCAATATACTGACGATAGTTACTCTCGCCCCGTTCAACAAGCTGCTGGAAAAGCTTGCCTGCACGGTGATACGCGACGGCACGGACAAGGGCGAGTTCGCGCTGCTCGATGACCGTCTGCTCTCCACACCATCGGTCGCGATCGAGCGCAGCCGCTCCGTTGCCATAAAAATGGCGCATGAGGCTATTTCCTCACTGGAGCTCTCATTTGAGATACTGTTCGATTATAACGAGAAGAAGGCAAAGAAGGTCCGGGATCTTGAGGAGTCCGTCGATATGTACGAGGACAGCCTCGGCACCTACCTCGTCAAGATAACCGACCAGAATATCACCGAACAGGGCAGCCACGAGGTAACGCAGCTTCTCCACACCATCGGGGATTTTGAGCGCCTGTCCGACCACGCTGTCAACATCGTCGAGTCCGCGGAGGAGATAAACGACAAGGAGCTGCGCTTCTCCGACAAGGCGCAGAAGGAGATCCGCGTCATGGTCGACGCCGTTCGCGAGATACTCGATATGTCCGTTACGGCGTTCGAGACCAACGACCTGAAAATGGCAGTCAGCGTCGAGCCGCTGGAATCTGTCGTCGATTACCTGAAAGTCCAGATAAAGACCGCTCACATAGAACGTCTGCGCAAGCAGGAATGTACTATGGAAATGGGCTTCGTGCTCTCCGATATGCTGACGAACCTGGAGCGTATATCGGATCATTGCTCAAACATCGCGGTCTGTATGATCGAGGTCTCGCATCACAGCTTCGATATGCACGAATATCTCAATCACCTCAAACGTGAGAGCTCGCTCGAATACGATAAGCTCTATGAGTTCTACAAGAGCAAATACTCAATCGAGGCTCTGGAAGCGTAACAGAAAAGGCGGTACAGCGTACCGCCTGAGAGTGTCAAAGAAGCCGCTTACGCTCGAGTGCCTCCGGCGGCCAGGTCTGTCGGTCAGCCCCTCTGTCACCTGCGGTGACACCTCCCCGCTAACGGGGAGACCACCTTTTGAAAAAAGGGCTGGACCCTAAAACAAACCGCTTCGCCTTGCAGCGGGGGGAGGTAGTGCTCCTTTTGAGAGTAAAAGAAACAGAAATAACCACAAACTGCACTTTTTTTTGACAGACTGAAAGGCGGTACATCGTACCGCCTTTTATTATGCTTTTTTCAGGTATTCCAGAAGCGCTTTTTTCAGATACTCATAGCGTTCGCGCTTTTCGGTCTTAGCAAAGTGTACCTCCCGCAGCTGCTCGGGATTGCCCTCGTAGCACAGCTCCTCGCCGTGGAACTGCTCGCTGGTCAGATCGAACAGGCTGTCGCCGACGACA
>JAIKZF010000051.1 GCA_024682455.1 Ruminiclostridium sp. | reverse complement strand
TCGCGGGTAATGGCGAAGATCTCGCGGACCCAATAGCTGGGCATAGTGATGATGACGGGGTCGGGGTCGGGGTAGATACCTGCTGCGGAGAGCCCGTTGAGCTTTGCCTGTCTTACTCCCCGATAGATATGGTAGCACTCGCTGACCACGACGACGTTTTTCGGGAGCCCTTCCGACTCGATTATCTCGTTCGAGAAGCGCAGGTTTTCGGTGGTATCGACAGACCTGTCCTCCTTGAAAATCCTGCTCTCGTCGATGCCGTGGCGGGTGAGGTATCTGAACATACATTCCGCCTCGGAGATCTCCTCGTTGCTGCCCTTGCCGCCTGCGACGACGCACACAGCGTTCGGGTGAGACTTTAGATATTCCTCGGCTTTCTGCAAACGTATGGCAAGCATGGGCGACGGCTCGCCGTCGAGCACCATGCAGCCGAGGACTATCACCGTCTGCGGAGTCCCGTCATTCATGGCGGCGACAGCCTCGGCGTTGTCCTCGCCGTGCCATATCTCCGATACTATCAGCGTCGATATCACCGCGAAATAAACTCCCACCAGCGCCGCAAGCCACGCGCAGACGGTCGCCGCGATACGCAGAGGCTTTTTCTTCCCGACGAGCGGGAAAACAACTATCAGCACTATCACGCCTCCGAAGTACGCGCAGCCTGCGATATTACCGTAGTTGACCTGACCGAGGCTCATGGTGTAAATGAACGTATAGAGCAGACCCGCGCAGAGCACGATCACCGCGGCTCGCAGCACCCACGACAGGACTGTGATAATTTTGTTCCGGGGTTTGTCTTTATCCATACTTACTTTGCACAGAGCTTTCTGAAGCGCTCCATAGCTTCCTTGGTGTTTTCGAGAGTGTTGAACGCGGTGAGACGGAACCAGCCGTCGCCGTTTTTGCCGAAGCCCTCGCCGGGAGTTCCGACCACCTCTGCCTCATTGAGCAGCTTGTCGAAGAAGTCCCAGCTTCCCATGCCGAACGGGCACTTGAACCAGATGTACGGCGAATTCTTGCCGCCTGTGTAGGTTATGCCGAGCTCGTCGAAGGTGTCGGCTATGACCTTTGCGTTCTTCATATATTCGGCGATGACAGCCTTGGTCTGCTTCTGACCCTCTTCGGTGAACACAGCCTCGGCTGCGCGCTGAACGGGGTATGCGACGCCGTTGAACTTGCTGCCCTCGCGGCGTATCCACAGGTCGCGGAAGCTGTGCTCCGAGCCGTCGGGAGCCTTGAGCATGAGCTCCTTAGGTATCACGGTGTAGCCGCAGCGCACGCCGGTGAAGCCCGCGGTCTTGGACAGCGAGCAGATCTCGATAGCGCACTTTCTCGCGCCCTCGACCGCGAAGATCGAGCGCGGAATGGACGGGTCGCTGATGAAAGCCTCGTAAGCCGAGTCGTAGATGATGACAGCGCCGTTTTCGAGGGCGTAGTCTATCCATTCCTTGAGCTGCTCCTTATTGTAGGCGGAGCCGGTGGGATTGTTCGGCGAGCAGAGGTAGATGATATCCGCCTTAACGGACTTGTCGGGCATAGCCGCGAAGCCGTTGCTCTCGTCGGAGTTTGCGAAGATGACCTTTCTGCCTCCCATGATATTCGCGTCGACGTAAACGGGGTAGGCGGGGTCGGTGATGAGCACGGTATTGTCGGCAGAGAGTATGTCGCCGATATTGCCGCAGTCGGACTTTGCGCCGTCGCTTATGAGGACCTCCTCGGGAGCGATATCCGCGCCGTTCTTCTTATAGTAGGCGGCGATAGCCTCACGCAGGAAGTCATAGCCGAGTCCGCTGTCCTCATAGCCGCGGAAGGTCTCCTTCACGCCCATTTCCCTTGCCGCCTTTTCCATAGCCTCAACGACTGCCGGAACGAGCGGAAGTGTCACGTCGCCTATGCCCATTCTTATGATCTTGTTGTCGGGGTGCGCCGCTATGTATTCGCGCACGCGCTTGCCTATCTCTATGAAGAGGTAGCTCTTCTTTAAGTTCAGAAAGTTTGCGTTCATTTTTGCCATGGTGTTATGTCCTTTCTTGCAGGAAAATTTTCGGATACATTCATTATAGCATATAAATATAAAAAATGCAATAGCAGAAGAAAACTATAATTCACTCCAGACCTTCCGAGATATTAATGGCGGCAGGACAGGCAGTTTTCCGGACGTTTAACACTATTTCCCGCGCAGCAAACCGTCGTTTTTCACAATTTATTTTGTTGATAATATACAAGAACTGATATTTGTAAAAAATCCGAATAAAAAATGAAATTTCTCCAACAATGTTATTGCAAACATACGACATCACGGAGGAACATGACATGACAAGAAGAGAAAAGCTCACAGACATAGCCCTGCTGCTCGGAACGGCGTTCGCGGTGATAACGGCGCTGTTCGCGGACTTCGCCCGGGAGTGCGGAGCCCTCCACGACAGCACGTTCCGGCTGCACATTGTCGCAAATTCCGACTCTCCCGAGGATCAGAGCATCAAGTACGCAATCCGCGACTATATCCTCACCGACCTCTCCGATATTTTCGCGGACTGCCCGACCGCCGCCGACGCGGAAGCGGCGGCGGCGGTCAACGCCGCGTACATCGCAGCTCGCGTCGGCGAGATACTCGCCGACAGAGAGTGCGATTACGCGGCGGCTGTCTCCGTCGGAGAAGCGAGCTTCCCCACGAGAGCCTATGCCGGTCTCACTCTCCCCTCCGGAAGCTACCAGGCTCTGCGCGTTGTTCTCGGCGAGGGCAGGGGCAAAAACTGGTGGTGCGTGCTGTACCCGACAATGTGTATAGGCGCTGCCGGCGCGGAAAAAACCGTCCTTCCCAGCCGCGAGCTCTACGAGCGCAGAAAGCGCCTCGACCGCCTCACCGCCGACAGCCTGCGCACCGAGCGCGGGGGCATCGAGTTCAGGTTCGCCCTCTACGATCTGCTGAGGTCGCTGTTCGGAAAAGGCGAGTGAGCCGTTTCCGGGACAGTTTTCTGTTGACAAGAGGCTCGTTTTGATGTATGATATAGTTAGTGTATCATACAGAAACGAGGCTGACATCATGGAGTACATCATCGGAAAAATAAGGCTCGATATCGACCCGGACAAAACAAGGGAGCTCTGCGGAAGCTCTCCCGCGCTGACGGAGACCTGCGACTGCTCCGCGTGCAGGAATTTCGCCGCCGCGGCTCCGAAGGCGGACAAGACCGTTCTCGGGTTTTTTGAGGGGCTGGGACTTGATATCACCAAGCCCGCCGAGATCTATTCCTATCCGTCCGGGGACGGCGGCAGCACCGTAAACTACGAGGGCTTCTGGCACATCTGCGGCAGTATGCTCTCCGACACGGACTGCTGGAAGGACGAGCTCCGCGAGGATCTGTCGACCCGCCTGCAAACGATAAATGAGGCGAACTGCTTTCGGGTAACTCCGGAGCTGCGCGTGGGCTTTACAGAACACATATCCCTGAGACCCGACGGGTTCCCGGGGTCTGTCCTGCAAATGGAGGCTTTCTTCTCCAGCGTCCCGTGGATCATCGGCGAGCCGGAGCCGTGCCCGTAAGGACTTATGTAAAAAAACTGATAATATCGGACAGTCCCTCATATAATCTATGGGGGACTTTTATTGTCCAGAAAGGAAGTGAGTATATGAAAAAGCTTATCCTCACATACACGATACCCACGCTATGCGGAGTCGCGGTATCGGCTGCCCTGATAGCCCTGCTCGCGCTGTGCTCGTATGTGCTGGGTTTCAGGCGTGACATGGCGGGAGGAATGGCGCTGACGGCCTTCGCGGCAGGCTGCTTCGTGAGCGGGCTGCTTTGCGGGCTGATAAAGCGCCGGGGAGGCATCGCCGCCGGCGCTGTATGCGCGGCGGCGATGCTGGCGCTGACCGCGGCGGTATCCCTGCTCACCGGGAACTTCACGGGGACGGAGCTCGCGGGCAGGAGCCTGTGCGCTCTCGCGGCGGCGTGCACAGGCTCGGTCATCGGCGTGAACAGGGAGCGGGACTAAAAGATATTATCAAGGCACAGTCTGCGGCTCTCGCGGAAGTGCGCGAGCTGATACCGCGCGGTCAGGCATTCCTCGGGAATGTCGTCTCTGTCGCAGACAGCTGCCGCCGCGAGCCTCACCAGAGTCTGCGATATCTCCGCGGCTCCCTCCAGATTTGTCAGGAACACGTCCCCGGCGCAGAATTCCTCCCACTTCCCGGAGATCGCCGTCGTCTCGCTCACGACGTCGGCTCCCTCCTCCCCGAGAGCGGCAAGGCACGCGTCGAGCCGGTCGATCACCCTGTCGGTATTGATATACAGCGCCGTTCCCGCGGTCACCATTGCCGCAAGTATCACGGCGCAGATAAGAGCGCGCTTCATCCGTTCTTCACCTCGTCCTTTCTTATCAGCGTGACGGTCCCGTCCTTCGACGCGGCAAGCAGGAACACCCCGTCCGCGGTAACCCCGCGCTCCCGCAGTACAGCCCGCAGAGTTTCGTCGTCGAGCCCCGCCTGCTTCATTCCGCTGCGCTCGGTCACGCCGTCGCGTATCACCACGGCGGGAGGGTCGGCGGGGCAGTCGGACTTGCGGCAGAAGCTTATCTTGCCGGTAGTCTCGACTATTGCCCAGCGCACCTCGTTGATGTCGAATATGTTCTCGCCGCGCATTGCGGTGAGCAGGTCGTCTATTGTGTAGCGCAGCTCCTCCAGCACGCGGCGGTCTATTACTCCGTCGGAGATGATGACCTTCGGGTGACCCGCTATCACGGTGCGCAGCCGCGGGAGCTTAAGGGTAAGCACCGATACGAACACATCTATACATACTATAGTCAGTATCGGAGCTATGCCGATGAGCATAGGGACGGTGGGATCCTCTATCGACATCGTGGCTATGTTTGATATCAGTATCGTCGTGACAAGCTCTCCCGGCTGGAGCTCGCCAAGCTGCTTCTTTCCCATAAGCCTCATCATCGCTATCACAACGAGATACAGTATCACCGTTCTTATCATTATTATAAGCATAAGCCTCACCTCTGTGCTATTTTTTGCGCGAGGTGTATTTTTTATGCGTTCGCGGTAAAAACTAACAAAAGAACGAGAAGAAGAGTTTTTAAGAGTGCCTCCGGCGGCCAGCCCTTTTTAAAGGGCTGGACCCTAAACTAAATCGCTTCGCCTTGCAGCGGGGAGCGCCCCGCGGCGAATCCGTCTGTTACTTTTCTGCTATGGGCGGGTCTGTGCCTCGCAGTTGCTTGTCAAGGGGTATACCTCTCCCCGCTGCAAGGCGAAGCGCGTGGCCTTTCCCGCGGGAGAGGGGGTGAGGGTCATAGGGGGTCCGGGGGAGTAGGGAGAGGGGGAGAGGGAGCGCCTTTCCTTGGAAAGGGGCTTCCTCTCACACTCTCCCTGCGTCCCCCGGAGACTCAAAAACTGAAAGGAAAACTGCAATGCTGGAAAAAGAACTGTTGAAGAACATAGTGAACATACGAGCGGTGATGAGGGACAGCAGCGACCTCATAATAAAATACGCGAAGGCTGGGGGGTGCGCGATCTGTGTGCTGACCTGCGACGGGCAGATAGATGCTGACCGGGCAGCGAATCTTGTCTTTCGCCCGCTTACAGAGCTGGAGGGCAGCGTTCCTCCGGAGAGACTTTCGGAAATGATAGGAGGCGAACTGCTGCTCGCGTGCGACGAAAAGCCCGTCACGAGCGCCACGGAGGTCATCGAGGCGGTGCTCGCGGGGTTTTGCGTCATACTGATCGACGGCGCGGAGACAGGCTATGCCGTAGGCTTACAGGGCTTCAAGACCCGCTCTGTCGCCCAGCCCGAGAACCACCGCAATATCCGCGGCTCCAGAGAAGGCTTCGTCGAGGCTCTGCACGTCAATATGAGCCTTGTGCGCCGCCGCGTGAAGTCCCCGGCTCTCACCATGCGCACAATGAAAATCGGCAGCGTGTCAAATACCGAGATATGCGTGTTCGGCATGGAGGGCAGAACGGACAAGCGCCTTCTGCGCGCCGTCACCGACAGGCTGGAGCGCCTGCCGCTGTCGCTGGTGCTGGAGAGCGGATTCGTGCAGCCCTTCCTCGAAGAACGTCACCCGCTCTTCTCCGGAGCAGGCGCCACCGAGCGCCCCGATACCTTCGTCTCAAAGCTCTACGAGGGGCGCGTCGGCATCATAATCGACGGCTCGCCGTTCGCGCTGTACGTCCCGAAGCTGTTCAGCGAGAACTTCATAATGCTGGACGACTATGTGGAAAAGCCCGTGTTCGCGTTCTTCATACGGCTGATACGCTACGCGGCGTTCCTTATCGCTATACTTCTGCCGGGGTTTTACACCGCTCTGGCGAACTTCCACCCGGAGCTTATCCCCGACCCGCTCCTGCGGAACCTCGCAGCCGCGGAGGCTCTGACCCCGTACAGCGTCCTGACCGAGTGCGTTATTCTCGACCTGTTCTATGAGATAATGCGTGAGGCGGGGCTGCGGCTGCCGTCCAATGTCGGGCACGCGGTCAGCATAGTCGGCGGTATCGTGATCGGCGATATCGTGGTGTCCGCGGGACTTGTGGGAGCGCCTATGCTCCTTACCGTCGCGATAGCCTCGATATCCGGCTATATCGTCTCCGACCTTGCCAATCAGATCTCGCTGTTAAGGTTCGGGTTCATACTGCTGGGAGGGATTTTCGGGCTGTTCGGGCTGACCGTGGGGGCGTTCGTGCTTCTCGTAAGCGTCTGCTCGCTGGACTCCTGCGGGGTGCCGTTCACGTCGCCGCTGTCGCCGTTCTCGTTCGCGGGTATGCGGGACACGCTGTTCCGCGCGGACTGGCACGTGCTGGGCAGGACGGAGCCCGACCTGCCCGGCGGTAACGTTACGGAGGTGCGCGGCAATGAGAAATAAGACCGGCGGCGCGGAGCTTGCGGCGGCTCTCGCGGTATCACGTGTTTTCGCCGAGGCGGCTTCTCTCCCCGACGAGTATCACACCTACGGTATGCAGCGCTTCACGGTGATCGTGCTGTCGTTCGCGCTGACGGCGGCGCTGTGCGTGCCGGTGTATCTGGCGGTGAAGAGCTCCGGCGGAGGCATATTCGCCGGCGGCGACAGACGCGGAGGCATTCTGCGGAGCTTCCTCGGGGCGCTTTTCTCGGTATATCTGCTGTACGGAGCAGCCGAGACCGGGCTGCGCGCACATTACTACACCTCCGGCACCATATTCGACGCCGCGCCGTCGGAGTATTTCTACCTGTTCATGGGGGCGGCTCTGCTATTCGCGGTGTACAAGGGCACCGAGCCCACGCTGCGCGCGGCTTTGATAGTCGCGGGGCTGTTCGCGGCGTTCATGCTCGTCATAACTCTGGCGCTGATACCGGACATCGACACGGACAGGCTGTACCCCGCCCTGATCGACGACCCGGAGAGTCTCCCGGCGCAGGTGCTCCGGGAGACCTCGCGAAACTGCGAGCCCGCAGTATTCGCGGTGCTCTGCGGCGGCAGCCGCAAGCCCGGGAAGCTCGTTATCCCCGCCTATATCGGCATTTCCTGCGCGGTGACGCTGCTTATGACCTTCCTCGGCACCACCGTGTTCGGCGAGCTGGTATCACGGCTCGACCTGCCCTTCTACTCGCTCTCTTCTACCGCCGATATCACGGTCATGCACCGCATAAACGGCATAGACGTCATGCTGTGGGTCATGGCTGCGATCATAAGGCTGGCGCTGCTGTCCCTCGCATTCCGCGAGGTCGCGGCGGCGTGCTTTGTCCGGGGCATGGGGGCGGCGGCAGCTCCTCTCATATTCGCCGCCGCAGGAGTCGGGCTCGCGGAGCTCTTTACGGCTTTCCCCGCGCTGTCCGAGCCTTTGCGCAGGCTTTCGGGGACATGCTTGCCTCTTTTCGCGGTGACAGTACTGATACCGCCGCTGACTCTCATAGGAAAACGGAGGAAAAAAGCATGAAAAAGCTTCTGTTACCCGTGCTTGCGGCTGTGCTGATGCTGTCGGGCTGTACCGCGCACGCGGAGCTCAACGAGCTTGCGATAGCCGAGGCGATAGGCATAGACCGCGGAGGCGACGGCTACATCGTCACGATGCAGTACTTCAACACCGACACGACCGGCGGCACTACCGCCATTGACAGCTCCAAGCCCAACGCCGTCACGGTGTCCGGCAGCGGCTCCACTATCGAGAGCGCCATTGAATCGCTGTCCTACGGCTGCGGGAGGAGCGTTATGCTGGGCTCGGCGGGGCTTATCGTTTTCGGCAGGGAGGCGGCGTACGATCTCATGGACTCGCTGAGCTTCGCCGCGTCGCATTACAGCGGGAATCCCCGCGCCTATATCGCGGTATCGGAGACCACAGCCTCCGATATCCTGAACGTGAAATTCTCCGAGGGCAACGCCTCGGTCGAAAAGCTGGAGGGCATGATGAAGAACGCCGAGGCGCTGGGAATGAGCAGTCTTGTGATGCTCCACGAAGCGGCGGAGGCTTTGTGCTGCCCGACGGAAAGCGTGGTGCTGCCGCTGCTCAAGGCTGTGGACGCGGGCTCGGAGCTCACCGAGGAGGGCAGCACCGTGACTGTGACGGGGGCTGCGCTCTGCACCGGGGACAGGCTTACGGGGACTCTGCCTCCCGAGGCTGTTTCGGGATTGTGTTTGCTGACGAACGAGGGCGCGACCTGCGAGATGACGGTTAAGCTGCGCAGGAAGGACGTTTGTCTGGCTGTTTACGGCACGAAAACGAAGATCGCGCCGTCCATTGAGGACGGCGCGCTGCGGTTCGATATTCGGTTGTCCGCCGACTGCAAGGTAGTGAGCACGCAGCTTTCCGACCCCTACGGCGAGCGGGAGGCTGTGGAGCGCATCGCGGCTGCGGAGCTTGATTCCCGTGTTCTGCTGCTGCTGAAAGCTGTGAAGCTTCACGGCGCGGATATTTCCGGGCTTTCCTACAAGATCCGCTCTTATTCGCCGGAGCTTTGGCGCAGCGTTTCGGGGAACTACCGTGAGGCGCTGAAAAACGCCGATTATTCGGTCTCCTGTGACCTGCATCTGGAGCGATTCGGTATTATGCATGGCAGCGGGGAGCGCCCCGCCGCGAATCCGTCTGTTACTTTTCAGTAATTGGCGGGTCATCTGCCTCGCAGCCGATAGTTTCATTTGATTGAGATCAGTTCTCTTTTTGGCGGATTCTTGACAAAGCGTACTACCTACCCCCGCTGCAAGGCGAAGCGCGTGGCCTTTCCCGCGGGAGAGGGGGTGAGGGTCATAGGGGGTTCGGGGGAGTAGGGAGAGGGGGAGAGGGAGCGCCTTTCCTTGGAAAGGG
>JAIKZF010000026.1 GCA_024682455.1 Ruminiclostridium sp. | reverse complement strand
GGTACGACGGAAAGCAAAAACATTCTCGACGCGGCGGGAGATGTGCTGGAGTTCAGCGATATGACAGCGAAGATATACAAATATGATTATGACGGGCAGTTCCTCAGGCTGCTCGTCGGAGCCGAATACCGCGATCAGCTTTCCGAAACCAATGACAATCATCAGTTATACATTAATGTCAAGGACAGCGGGAATTATGATGTCGGAGAATACTGCCTCAATGATTATAAATATGTGACCCATAAGGACTGGGAAGATATCACGGAGATCCTCCATTTGGGAAACAACGGAGATGATCTCAGATTTGATACGCTCATGTACGACCTTGGCATATATATAAGGCCGGAGCCCGGACAGACAGCGGAGCTGCGGTTCGAGTATCATCCCGCCGCCGAGGGAGCGGAGAAGGAATATGCCGGGAGCTATACTCTGACGGGTCTCGATACGACAGACTTGCTCCGCACCGTCACGAACAGCTCGGCGGACACCTCCGTCACCGTCAGCAGACGGGGCGCGCTCATAGAAAGCCCCTATGACTACGGACAGGTCAGTGAGCTCTCGCTCGCGGTAAGGTACAAGGACGGCACTGAACAGATACTTGCCGACAGAGAAACAAAGCCCGAAGCCTACCCGACAAACGATATCCCTTATTTTGAGTTCCCGGCATACTATACCGAGCTCGGAAGAGGGCGTGATTATCTTCTCAATACGGCGTTTCAGGGAAACCTGATAGATGTCGCCAATATATCGTGCGTTGTTTTAAACGGCGAGGAGGTGCCTGTGGTCTCCGCAGAGACCGCCGATACGACGGAAAGCAAAAACATTCTCGACGCGGCTGGAGATGTGATAGAGTTCGGCACATACACGGCAACGATAGATAAGGTCGATTTTGACGGTACGTTCCTGCGTGTATTCTACACGGTCTCCGATTACGAGGACAGCTTCGCGGACCCGAACGAGGCGCTCATGCTGATAGGTACTCCCTATGATAACGCGTACGCTGCCGATCATATTGTATACAGCGGCGGCTCCGCATACGATATAGCATACGATGAAAGTTTCATCAACCCGGAAAGCCGCACCAACCGCGCGATAGCACATATCCGCCTTGACAAGGGAGAAACGGCCGTGCTCAACTTCTTCGACTCCGTTCACGCGGGAAGCTCCTCCGGGAAGACATCGGAGAATTATATACTGACGGGCATCGGCGCTGAGGAATACAGCCGGACGGTATATGATATCGGTGATATCAGGCGGCTGCAATTGTCACCCTTCGGGGCGGTCATAACAAGCCACGAAAACTATATACGGGACCCGCATTTTTCCTTTGAGCTCATATACAGCGACGGAAACAGGGTGAACATATACCCCGAAAACGGAGAGGCGCACAGCTCCTCCGGCGAACAGATCACGGAGCTTTTCGGACTTGATGTGGGAGAAATGATGACCGAGTTCATTTCTCCCATGCCCGGTCCGATACCTGTCAACGCGGTCTCGGCAGTCGTAATAAACGGCGAGGAGATACCCCTGTACTTCGACGCGGACGCCGAGCGCGAAACGGATATCAAGGCAGAGATCCATGAGGCCGAAAAGACCGGTCCGTACGAATTGCTGTACTTCATCGACGGCGAACCTCAGCCGGAGCTCACCGAAACGCTTGATATGTCCGAGGATTTCCGGATAGACCGGCACATAAAAGGCAGGGGCGTTCACCGGTACAGGATAGATGTCATAAATACCGTGACCGGCGCACAGGGCACCCTGCTCGATATCGACGTTGACTTCAGATACGAACCGCCGCTGAAGCACATCGCCGACGGTATGTTTGACCCGGGCATATTCAGGAAGCTTAACGGCTCGGACGGCCCCCCGGCCGCCGAAAGCCCCGAGCCGGAGATCGAAGCGCAATAATATTTCAGCAGAGACTATAAACAGCAGAAAGTAACATACTGATCGACCGCGACTGCTCCTGTCAGATTCTGGCAGGAGTAGAATTTTTATTTTGCCGGGCGGGTAATTTTGTTCAATTTGATATATTGAAACAAGTCCGAAAAAATGTTATAATATTTTTACTTTCACTCATACCGATCACTTATCATTTTTATAGGGTTTCAGTATAGATCAAGGAGAGCATTTTTGAAGAAAAACACAGTAACGGACGAAAACGCGGAGACAAAGCGCAAAGTCCGCCGCGTGCTCCTCGGGGCGCGCCTCAACGATATAGGACTGTACCTTTCGGCATTCGGAAGATACATCATACTCGTGTTCGTAGGTCTCGCCCGCAGCGCCGGCAGAGGCATAGCGAAGCTTGCCCGTTTTGTGTGGAGCCGCTCCGGCAGACTGACAAACGCGTTGATGAAGAAGATCGGCTATTTCCTTGTGCTCATCGTCTCACCTTTCGTCGGGCTTGTGCACTCTTTCAAACGCGCCCGGCAGGATATACGCGCCAACCGCAGGAAAAAGGGTGTGCTTGCCGCTGTCGGCAGCGCCCTCGGGCACTTCTGGAGCTTCCTCTTCGGCAGCAACGGCGTAGCCGTGACCGTGTTCAATATCGCCGCTCCCATAGTCTGCGTGGTGTTCCTGTTCAATATTGTGTCCTACGCCTCGAACCTCACCTACTGCGTGAAGCTCACTGTCAACGGCAAGACTCTCGGCTACATAGAGAACGAGCAGGTCTACTATGACGCGGACGAGATACTTAAGGAGCGTATCAACTATCTCGGCAGCGACGAGAATATCCGCCTTGAACCCACCTTCGCTATCGAGCTCTCGGGCGAGGGCGATCCCCTGACCAAGTATCAGGTCGCCGACCTTATCCTCGAATACTCCGGAGTGAGCGTCGAGTACGCGTACGGCTTCTTCATGAACGGTGTGTTCCAGGGTGCCGTACCGGACAACCGGCCTATACACGACGCTCTCGACAGCCTTATGGACAAGTATCAGAGCGCCCACCCCAATGCCGAGATCACCTTCCGTGACACTCTGGAATTCGATACCGCAGGTCTGTACCTGTCGGGAAGTATCATCGACACCAACTGGCTCATTTCCCAGCTCACCAGCGTCAAGGCGAGCGCGGGCTACTACATAGCAACCGCCGAGGACACGATCGACACGATCGTAGAGAATACGGGTCTTACCATACACCAGCTCGACCTGCTGAACACAGGCTTCTCGGACTCCGAGCCCCACGAGGGTCAGCGCATAAAAATCAGGGACGAGATACCTTTCCTTTCCGTCAATATATCGGTAACGGAAGAATATGATGTTGAGGTTCCCTACACCACCGAATACTATAACGACGACACTCTCTACTCGGGCGTTACAAGAGTCACGACAGAGGGAGCCAACGGTGTGAACCATCTGACCGCCTATGTTACTTATGTGAATAATATCGAGGTATCCCGCCGCGTGACTGCCGCCAAGGTCATCTCCGCTCCCGTCACCGAGCGTATAGCAAGCGGTATCAAGACTCCGCCGGAGCAGTATTCTTCCTCCGAAGCGGGCTACGGCAAGTTCATCTGGCCTATGGAAGTCGGCAAGAGCCACATCAGCGAGCTCACCGTCTGGGACGGCGGCTATGCCGGTCACTACGGCATTGATATCACCGCTTACTACGGCGCGCCGATCTATGCCGGAGCCAGCGGTACCGTCATTGTCGCCGGACGTAACTACGGCTACGGAAACTGCGTCATTATCGACCACGGCAACGGCTTCCAGACCCTCTACGGACATTGCAGCACCCTCGCCGTAACCGTCGGCGAACAGGTTATTCAGGGTCAGCTCATTGCCTATGAGGGCAGTTCGGGTATCGTCACCGGTCCTCACCTCCACTTCGAGGTCAGAGGCGGCAGCCTTAAGTATAACCCCCTCGATTATCTGGAGCACGTTTATTATTAAGAGAGCGCTGCGCTTGAGCCCGGGGCTCTGCCCCGGACCCCGCCGCCCCTTTTAAAAAAGGGGCGTCCCCTAAAACAAACCGCTTCGCCTTGCAGCAGGGGTAGGCAGTACGCCTTTTCAAGAAAACAGAACAGCAAAAACTAGTAATATCTGCGCCTTTGAAACTGACAAAGGCGCAGTCAGTTTTTCAAAAAAGTGCAGTTTTTGGTTATTTCAGTTTCTTTTTCTATCAAAAGGAGCACTACCTTCCCCCATAGCAAGGCGAAGCGGTTTGTTTTAGGATCCAGCCCTTTTTTAAAAGGGCTGGCCGCCGGAGGCACTCGAGCGCAAGCGGCTTCTTTAACACACTCTCTGCGCCTTTGAAACTGACAAAGGCGCAGTTTTCAGATAGCCAGCCGCGGCGCGAAAGCCGGTCGGTGCTCCCACAACTTTCAGCAAGAACAGAAATGAGAAGAATTTCAGTTGGTTTTTTCACTTTATTTTGAAAAAGTATTGACTTTTCGGCTTTTGCGTGGTAAACTATAAATGCAGTAGTATAATCAACTGCGAAAGCATGATTTGAAAGGATAATTACTATGAAAAAGCGTCAGATCAATTACGAAAATCGTGAATTCCTCTATAAAGCAATACTCCAGCTTAAGACCATGGAGGAGTGCGAAGCGTTCTTCGAGGATCTCTGCACGGTGCAGGAGCTCGCCTCGATCTCACAGCGCCTCGTTGTCGCTAAGTACCTCACAGAGGATAAGGTATACGCCGATATCGTAGAGATAACCAGCGCCAGCACAGCTACAATCAGCCGCGTAAACAGAACTCTCCAGACCGGCAACGACGGCTACAGCGTAGTATTTGACCGCCTTAAAAAGCAGGGCGAGATGTGATGAGCTACGACGCCTTTGCGAAATACTACGACGTACTTACACAGAATATTGATTATGATGAGCTTGCCGCGTATTACGACAAGCTCAATCTGCGGTACGGAGGAAAACGCGGCATCCTGCTCGACCTCGCGTGCGGCACAGGCAGTATGTCGGTGCGCTTTGCGGCAATGGGCTACGACGTGATAGGAGCCGACGCTTCGCCGGAGATGCTTGACATTGCGCTGTCAAAGGAGCATGAGGGCATACAGTATCTCTGTCAGGATATGACGGAGCTGGATATGTTCGGAACGGTCGATACCGTGGTATGCGCTCTGGACAGCCTCAACCACCTCGCGGACGCGGAGGAGCTCGCCGCGGTATTCGAGCGCGTATCGCTGTTCTGTGACAAGGACGCGGTGTTCCTGTTCGACGTGAACACCCCCTACAAGCACGAACATATCCTCGGCGACAGCACCTTCGTCTACGAGACAGACGACGTTTACTGCGTATGGGAGAACGAATACCTCGGCGGCGGCGTGACCGATATCACGCTGGATTTCTTCGAGCGTGACGGAGACGTGTACAGGCGCAGCTCCGACGGCTTCACCGAGACAGCTTACCCCCGCGAACTGATCGAGAGAATGCTCAAAGACGCGGGCTTCGGGCTCTGCGCGGTGCTGGAATACCCGACGGAGAACGAGCCCTCGGAAACGAGCGAAAAGCTGATGTTCGCATCAAAAATGAACGAACCGAAGAACAAGGTATATAAAGGAGAAAACTGATTGGGAAAGATAGTACGCGCGTTATCCGCGGACGGGAGCGTTCTCTGCTCCGCAATAGATTCCACGGATATCGCGAATGAGATATTCAGGCTGCACAAGACCGCACCCGTTGCGACCGCAGCTCTCGGAAGGCTCGCTTCGGCGGGCTCGATCATGGGCGCCATGCTCAAATCCGAGGACGACCGCCTGACCCTGCGCATGAACGGCGGAGGCCCGGCAGGAAACATGGTCGTGACGGCGGACTATATGGGCAATGTCAAGTGCTACGCGGATAATGTGAATGTTGACCTGCCGCTGAAGCCGAACGGCAAGCTCGATGTGTCGGGCTACGTCGGGACGGACGGCTTTCTCGGCGTGATAAAGGATCTCGGGCTGAAGGAGCCCTACGCGACGCAGGTGCCGATCGTTTCCGGCGAGATAGCCGAGGACATAACGAGCTACTATGCCATAAGCGAGCAGATACCCACGGTATGCGCTCTCGGCGTGCTCGTGGATCGCGACCTGACCGTGAAGTGCGCGGGGGGCTTTCTGATACAGCTCGTGCCGCCGATAAACGAGAAGGCTATTGACGTCATCGAGAACAACATAAAAACGATGCAGAGCGTGACCGAGCTGATGTCGCAGGGGAAAACTCCAGAGGATATCGCGCTCATGGGGCTCGCGGGGCTCGGCGGCGAAGTGCTCGACACCTGGGAATGCAAGTATTACTGCAATTGCAGCCGCGAACGCACAGAGCGGATACTTATGAGCCTCGGGCGCGGCGAGCTGAAAAAGCTTGCGGAGGAGCAGGACGAAACAGAGGTGTGCTGCCACTTCTGCGACAAGAAATATAAATTCACGTCGGAGGAGCTGAAAAAGCTGCTGAATGAGGCGGAGAAATGAGATTTACCGGCAGCGGGGGAAAATATGCTGAAAAGTGATTTTTACTACGACCTGCCGCAGGAGCTGATAGCGCAGACTCCGCTGGAGCCCCGCGACAGCTCGCGGCTGATGAAAATAGACCGCAGGAGCGGCGCCGTTACTCACGCGCATTTCTATGAGCTCGCCGAGTATCTGCTGCCGGGCGACCTGCTGGTCATGAACGACTCGAAGGTATTTCCGGCGCGCATCATCGGCATCAAGGAAGAAAAGGGCGTCGTCTGCGAGTTTCTTCTTCTGGAGCAGCACGGGAACGATACCTGGGAAGCGATAGTCCGCCCGGGGAGGCGTTTAAAGCGCGGAGCCCGTGTGAAGTTCTCCGACGAGCTCACCGGCGAGGTGCTCGATGTGCTTCCGGACGGCAACCGTATCGTGAAGTTTGATTTCGACGGAGTATTTTTCGATATACTTGACCGTATCGGGCAGATGCCTCTGCCTCCGTATATCACGGAAAAGCTCAAAAACAAGGACAGATACAACACGATATACTGCCGCGAGACAGGCTCGGCGGCTGCTCCGACCGCGGGGTTGCACTTTACGGAGAGGGTGTTTGAGTCCGTACGCGCAAAGGGCGTCGATACTGCGTTCGTGACTCTGCACGTCGGGCTCGGGACATTCCGGCCGGTCAAGGAGGAAAACATTCTCGACCACAAGATGCACACCGAGCATTTCACGATACCTCGTGAAACGGCAGAAAAGATAGAGGAGCATAAAAGGAACGGCGGCCGCGTGATAGCGGTCGGCACCACCTCCTGCCGCACCCTCGAGGCGTGCACGCAGAAGTACGGCGAGGTGCGCCCCTGCTCCGAAAGCACCGGTATCTTCATCTACCCAGGCTATGAGTTCAAGGTGATCGACGGACTGATAACGAACTTCCACCTGCCCGAAAGCACGCTGATAATGCTCGTCAGCGCGTTCCTCGGCAGAGAAAAGACCCTCGCCGCCTACCGCGAGGCTATCAATGAGAGATACCGCTTCTTTTCTTTCGGCGACAGTATGTTTATCTCCTGAGAGTCGCTGCGCTCGAGTGGCCGCTTACGCTCGAGTGGTCGCTTACGCTCGAGTAGCCGCTGCGCTCGAGTGGCCGCTTACGCTCGAGTGCCTCCGGCGGCCAGCCCTTTTAAAAAAGGGCCGGCTCCTAAAACAAATCGCTTCGCCTTGCAGCGGGGGTAGGTAGTACGCCTTTACAAGCAACTGCGAGGCAGAAATAATAGAAAGAAAGTAAATTATGCTATATATAATGCGCCACGGAAGAACCGACTGGAACGACCTCCGCAAATTGCAGGGGCGTACCGATATACCGCTCAACGACGTCGGCAGAAAAATGGCAGCCCGCGCCGCCGAGGAATACAGGGACGTGCATTTCGATATCTGCTTCTGCTCCCCGCTGATACGCGCGAAAGAGACCGCGGAGATATTCCTGAAAAACAGAGATGTGCCGATAATAACAGACGACAGACTCATGGAAATGTGCTTCGGCGAATATGAGGGACTCGAAAACAGCTTCGATATCCCCGACTGCCCGATAAATGTGCTGTTCTACACACCCGAAAAATACAAAGCCCCGCCCGGCGGAGCGGAGAGCCTCGAAGAGCTTTTCGCAAGGACCGGAGAGTTCCTGAAAGAAAAGGTATACCCGCTTACCTATAACGGAAAAGATGTGCTGATAGTCGGTCACAGCGCCATGAACTGCAGCATTGTCTGTCAGGTCGGAAATATACCGCTGAAGGACTTCTGGAGCGCCGGGATAGATAACTGCAAGCTTATGAAACTGATATGAAAGGAAACAAAAAAATGCTGGAATACAGATACGACACACAGCTCCTCATCGAAGGAGAAAACCTCGACGAAGATGAGATCGACGCTTACATCAAGGAGAATTTCAAGGGTGACAGCCTCCTCGCGGTAGGTGACGAGGATCTGATAAAGATACACTACCACACCAATGAGCCGTGGAAAGTCCTCGAATACTGCGCCTCCCTCGGCGAGATCTACGACATCGTGGTCGAGAATATGGACAGACAGGCGCGCGGGTTGAAGGGCTGACCGTATGAGCGAAAATTCAAAGTTTGAGATATTGAAAACAGAGGACAGAGCACGTCGCGGACGCTTCACAACGCCACACGGCGTGATAGAGTCGCCGTTCTTCATGAACGTCGGCACCGCAGCCGCTATCAAGGGCGGAGTGTCCTCGATAGATCTGCGTGAGCTCAAAACTCAGGTGGAGCTCTGCAATACCTACCACCTGCACATCCGCCCCGGCGACGGTGTGATATACAAAATGGGCGGGCTGCATAAGTTCATGAACTGGGACAAGCCCATACTCACCGACAGCGGCGGCTTTCAGGTGTTCTCCCTCGCGAAGCTCCGGAAGATAAAGGAGGAGGGAGTGTATTTCAGCTCCCACGTTGACGGTCGGAAGATATTCATGGGACCCGAGGAAAGTATGCGTATACAGTCGCACCTTGCCTCGACGATTGCAATGGCGTTCGACGAGTGCGTCGAGAACCCCGCCGAGTACAGCTACGCCGCCGCCTCGACCGAGCGCACCACGCGCTGGCTGATACGCTGCAAGGCTGAAATGGAGCGCCTCAATTCCCTGCCGGAGACCATAAACAGGAAGCAGCTCCTGTTCGCGATAAATCAGGGCGCGACCTACGACGACCTGCGCGTGAAGCACATGAAGGAGATAGCGGAGCTCGGACTTGACGGCTACGCTGTGGGAGGCCTCGCTGTGGGCGAGCCTACCGAGGTGATGTATCATGTGCTCGACGAGGTCGTGCCGTACGCGCCGTACGACAAGCCCCGCTACCTCATGGGGGTAGGCACGCCCTCGAATATCATCGAGGCTGTGTACCGCGGGATAGATATGTTCGACTGCGTAATGCCCAGCCGCAACGCCCGCCACTCCACGGTATTCACATGGCACGGCATCATACACGCGAAGAACGAGCGCTTCATCACCGACGACGGACCTCTCGACCCCGAATGTGACTGCCCGACCTGCCGGAATTTCTCACGCTCCTATATCCGGCACCTTTTCAAGGCTGAGGAGCAGCTCGGAGGACGGCTCGCGGTCATGCACAACCTGTACTTCTACAACACTCTCATGGAGAAGATACGTGATGCTCTCGACAAGGGGGATTTCAAGGCGTTCCGCGAGCATTACTCGCCGCTTCTCGCACAAAAGGGAGATTAACGGAAAAGAGAAACGGAGGAACGAGGACACGTTTCTCTGTTTTTTTGCCTTAAAGCTCCGATTATATTGTTATATTTTACAAATTTCGATGTTGAAATACAGCATATTTCATATTTTTTCACTAAACCTATTGCAACAATTGGTAGAATGTGCTATAATATCATCATAATAATAGGTATATTAGTGAAAGTTGCTTACAACAGCCTGACTTCTCATGAGTCTGTACCTTAAAAGTGAAAGGAGTTTTTTGCCATGGGATATGAATTACCTGAGGAATACAAGCTTCCTCTGCACCTTTTCCACGAGGGCAATATTTCGAGAGGCTACGATTTCTTCGGCTCTCATTTTACCGAGGTGGATAAGAAGAAAGGCGTAGTTTTCAGAGTCTGGGCTCCACACGCGGCAAGCGTCAGCGTCGTAGGCGACTTCAATAAGTGGGACCGTTACGCGCACCAGATGAACAAGCTCGGTGACGACGGCATCTGGGAGCTGTTTATTCCCGGTCTCAAACAGTACGACACCTACAAGTACAGCATAGAGAGCCGCTACGGACAGGTCCGGCTCAAAGCCGACCCCTACGGCTTCCACATGGAAACAAGACCCAACACCGCGACAAAGATCTACGATATCGGCGGCTACAAGTGGAAGGACAAGAAGTGGCTCGACGAGCGCGCTCAGAAGAACGTCTATGAGTCTCCCATGAATATCTACGAGGTCCACCTCAATTCATGGCAGCACAAGAACTCCGAGGACGAGCTGTTCAACTATATGGAGTGCGCGAAGGAGCTCGTTCCCTACGTTAAGAAGCTCGGCTACACACACATCGAGATGATGCCGGTAGCGGAGTTCCCGTTCGACGGCTCGTGGGGATATCAGGGCATAGGATATTTCGCGCCGACCTCACGCTTCGGCACGCCGCATGACTTCATGCAGTTCATCGACTACTGCCACCAGCACGACATCGGAGTTATCCTCGACTGGGTACCGGCGCACTTCCCCAAGGACGCGGCGGGACTTTACGAGTTCGACGGCGAGTGCTGCTACGAATATTCCGACCCGCTCAAAATGGAGCACCGCAACTGGGGCACACGCGTGTTCGACTGGGGCAAGCCCGAGGTACAGAGCTTCCTCATCTCCAACGCGACCTACTGGTTCGACAAGTACCACATCGACGGTCTGCGCGTTGACGCGGTCGCCTCGATGCTCTACCTCGACTACGACAGGAAGGAATGGAGACCCAACTGCTACGGCGGCAACGAGAACCTCGAAGCAGTGGCGTTCTTCAAGAAGCTCAACTCCTCGCTGTTCGGCGAGTTCCAGAATATCCTGATGATCGCGGAGGAGTCCACAGCGTGGCCTATGGTCACAAAGCCCGCGGACGTCGGAGGTCTGGGCTTCAACTTCAAGTGGAACATGGGCTGGATGAACGATATGCTCGCCTATATGTCCATGAACCCCGAGTGGAGACACGACCACCACAACCTCGTGACGTTCTCGTTCTACTACGCCTTCTCCGAGAACTATATCCTGCCGATCTCGCACGACGAGGTCGTTCACGGAAAGTGCTCGATGCTCGACAAGATGAGCGGTCCGCGCGACCTGCGCTTCGCGTCGTTCCGCACCTTCCTCGGATATATGATGGCTCACCCCGGCAAGAAGCTGATGTTCATGGGTCAGGAGTTCGCGCAGTTCAAGGAGTGGAACTACAAGACCGGACTCGACTGGGACGTTCTGGAGTTCGAAGATCACAGAAAGCTCTGGGAATACGAGCAGGCGCTCAATAAGTTCTACCTCGACAACAGCGAGCTGTGGGAGGTCGACAACGACTGGACGGGCTTCAAGTGGATCGTCAGCGACGACAACGAGAACAGCGTCATCGTATTCCGCCGCTTCAACAAGAAGGGCGACGAGCTTGTCTGCGTATTCAACTTCCAGCCTAAATACCACGAGTGCTACAGCTTCGGCGTACCGTTCTACGGCGACTATCAGGAGGTATTCTCCTCCGAGGATATCGGAGCTCCGTCGCATAACGGTATCGTAAGCTCCCGCAGAGAGGATATGCACGGCGAGAAGTTCGCAATATCCGTAAAGATCGCGCCTATGTCCGCTATGTTCTTCCGCTGCGTGAAGAAGAAGGACTATGAGGCTGAACTCGCTGTGATAAGAGCCAAGGAGGAAAAGGCCGCAAAGAAGCGCGAGGCAGCCGAAAAGCGCAACGAAAAGAAGCGCATAGCCGAGGAGGCTGCAAAGGCGGCGGAAGAGGCTAAGAGGGTCGCCGAGGAGGCTCTCAGGGCTGCCGAGGAGGCCGCACGCGTCGCAGAGCAGACCGCAAAGGAGGCCGAGGAAGCCTTAAAGGCGGAGGCGGCTCCGAAAAAGCACGTAAGAGCCGCGGCTTCCAAGACCGAAAAGGCAAAGTCCGCAAGAAAGCCCGCCGCGAAGAAAGAAGCGGCTGAAAAGCCTGCCGCGGAAACGAAGGAGACCGCCGCGGGTGAAGCGCCGAAAAAGCGCGGCAGAAAACCGAAGGCAAAGAATTGATCATATTTTAAAAAACTATCGGAGGACAAATTCTATGAACCATGTTAAAAAAGAATGCGTTGCTATGCTGCTCGCGGGCGGTCAGGGCAGCAGACTGTACGCGCTGACCCAGAATATGGCTAAGCCTGCCGTTCCCTACGGCGGCAAGTACAGGATCATCGACTTCCCGCTGTCCAACTGCGTCAATTCGGGAATAGATACCGTCGGCGTTCTCACACAGTATCAGCCCCTTGTGCTCAACGAGTACATCGGCAACGGCCACCCGTGGGGACTCGACCGCGTTCACGGCGGCGTGCACGTGCTGCCGCCCTATGAGACCGCTTCCGGCAAGTCGTGGTACACCGGCACGGCAAACGCGATCTACCAGAACATCAGCTTTATCGACAGATACAGCCCCGAGTATGTTGCCGTTCTTTCCGGCGACCACATCTACAAGATGGACTACTCGAAGATGCTCGACTTCCACAAGAAGAAGAAGGCAGAGGCTACTATCGCGGTGCTTGAGGTACCGTGGGAGGAGGCTTCCCGCTTCGGCATTATGACTGCCGACGAGGAGGGCACTATCACCGAGTTCGCCGAAAAGCCGAAGGAGCCGAAATCGAACCTCGCTTCCATGGGCGTTTACATCTTCACATGGGCTACGCTTAAGCGTCACCTCATCGCCAACGAGAACGAC
The DNA here is from genome assembly GCA_024682455.1 of Ruminiclostridium sp. Lineage (GTDB taxonomy): Bacteria > Bacillota > Clostridia > Oscillospirales > Ruminococcaceae > Ruminiclostridium_E. The sequence continues at coordinate 5,395 of JAIKZF010000026.1, read as the reverse complement.
GAGGGCGCGACAAAGGACTTCGGAAAGAACATCATACCCGCTATGCTCGACGAGGGCAGCAAACTGGTGGCTTACCACTTCGACGCTTACTGGAAGGACGTCGGAACTATCGACAGCCTCTGGGAAGCAAATATGGACTGCCTCGACCCGAACGTTCCGCTTGACCTCTACGATCCCAAGTGGAAGATCTATTCGAGAAATCCCGTTATGCCGCCGCACTACGCGGGTCCCAACAGCAAGATCGAGAACTCGATGGTGGCTGAGGGCTGCGATATCGAGGGCGAGACTGACTTCTCGATGCTGTTCGACGGCGTTGTCATCGAAGAGGGCGCAAAGGTGCGCTACAGCATCATCATGCCGAACACCATAGTAAAGAAGGGCGCGGTCATCGAGTATTCGATCGTCGGTGAGGAATGTGTCATCGGCGAGGGCGCGCATATCGGCGAAAGACCCGAGAATGTTGAAAACAGAGACGAATGGGGCGTCGCGGTAGTCGGAAACAAGATCAATATCTCCGATAACCACGTTATCCCGCCTAAGGCTATGATCTCCCAAGATGAATAAACTATATCAACAAGTATCGAAAGGAAATATATAACAATGGCTAATATGTCTAATGTACTCGGTCTTATCTTCGCCAATATGCATGACATGACGGTGACCGACCTTACCAAGAACCGTGCTATGGCTTCGGTACCGTTCGGCGCAAGATACAGACTCATCGACTTCCCGCTCTCGAATATGGTCAACTCCGGCATTTCGACTGTGGGCATAGTAACAAAATCCAATTACCAGTCCCTGCTCGACCACGTCGGCTCCGGCGACGAGTGGGACCTCTCCCGCAAGAACGGCGGGCTGCACTTCCTCCCCCCCTACTCCAACGAGATCACGGGCCTGTACAGAGGCAGACTTGAGGCTCTTGTGGGCGTGAAGGCATTCATAAACAAGTCCGACGCTGACTATGTGGTAATGTCCGACTGCGACTGCATCGCGAACCTCGACTTCAAGAAGCTCGTCGACTATCACGAGGAAAAGGGCGGCGACATCACCGTAGTTTACGGCAAGAAGGAATTCACGCCCGAGCAGACCAGAATGAGGACTATCCTCAAGGTGGACGACAACAACGAGGTATACGACGTTCTCGTTCGTCCCGAGCTCACAGGAACTCTCGACGCGAGCATGAACATATTCGTGATGTCCAAGGACTTCGTCCTTGAGATCATCAACAGCGCTGCAAGCCGCAACCTGTACAGCTTCGAGGTGGACGTTCTCCAGCACCGCCTGAAGGAATTCAAGGTAGTGGGCTATGAGTTCACCGGCTACTACGCACAGATAGACGGCATACGCTCTTACTATCAGGCGAATATGGAGCTCATGAACAGAGATAACCGCAAGGCTCTCTTCAACCTCGATGACCCGATCTACACAAAGGTTCGTGACGAGGCTCCCGCAAAGTACGGTCTCGACGCCGCTGTCAAGAACAGCATGATCGCCGACGGCTGCATAGTTGAGGGTACCGTTGAGAACTCCGTTCTGTTCAGAGGCGTAAAGGTCGGCAAGGGCGCTGTGGTAAAGAACTGCATACTCATGCAGGATACCGAGGTCGGCGACAAGTGCGAACTCAACTACGTCATCGCGGACAAGAATGTCGTTATCGGCAATTACAGGAGCATCGGCGGCACGATAGACTATCCCGTTTTCGTGAACAAGGGCTCGACTGTATAAGCTCCCCTGCCCCATTCTGACGTATAATAAAAGATCAAAGGCTACGGATCGCGACTGAGCGCGGTCTGTGGCCTTTTTTGTTTCCTCTTCTCCGGCAGTTTTTTAAGGCAAATTACGAAAATAATATATTTTTTAATGTTTTTCGTTAAATAACTATTGACAAACGTATATTTTTGTGGTATAGTGTAATCACAGTAAGCTTACAGAGGAATTTCGGGAACCAATGGAAAGGAATTGTTATGAAAACAGTTACATCTGAAAATAAAAACAGAACAGGAACTCCGGAGGGAGCATATAAAGGGATATGCGGTCTGATCTATGGCTATTCGCTCGGCTTTTCGGTAATACTCGCAGTGCTCGCGGTGCTCTGCTCCATAGCGGTCATCGGACAGATCGCAGACGGGCGGCCGACCTCGGAGGATATAACAAGATCCGAGTTTTACAGCTACTATCTGACCGTATTGTTTCTTACCGCAAACTATATGCGCCATATTTTCGGGCGCCTGAAAAAATCGGACACGCCCTTTAAATACGACATCGCCGATAAGATGAAGGGACTCGGTTATCTGCTGTGCGGAGGCGGCATATTGGGCGCACTGCTGTTTCTTATCTCCAATCTTCTTATCGACAAGCTCGAAAACAACTGGTTCTGGGACGCGACAGCGTTTGGCTTCGTGTTTATGGTGGTCGGACTTATCTTTATCGCATTTGCCCTGATCTTTGAAAAGGGCTGCAAGCTCCAGCAGGAATCGGACGAGACGCTTTAAGGAGGAAAACACTATGAATAACAATGAAACAAAGACCGTTTCTTCGAAAGAAAGATACAGGAACACGTGCGATATGATCCGGCGCGTGTCCGTCGCCGCGGTATTTATTGTCGGAGCGTTCTTGTTGTTCCTGATAATCGGCTTCGTTATGCAGATTTGTGAAAGCGCGGATATCCTGATGCTGATGAAAACGATGTTCCTCATATATTACGCCGGACTTATACTTATAGTCTCGATGAATACGGGCTTAATATTCGATACTCTCAGAAAGTCCGAGACCCCGTTCTCCGCCGATGTCACCTGGCGCATGAAACGGCTCGGAGCGACCCTGACGCTGGGCGGAGCGCTCGGCAACCTGTTCCCGCTGACAGGGCTCATGATCGAGGGAGGAAGCGTGTTCACGTTCGCTTACGCCGTCAATTTCCCGGTCATGCTGGTCGGGGCGGTGTTCGCCGCGTTCACCTATGTGTTCGAGTACGGCGGAAGGCTCCAGAAGGAATCGGACGAGACTCTGTAAGGACGGTGCGGTATGGCGATCATATTAAGACTTGACAGGGTGATGGCGGACAGAAAGATGTCCCTCAACGAGCTGTCCGAAAAGGTGGGCGTGGCGAACGTCAACCTCTCGAAGCTGAAAACCGGCAAGGTCAGCGCAGTTCGCTTCTCTACCCTCAACGCTATCTGCCGGGTGCTGAAATGTCAGCCCGGAGACATACTCGAATACGCCGAGGACGACGACGAAACGCCTCCGGAAGGGCTTTTCACGGACAAAACCATGTAAATCCCTAAAAAAATAATGTTTTTTTCAACTTTTAGGCATTTTTTTCACGAAATTTATTGACAAATGAATAAAAATACGCTATAATGTCAGTTGTGAACGGTGAATATCAGCTTTCACCAAATACATTGATCAAGGAGTATTTATCATGACAAAGGCAGAACTCATCTCGGCTATCGCTGAGAAGACAGAACTCACAAAGAAGGATTCCGGCAAGGCTCTCGACGCTTTCACCGCTATCGTTTCCGAAACACTCGCTAAGGGCGGCAAGGTTCAGCTCGTTGGCTTCGGCACTTTTGAGGCTCGTGAGCGTGCGGCAAGAACAGGTATCAACCCCCAGACAAAGAAGAAGATCAAGATCAAGGCTACAAAGGTTCCCGCTTTCAAGGCAGGACAGGCTCTTAAGGACGCAGTTGCTAAGTAAGGCAGATACAGCCCGGTGCTATGCCGGGCTGTTTTTTTGTATATCGGGCTTATCACTCTTGATATCAACGTACTCTATACAGGAAAGGAGCGCATTATGGATATTGAAAATATACTTCCCTCCGATATAGAGCGCCGCAGCATGGAGATAATAGAAAGCGAGATCGGCGATATGTCGGCGTTCACAGAGCATGAAAAGCTGATAGTCAAGCGCTGTGTGCATACGACAGCCGACTTTGACTATAAGGAAAACCTGCGTTTCTCGGAAAACGCCGCTGAGCTCGGGATAGCCGCTCTGAAAGCGGGCGCGGTGATAGTTACCGACACGCAGATGGCTTACTCCGGTATCAGCAAGCCCGCATGCAAAGCGCTCGGCTGTGAGGTCTGCTGCTTCATGTCCGACCCCGATGTCGCCGAGGAAGCCAAAAAGCGCGGGATCACCCGTGCAGCGGTCTCTGTCGAAAAGGCGGCATACCGGTTCCCCGACCGACAGCTCATCTACGCGGTCGGCAACGCACCTACCGCGCTGATAAGGCTTTATGAGCTGATAACGGAGAACAGATTCCGTCCCGCGCTGACAGTCGGCGTTCCGGTAGGCTTTGTGAACGTCGTCGAGGCAAAAAAGCTGATAATGACAGCCGGAGCCCCGTACATCGTAGCGGCAGGAAGAAAAGGCGGAAGCAATGTTGCCGCCGCCATTCTGAACGCTATGCTGTACACGCTTTATCAGCGCTGACCGATGATACTGTAAATAAGCTCCATATCGAGGTTTTTCCGCACCCCGTCCGCGAGGATGTCGAACTGCTTTTCCTTGTACGCGGCGCGGTCGATGCCCGTGCCGTCAAAGCGCAGTCCCCTGCGCTCGTAAAGCGTGCGGACGACAGCCTCCGACACCTGCGGCTCGTCGAAGATCCCGTGGATATAGCAGCCGTAAACGCTGCCGGAATACGCTCCTCCGCAGTCGAGGAGCTTTTCCGCGCTGCCGGAGGTCTCGCCCATGTGTATCTCGTAGCCTGTGAAAATCAGCCCCGAAAGAGCCGACAGCATACCTCCGATCTCCGCGAAACGCCCGCTTGTCCGCGTTTGGTGTTTTTCCGCCGAAAAGACCGTATCGGTCTCGAGCAGCCCCATACCCTCGATCTCACCGCCGCCCTCGGAGTTTCCGGGGTCGGCTATTTTTGCGCCCAACATCTGATAACCGCCGCAGATGCCGAACACAGGCACCCTTCCGGCGGCTCTATTTATCGCGGTCTCAAAGCCGCTTTCACGCAGCCAGCGCATATCCGCTATCGTGCTTTTGGTGCCGGGAATAATTATCATATCCGGCTCGCCGAGCTCAGGATATTTCGTCACATAGCGCACTGAGACTCCGTCATATTGCAGGAACACGTCAAAATCCGTGTAATTCGAGATATGCGGCAGGCGTATCACGGCAATGTCGATAATGCCGCTTGCGGAGCGGTTACCGAGCTTGTCCGAAAGGCTGTCCTCGTCCTCGATGTCGCACTTTATGTACGGAACGACCCCCGCGACCGGAACTCTGCCGCGCTGTTCGAGAATTTCAACACCGCTGCCGAATATCGTCTTGTCGCCGCGGAATTTGTTGACTATCAGGCCTTTTATCCGCTCGCGCTCGTCCTGCTCTATAAGCATAAGCGTGCCGAGTAGCTGCGCAAATATGCCGCCCCGGTCAATGTCTCCT